>VEQS01000027.1 GCA_018883105.1 Phycisphaerales bacterium
CGCGCGGGCGGCACCGCGGGCATGCTGGCGGCCGAACTTGCGGCGGAAATCCCGGCTGCGCTTGCCTCGATGCGTACACTCGTCGGCCCATGACGCAGGCGCCATCGCAGCCATCCGGGTCCGGGCAGCCCCCGCAGGGCGGTCGCCGCCCGCACGTGCCCGTCGAGGCGATCCGCCCGCACACCTACGTCGACGGCGTCTATTCGCTGGTGAACCCGCAGTGCGGCACCGCGAAGAACGGCAAGCACTTCCTGAAGGGCCTGATCCGCGACGCGACCGGCGAGGTGCCGATCCGCCAGTGGACCTTCGACGAGGCGCAGCTTGCCGAGGTGGCGCGCACGGGGTTCGTGTGGATCGGCGGGCAGGCGCAGGAATACAACGGCCAGGTGCAGGTGATCGTGGACTCGATCGCTTCCGTCGAGGTTGAGGTCGAGGACCTGGCGCGGCTGCTGCCGTCCACTCGGCACGACATCGCCGAGATGGAGGCCGAGCTGCGGCGGATCCTCGGGTCGCTGACGCACCCGGCCATGCGTGCGCTGGCGGAGGCCTATCTCTCGAACGAGGTGCTGATGTCGCGCGTGCGCCAGGCGCCGGCGGCCGTCAGCGTGCACCACGCGTGGATCGGCGGGCTGCTCGAGCACACGCTGCAGCTCATGCGCATCGCCGAGGTGACGCTGCCTCTCTACCCGGACCTCAACCGCGACATCGTGCTGATGGGCCTCTTCCTGCATGACCTGGGGAAGACCACCGAGCTCACCTGGGAGCGCGGCTTCAACTACACGATGGAGGGAAACCTCATCGGCCACACCGTGAAGGGCGTGGTCCTGCTGAGCGCGGTGGCGGCGAAGGTCGGGCGCGAGTCCGGCCACCGGCTGCCGCCGGAGGCGCTCATGGTGCTGCAGCACATCATCGTGTCGCACCACGGGTCGCTCGAGTTCGGGGCGACGAAGCTGCCCTCCACCCCCGAGGCGATCTTCGTGGCCATGCTCGACAACCTGGACGCGAAGACCATGGTGGCGCTGGGCGCCGCGCAGCGGCACCGGCGCATCGATCCCGGGCAGGAGTTCACCGAGCGCGTGTGGAGCCTGGACACCCGGATCTACCGGCCCGACCCGCTCACCTGGGATGGGCTCGAACCGCCGCCTGCAGGCGGCTGACCGCCTCCGGCGGGTGGAACGCGATCGGCCACGTTCGGTCGGCGCGGAGCGCAGCTTCCGCGGCGTGTGCGCGTTCCTCCGGCGTGGCAGCCGGCGGCAGGATGCCCTGCGGGTCGGCGGCGCGCTGCGCCGCGACGTCCTCGATCATGGCGCGGTACGCGGCGCGCCGCTCGGCGCTTGCGCGCGGTGCGTGCGCGATGCGCGAGAGGAACGCACGCTTTCTCGCGCTCGCCCCGCGCCCGTCCCCGGCCGGATCAAACCACCGCGCCCGCCTGAAAATGGGGTAAATCGCGCCGGGCGCCATTTTCCCCAATTTCAGGGTGGCGGTGGCGACGTCGAAGGGAGGGAGGGTGGTCCCGAGCCAGGCGCGGGCGAACGCGTCGGTCGCGCGTTCGTAGACGTCGCCCCCGGTGCCGTGCACGAAGCGGTCGAAGAGCGCCGTGCGCGCGAGGAGGCCGGTGAGGAACGCACGCGGCCAGAGCGCGGCGCCGCGCGCACGCAGGGCGGGAAGGTCGCCGACGGTCACGCGCACGCGGCCGCCGTGGGCGTCGGGGGTCCAGAAGGGAAGTTCCGGGCCGCCGGGGCCGTCGGTCGCGAGCCGCCGCGCGGCGCGCGGCGCGGCGGCAAGCGCATCGTTGAACGCGCGCGCACAGGCCTGTGGATCGTGTTCGGCGTGCGTGACGATCGCGCGCCCAAGCCCGGTGCCGAGCAGCGCCGACGACCGCACGACCGCGGCCGGCGCGCCGAGTTCCGGCGTGCACGCACGCACGGCCTCGATCACCTGGATCACCGCATCCGGCGCGCCGCGCGCGGAGGAAAGCGCATGGCGCATGCGTTCGAGCCCCACCCCCACGCACGGCAGGGCGGGATGCGCGCCGTGCGCCGGTTCGAACCCGCGCACGTCGAAGGCGGGGCGTCCCGCGGGCACGGTGCCGGGCGCGACCCTCGGGCCGAACCGGTGCGTCGCCGCGGACCAGTGCCCGTCGGCCTCGACCGGCACGCGCACCTCGGCCGGATCGCGCACGTCCGTGTCGATCACGAGCCACGCAAGGGCCGCGCCGTCGCGCGCTGCACGATCGGCCGCCCACATGAACTTCGCCGCGATGCCCGGGTGCCACCACTCGGGCTGGTGCCCGCACCCGGCCACGGGGCCGCTCGGGATGCCGAGTTCCTGGCGCACCGAGGCGCGCCATTCGGAGAGCGGTCGACCCAGGAGCGCCGTGCCGGAATTCGCGTCCGCCGCCACCGGCCCCGCGCTGCGCACCAGGACCTCGGGTGCCGCCTCGCTCATCGCGCCGCGGCGCCGGCCCGCCGCGCGGCAAGCAGCGCCTCGCAGCGCGACAGCTCGCGCATGAACGTGGCGCGGTAGAGGTTGATGCGGCGCGTCGGGTCGTCGAGCTCCGCGCCGAACGACCGGTCGAGGTCGACGTAGATGCGCGGCACCGGGATCTCCTCGATGCGCAGTCCGTTCGCCGCCGCCTGCACCCAGAACTGCATGGGGAAGTCGTAGCCGTCCACGTCAAGGGCGAGGCACCGCAGCGCGGCGGTGCGGTAGGCCTTGAAGCCGCAGAAGGCGTCGGTGATGCCGGTGCCGAGCGCGGGGACGTGCCCCGCACGCGCGGGCACGTCCCCGAGCGTCGCGTTGATCTCCGCGGTGAGCGTGCGGTTGATGGCGCGCCGGTCGCGCGGCGCGTCGTCGTCGCGCGCGCTCGCGCGCAGGTAGCGGCTGCCGCTCACGACGTCCGCCGTGTCCGCACGGATCGCCTGCATGAAGTCGGGGATGGACGCGGGCTCGTGCTGCTCGTCGCAGTCCATCGTGATCACCCAGTCCACGTGGTCGGCGGATGCCGCGTGGAAGATGTCCTGCATGGCGCGGCCGTAGCCGCGGTTGGTGCCGTGGCGCACCACGTCCACGGGGTGCGCCGCGAGGCGCGCCGGCGTCGCGTCGGTGGATCCATCGTCGATCACCAGGATGCGGCTGCAGTGCGAGCGCACCGCGGTGAGGACGCGGTCGATCGAGTCGGCCTCGTTGAAGACCGGGATGGCGATCATCACGCTGGGCAGCCCGCTCATCGCGAGGAACCTCCCGCGGTCGCCGCGGCGGGGGCCGTGCCGCCCGGCACGCGCACCCGGATCGATCGCCGCTCGCGCGGCACGACCCGCATCACGAGGATCCGCTCCTCGCTCCGCACGGCGACCGGTCCCTCGCCGGGACGGATCCACGTGCTCGTCTGGCGCGTGAGGTGCGCGAACGGGACCTCGAGCTCGAAGCGCACGTCGACGCGCGGCGCATCGAAGGTGCCGAGCGGGGTGCGGATGCGGTCGACCGCGGCGAGGCGGGCCGTCCGCACGGCGCGCCCGTGGTCCGTCGAGCCGCCGGCGCGTCTGGTCACCTCGGCGCGCGACTCCGCGCGGTGCTCGGCGCCCACCTCGAGCGTCGCGGGCGCCAGTTCAAGGGGTGGGTCGAATGCCGTCACCGCGCCATCCGCCCGGTCGCGCTGCGAGACCATCGCCACCGCGCCGTCCGCCGCGCGCAACAGCGTGCGCTCGTCGGCAGGATCGGTGCGGACCGCGCGCGCGGCGTCCGGCGCCGCGCCACCCGGCGACGCGCCCCCGGCATCGGTGCGGATCTCAAACCGCACTCCCGTCTCCACGTCTTCCCAGGTCGCCGCGCCCGCGGCCGTCGGCTCGAGGTCCGCGGCCGACACGGCGGTGCCTGCCGGGGCGTCGGCGGTCGACAGCACCTCGAACGGGTCGCGCGGCTCGGCGTGCTCGGCCGCCACGCAGCCCGCGGCCAGCACGGCCACGCCTGCCAGGCATGACGCCCATGCGCCCGTCATTGCGTCGGCAGGCCCTTCCGCCGCCACAGCTCGAGCAGCGCCTTCGGCTCGATCTTCTCGATCACGGTGCCGTCGTCGGCGGCGCGGCGCTCCACCTGTCCGTCCGAGTCGCACTGCTGCTCGAGGAACGGCGCCTCGAGCGTTGCGCGCGTCTCGAGCACGAAGCCGGCGCCCGACGGGCGCACGCGGTCCATGCGTTGGGTCATGCGCCCGCTGCGCGCATCGAACCAGTAGAAGCCGAGGTCGACCGGCGCATCGGGGCGGGGCAGGAGGCGCGGCAGGAGCAGCGCCTCCGCCTGCGAGAGGTAGGCGGTGGGGATGTTCCAGCGCTTGGGTTCCTCGGCCGGGACGTCGAGGTTCACCGTCGCCACCTGGAGCGTCGGCCGCGGCATGCCCGCGCTCGGCTCGGTGCGGATCCCGAGCTGCGACGACGTCTTCGAGGTCTTGCCGCTGCGCGCGGTGGTGCGCACGGTCCAGAACTCGCGCCCGCGGTCCCAGCGCATCCAGTAGCGCGCGTCGGTGTCGACGAAGGTGCTGCCGCGCTCGTCGCCCAGGATGCGCACCTGGACCCGCACGGCCAGGCCCTTCTCGCGCTCTTCCGCGGTCCATTCCTTGGAAGAGCGGTCGGGGTTCGCCAGGCCCTGCTCGCCCTCGACGGCCAGCAGCGTCATGTAGCCCTCCTCGCGCACCGTGCCGTCGCTCAGGGTCCGCGTCATGCGGAACCAGTGGGGCGCCGGCGCCGCGCCATCCGCACCCGGTGCATCGAGTGCCTTGCGCAGCGCGTCCTCGTCGAGGCTTGCCAGGAGCGCCGCGCCGCGCTGCACGCGCGCGTCGCGCGCCGCCGCCACCACGCCCGGGTCCTCGATCTCCATGGTGCGGAACGAGCGGTCGAGCAGCGGCCGCACGGACCTGAAGTCCTGCTCGGCCACCAGCGACGAGATCACGATGAACTCGTTGGGCGCGATCTGCACCATGAAGTAGCCCTGGACCGCGGAGACCTCGTCCTCGCCGCTGCCTTCGCGCAGCGAGGTGTAGAGCGACGCCGCCGGCCGCTCCCCGAGGCTGAACTCCTCGCGGTCGAGGACGGCGAAGACCAGGTCCGGTGCCGGGCGCTCGCTCACGCTCTTGATGAGGGCGTCGATCTGCTTCGCCGGAGAACTGGTCGGCTCGCTGGCGACGAGCCGGGTGACGCGCAGGATGTAACGCGGGGTCTCCGATCGCTCCGAGACGATCCAGACGGCGTTCGGGCCCTGGCCGTCGGCGCGCATCACGCTGCCAACCGGGGCGCGGAAGCGCATTCCCAGAAGCTCGAAGTCGAGCGGGATGGGGTCTAGGCCGTCCTTCTGGGCTTGAGGAGCAGTATTATTGGACACATTCGCTGCACGTGGTGCCTTTGGCCGCGTCGCCGGCGCCTGTGCCACCGCGCCCGCCGTCAGAAGTGCGGTCGCTGCAACAAGATGGATCCAGGCGCGGCGCATCGTGGATGAGTGCGGAAGGTTATCGCGAACCGGCACGTGTGGGGCGAGGACCGTTCCCCGCGTGCGTTGACAGGCACGGTGGCCTCAGTACACTTGTCGATTCGCGTTTCTGCGGAACCCGGTTCGTCGGCACGTTGCCGGCCTTCCGTCCCGCCGGAATGCGAGCTCATCGCGACCGAGGAACGGCAGCACCATGCAGGGCGGCAAGATTCGAATTCGGATGGAAGCCTACGACCACCAGGCGCTCGACGCGTCGGCCCGCGAGATCGTGGACCACGCCAAGCGCACCGGTGCGCGCGTCGCCGGCCCCGTGCCGCTGCCCACCCGCCGCGAGATCTACACCGTCAACCGCTCGCCGTTCATCGACAAGAAGAGCCGCGAGCAGTTCGAGATGCGCACGCACAAGCGCATCATCGACATCACCGAGCCGAACCACCGGACCGTCGAGGCGCTCAACCGCCTGGTCGTCCCGGCCGGCGTCTTCGTGAAGATCAAGGCCTGACCATGTCCAGCAGCAAGACCGGCATCCTCGGCAGGAAGATCGGCATGACCCGCTTCTTCCGCCCCGACGGGACGAACATCCCGGTGACCGTCATCCAGGCCGGCCCGTGCGTCGTCACGCAGGTGAAGACCAGCGAGACCGATGGCTACGCCGCCGTGCAGATCGCCTTCGACGACATGAAGCCGCGCAACAGCACGCAGGCGATGATCGGCCACGACGCGAAGGCCGGCGCCGCCCCCAAGCGCGCGCACCGCGAGCTGCGCCTGGCCACCGACGCGGACGCGCAGGCGTTCACGCTCGGCCAGGAGATCAAGGTCGACACGCTCGGCGAGCTCAAGTTCGTCGACATCGTCGGCACCAGCAAGGGCAAGGGCTTCGCGGGCGTGATGAAGCGCCACAACTTCAAGGGCATGTGCGCCACGCACGGCACCGAGCGCAAGCACCGCACTCCCGGCTCCATCGGCTCGCACGGCACCGACCGCGGCCACGGCGCGAAGATCAAGAAGGGCAAGCGCATGGCGGGCCGCATGGGCGACGAGCAGGTCACCGTGCGTTCGCTCGACGTGGTGAAGCTCGATCCCGAGAACAACATCCTGCTCGTCAAGGGTGCCGTCCCCGGCGCCAACGACGGGCTCCTCCTCATCAAGACGCCCTCGAGGCTCTACAAGCGCAAGGTCAGGATCCAGGCTGGCGCCGCGTGAGGCGCGCCACCCTGGGACCGTGAAGGCCGCCGCCAAGACGGCGCGGAACCACGCGGTCACGACAACGTGACGACACCGTCCGAGCGCGGAGCGCCCGGACGGGAAACAGGAACCTGAGTCGAATCCTGCCCGACGCCGCCAACGACAGGCGCCGGGAGGAGGAGGCGAATGCGGAGAACCCGCGAAGGTCAGAACCATGATTGAACTTCCGATCATCAACTCAGAAGGCAAGCAGGTCGACGTCCTCAAGATCGACGAGGCCGTCCTCGGTGGCGAGATCCGCCACGCGCTGCTGAAGCAGGCCTACGTCGTCACCCACGGCAACCAGCGCCAGGGGTCGGCCCGGACCAAGAGCCGCGGCTCGGTCGAGGGCTCCACGCGAAAGCTGTACAAGCAGAAGGGCACGGGCAACGCCCGCGTCGGCGCCAGCCGCGTGCCGAACCGCAAGGGCGGCGGCGTGACCTTCGCGAAGACCCGCACCCGCGAGGACTTCCGAACCAGCCTCACCAAGAAGATGCGCCGCCTGGCCAACCGCAACGCGCTCCTCGCGAAGCTGGTGGACAACGAGGTGAAGTGCTTCGACTCGCTGGCCTTCGGCGAGCCGAGCACCAAGGCGTTCGCCGGGATCCTGGGCAAGGCCGGCGTCGACCGCACGTGCCTGGTCGCGGTCGCCGGCGACAACCGCAACGCGATGCTCTCGGCGCGCAACATCGACGGCGTCGACGTCCGCCGCATCGAGCAGCTGAACGCGTTCGACCTGCTCAACCACCGCTACCTGGTCGTGGACCGCGCCTCGCTCGCGTCGTTCCTCGACGGCAGCTGCTACCCCGCCTCCGAGAAGAAGGCCGATTGATGGAACCCACCCACGTCATCAAGATGCCGATCGTCACCGAGAAGGTGACCGCGGCAGGCGACTCGAACCAGTACGCGTTCCACGTCGACCAGCGCGCGACGAAGACCGACGTCAAGAAGGCCGTCGAGGCCATCTACGGCGTCAAGGTCGTCGACGTGCGCACGCAGGTCCGCCGCGAGCGCGACCGCACCTACAAGCACGGCAAGGTCCAGGGCAAGACCTGGAAGCGCGCGATGGTGCGCGTTGCCGCCGGCCAGAAGATCGAACTGTTCTGAACGGAACCGGAGCACCCCGATGCCAATCCGCGTCTACAAGCCAACCACCAACGCCCGCCGCAACGCGTCGGTCAACATGCACGCCGAGGTGACGAAGAAGTCGCCCGAGAAGAGCCTGCTGCGCCCGCTGCACAAGACCGGCGGCCGCAACTGCCAGGGCAAGCTCACGGTCATCCAGCAGGGCGGCGGCCACAAGCGCCGCTACCGGCTGATCGACTTCAAGCGCCAGAAGGACGACATGAAGGCCATGGTGGTGGGGATCGAGTACGACCCCAACCGCACCTGCCACATCGCGCTGCTGAAGTACGAGGACGGCACGCTGCGCTACATCCTGGCGCCCCGCGGCCTGACCGCCGGCGACACCGTGCTCAGCTCGGCCTCGCAGATCGACCCGCGCGCGGGCAACTGCATGCCGCTGAAGCACATCCCGACCGGCCTCGAGGTCCACAACGTCGAGAACACGCCTGGCCGCGGCGGCGTGATGGTCCGCGCCGCCGGCATCGGCGCGCGCCTGACCAACAAGGAAGGCCGCTTCGCGACCCTGGTGATGCCCTCGGGCGAGATCCGGCAGGTGCTCCTCGAGTGCCGCGCCACCGTCGGCACCGTGGGCAATCCCGACAACGCCAACGTGGTGATCGGCAAGGCCGGCCGCGCGCGCTGGCTGGGCCGCCGGCCCCGCACCCGCGGCGTCGCGATGAGCCACCACCAGCACCCGCACGGCGGCGGCGAAGGCCGCTCCAAGGGCGGCCAGGAGCCGTCCAACGCCAGCGGCACCCAGTCCAAGGGCGGACGCACGCGCCGCTTCGGCCTGGCCACCGACAAGCTCATCATCCGCCGCCGCAAGAGCCGCCGCTACGGCCAGCTCAAGCTCTGACCCTGACCACCCGGAGATACCACCATGTCACGTTCGCTCAAGAAGGGCCCGGTCGTCGACGAGAAGCTGTTCCGCCGCGCGGAAGCGCAGCAGCAGAGCACCGGCAAGCGCCTGCCCATCAAGACCTGGCGCCGCTCGTGCACCATCGTGCCCGAGTTCGTCGGCCTCACCTTCGCGGTCCACAACGGCAAGTCGTTCGTCGACGTGTTCGTGACCGAGGAGATGGTCGGCCACAAGCTCGGCGAGTTCTCGATCTCGCGCCAGTTCCGCGGCCACACGAACAAGAAGGAGGGCGCCGCGACGCCGGCCTGATGCCGCGCCGCTGACGCCGAGGAGACAACACGATGGCCACCGACACCAGCAACTTCACCGCCAGCCACCGCTTCGCGCGGATCGCGCCGCGCAAGGCGCGCCTGGTCGCCGACATGATCCGCGGCAAGGGCATCGAGGACGCGCTCGCCGCCCTCGAGTTCAGCCCCCGCCGCGGGGCCTGGTTCATCAAGAGCGTCCTGCGCAGCGCCATCGCCAACGCCGAGGAGCGCAACGCCGACGTCGGCCGCCTCTTCGTGAGCGAGAGCCGCGTGGACGAGGGCCCCACCATCAAGCGCTTCCAGCCGAAGGACCGCGGCCGGTCGCACCCGATCATGAAGCGCACGAGCCACATCCACGTGTCCGTCGACGTCCGCTGACGCCAGGAAGCAGGAAGCACCCCCAATGGGACAGAAGACCAACCCCTTCGGATTCCGAGTCGGCGTCACCGAGACGCACAAGAGCCGCTGGTTCGCGCCCAAGGCGCTGTACGGCGAGCTCCTGGTCGAGGACTACAAGATCCGCAAGTTCATCGACAAGCGGCTCAACCAGACCCCGCCGTACGCGGCCGTGTCGGACATCTACATCGAGCGCACCCGCGAGGAGCTCTCGGTGATCATCAAGACCGCCCGCCCGGGCCAGGTCGTGGGCCTGAAGGGCGCCGAGATCGAGCGCCTGACCAAGGACCTCGAGGCGCTGACGGGCCGCAAGGTCGGCATCAAGATCATCGAGATCAAGAACCCCGAGATCGTCGCCCGCCTCATCGCCGAGTCGATGGGCGAGCAGATCAAGAAGCGCGCCAACTACCGCCGCGTCGTCAAGCAGCGCGCCGAGGGCGCGATGCAGAACGGCGCCAAGGGCATCCGCATCCTGATGTCGGGCCGCCTCGGCGGCGCCGAGATCGCGCGCAACTTCGACACCCGCCTCGGGTCGATCCCCCTCACCACGCTGCAGGCCAACATCGACTACGCGGTGGCGCACATCACCACCACGTACGGCGTGATCGGCATCAAGGTGTGGGTCTACAAGGGACTCTTCGAGCAGGCCGAGGACGACGTGACCACCAACGCCGCCGGCGGACGGGCCCGCGCCCGCGGCCGTCGCTGACCGCACACTGACCGCAGGAACCAACGATGTCGAACCTCATCCCCAAGCGAGTCAAGTTCCGCAAGCAGCAGCGCGGCAAGCTCAAGGGCAACGCCACGCGCGGCAACTACGTCGCGTTCGGCGACTACGGCCTGCAGAGCCTGGAGGCGTGCTGGATGTCCGGCCGCCAGCTGGAGGCCGGCCGCATCGCGGCGCAGCACTTCCTGCGCCGGCAGGGCAAGGTGTTCATCCGCGTCTTCCCGGACAAGCCGATCTCGAAGAAGCCGCTGGAGACCCGAATGGGCACCGGCAAGGCCGACGTCGACTTCTGGGCCGCGCGCATCAAGCCCGGCACCGTGCTGTTCGAGATCGCGGGCGTGCCCGAGGACCTCGCCAAGCAGGCGTTCGCCCGAATCGCAAACAAGATGCCGGTCCGCTGCCGCTTCGTCGGCCGCCGGCTCGCCGTCTGACCCCGACCACCCGAAAGGCAGCCCAGAGATGAAGGCAGCAGAGGTCAAGAAGTTCCGCGACGACGAGATCGCCGCCGAGGCCGCGCGCCTGCGCAGGAAGCTCTTCGAGCTCCGCGCGCAGACGGTCACCGAGAAGGTGAAGGACCACTCCCAGTTCCGCAAGAACCGCAAGGACCTGGCTCGCGTCCTGACCGAGCGCAGCGCACGCAGGAAGAAGGCAACCAAGTGAGCACCAAGGCAGAGATCAAGGTGGGCGAGAACGCCCAGCGCCGCGTGGGCGTCGTCCAGACCGCCACGCGCGACAAGACCCGCAAGGTCACCATCCAGTACGTGTCCAAGCACCCCAAGTACGGCAAGTACGTGCGCAAGCGCACCGTGCTGCACGTGCACGACGCGAAGAACGAGACCGGCGTCGGCGACCGCGTCGAGATCGCGGAGTGCCGCCCGATCTCCCGCACCAAGCGCTGGACCGTCGTCCGCGTGGTCGAGAAGGCCGCCGGCCGCATCGACCCCGTGTTCGAGACCGACACCGGCTCCCGCCGCAAGTGACCCGACCCAGGCCCCGAAGGAAGGCAGTCAAGCGATGATCCAGAAGGAATCAAGGCTCGAGGTGGCCGACAACAGCGGCGCGAAGGTCGCCATGGTGATCGGCATCATGGGCGTGTCCACCGCCAGCGGCCGCTTCACCCGCGTCACCATGGGCGTGGGCGACCGCGTCATGTGCGCGATCAAGGAGGCCATCCCGAACGGCCAGGTCAAGGCCGGCGACAAGGCCGAGGCCGTGATCGTGCGCGTGAAGGCCCCGACCCGCCGCAACGACGGCAGCTACGTGCGCTTCGACTCGAACGCGTGCGTGCTGGTCGACAAGGAAGGCAACCCGAAGGGCACCCGCATCTTCGGCGCCGTCGCGCGCGAGCTGCGCGAGAAGAACTTCATGAAGATCGTGTCCCTTGCCACGGAGGTCGTCTGATGCCAGCCCACATCCGCAAGGGTGACGTCGTCTTCGTCCGCTCCGGCGCCGACCGCGGCAAGACCGGCGAGGTCGTCTCCGTCGACCCGAGCACGCACACGTGCGTGGTGAAGGGGATCAACCTCCGCACCCAGCACCTGAAGCCCACCCAGCAGCGCCCGAAGGGCGCCATCGTCAAGGCCGAGCTGCCCATCCACGTGTCGAAGGTCAGCCCGATGTCCGACGGCAAGCCCACCCGCGTGCGCTTCGCCACCAAGCCCGACGGCTCCAAGGTCCGCGTCGCCGCCCGCGACGGCAAGGAACTCGGCACCGTCTCGCCCGCCCGCAAGGCCGGCAGGAAGTGAGCCCCGAAATGACCTCCGCAGCCCCCGAAACGTCCCGGCTCCAGAAGGCCTACAAGGAGCAGGTCGCCCCGAAGCTCATGAAGGAGTTCGGCCTGACCAACATCAACCAGGTGCCGGTCATCGAGAAGGTGATCGTGAACACCGGCGTCGGCAAGCAGCTCGAGAACCAGAAGCTGAAGCCCGAGATCCGCGACACGGTGATCGACACCTACCGCCGGATCACCGGCCAGAAGCCGGTCATGACGCTGGCGAAGAAGAGCGTGTCGAACTTCAAGGTCCGCGAGGGCGCGCCCAGCGGTTTCATGGTCACCCTCCGCCGCGAGCGCATGTGGAGCTTCCTGGACCGCATGGTCAACCTCGCGATCCCCCGCATCAAGGACTTCCGCGGCGTCAGCGACCGTTCCTTCGACAAGGGCGGCTCCTGGAGCTTCGGCCTGAGCGAGCAGGCGGTCTGGCCGGAGATCAACATGGCCAGCGTGAACTTCTCGCACGGCATGAACATCACCGTGGTCTTCCGCAACAGCAACCCGAAGATGAGCCGCTTCGCGCTCGCCGAGCTGGGCATGCCGTTCGAGAAGCCCGAGGACCGCAAGAAGTAAACGCGCCCGCCCGCGCAGCACCCCGAACCAGAGAACCCGACAAGGACCCACCAGAATGGCCAGCAAGCGCGTCTTCGCCAAGATGAAGCGGAAGCCGAAGTTCAGCACCCGCGACAAGCTGCGGTGCGAGATCACGGGCCGCAGCCGCGGCAACTACCGCAAGTTCCGCATCTGCCGGCAGATGCTCCGGGAGCTCGCGCTCCAGGGCATGATCCCGGGGATGCGCAAGGCGTCCTGGTGACCCCAACGAAACACGGAACAGAAGGAGCCGACCATGGCGCTTCATGACCTCACCGCAGACATGCTCACCCGCATCCGCAACGCCTGCCGCATCCGGCAGAAGCAGGTGACCGTCCTCAACAACAAGCTCAACCGCGGCGTCGCCGGGGTCCTCGCCAAGGAGGGCTACATCCGGGGCTTCGAGGTGGTGGCCGACGGCCGCCAGGGCCTCATCAGGCTCGACCTCAAGTACGGCCCGCGCGGCGAGAACCTCATCCACCACCTCGAGCGCGTCTCGCGCACCGGCTGCCGCATCTACCGCGGCGTCGAGGAGCTTCCCAGCCCGATGTCGGGCCTGGGCATCGCCATCGTCTCGACCAGCATGGGCGTCATGAGCGACCGCGAGTGCCGCGAGAAGCGGCTCGGCGGCGAGGTCGTGGCCACCGTCGCCTGAACCAGGCATCGCGCACAGGAGCAGCACCATGTCCCGCATCGCACGCAAGCCCGTCATGATCCCCTCCGGCGTCAAGGTGGCCGTCAACGCCGCCGCGCGCACGGTGAACCTCGAGGGCCCCAAGGGCAAGCTCTCGCTCAAGTACCGGCCCGAGGTCGGCGTCAAGGTCGACGGCTCGACGCTCGAGGTCACCATGGACCCGGCGATCGTCGACGTCGGCGGCAACCGCGCCTTCTGGGGCACCACCCGCGCGCTGATCGCCACCGGCATCGAGGGCGTCCTCAAGGGCTACGAGAAGAAGCTGGAGATCGTCGGCGTCGGCTGGGGCGCGCGCGTGCAGGGCAAGAAGCTCGTCCTCACGGTCGGCTTCGCCAACACGCTCGACGTGGCCATCCCCGACGGCCTCAAGGTCGAGGTGAACCAGACCATGGTCACCGTCAGCGGCCCCGACAAGCAGGCCGTCGGCGAGTTCGCCTCCAAGTGCCGCGCCAAGCGCAAGCCCGAGCCGTACAACGGCAAGGGCATCAAGTACGTCGACGAGGTCATCCAGCGCAAGCAGGGCAAGGCGTTCGGCTCCTGAGCCCGCCCACCCGAAGGAACACCACCATGGACAAGAGCAACGCCAGGACCGTCCGCCGCGAGCGCCGCAAGAAGGGCATGCGCAAGGAGATGATGGGCACGCCCGCGCGCCCGCGCCTCTGCGTGTACCGCTCGCTCCAGCACATCTACGCGCAGGTCATCGACGACCTCGCCGGCCGCACGCTGGCCTCGGCGAGCTCGCGCGACGTCACCGAGGTCGCCGGCAAGGGCGGCAACGTCGGCGCCGCGAAGGCCGTCGGCGCGGCAGTCGCCGAGCGCGCCCGCAAGGCGGGCGTGGATGCGGTCGTGTTCGACCGCAACGGATTCCGCTACCACGGCCGCATCAAGGCGGTCGCCGACGGGGCGCGCGAAGGCGGCCTCAAGTTCTGACCCGCATTCCCCCCGACGAACAGGCACGAGGCCAACGACATGGCTGAGATCATCGACGAAACCTCCAGCATCGAGTCCACCACGGTGGGCGTGTTCCGCACCAGCTCCACCGTGGCCGGCGGCCGCCGCTTCAGCTTCGCCGCGATGGTGGTGGTGGGCGACAAGCACGGCAAGATCGGCGTGGGCTACGCCAAGAGCAACCAGGTTCCCCAGGCGGTCGAGAAGGCCCAGAAGGAAGGCCGCCGCAAGATGGTCGCCTACCCGCTGCTGCGCAAGACCGTGCCGCACATGGTCGAGGGCCACTTCGGCGCCTCGAAGGTGCGCCTCCTGCCCGCGACCCCCGGCACCGGCGTCCTCGCCGGCGCGGCGGTGCGCGCGGTGCTCGAGATGCTCGGCATCCAGGACTGCCTCACCAAGAGCTACGGCTCCACCAACCCGAAGAACCTCGTCAAGGCGACCATCAACGCCCTCGAGCAGCTGCAGACCCGCGAGAAGGTCGAGGCCCTGCGCGGCGTGACCATCGGCCACACCATGGTCGAGCAGGCGGTCGAGCGTGGCCTGGCCGCGATGCCGCAGGTCCGCACCGGCGAGAAGATGCAGGCCCCGAAGAACACCCTCGGCGACGAGCGTCGCCGCGGCGGCGGACGCGGCGGCCCGCGCGGCCCGCGCGGCCCGCGCACCTTCGAGGAAGCTCCTGCCCCCGCGCCGGCAGCCGCTCCCGCGGCCGCACCCGCGGCGCCGGAGGCCCCGGCCGCCGGCTGACGGGACCTCGATCACCAGTCCACCACTGACCACGAACCACCAGACACAGGCAAGGGAGATCTCCCGCCATGATGATCCATGACATCACCAAGGTCGTCGGCAAGCACCGCCCCCGCAAGCGCGTCGGACGCGGCGAGGGCAGCGGCATCGGCGGCACCAGCACCCGCGGCCACAAGGGCGCGAAGAGCCGCGCCGGCTGGACCAGCCGTCCCGGCTACCAGGGCGGCGCCACGCCGTTCATGCGGCGCTTCCCGAAGCGCGGCTTCAAGAACGGCTTCCGCACGCTGTTCCACGTCGTCAACGTCCAGGTGCTGGGCAAGCACTTCGACGCCGGCGCGACGGTCGAGATCGCCGCGCTCGCGAAGCTGGGCCTGGTGCCCGACGCAACGCTGCCGCTGAAGGTCCTCGGCCACGGCGACCTGGGCAAGAAGCTGACGGTGGTCGCGGCGAAGTTCTCCGCGAGCGCCAAGGAGAAGATCGAGAAGGCCGGCGGCACCGCGAAGGTCGCAGAGTGAACCGAGCGAGCTGAATGTTCAAGGCGTTCGCCAACATCTTCCGCATCCCCGAGCTCCGCAACCGCGTGCTGTTCACGCTGGGCGTGCTTGCCATCTACCGGATCGGCTTCTGGATCCCGGTGGTGGGCGTCGACCAGTCGGCGCTCGTGGAGGCGGCCAAGACGGCGTCGCAGAACGCCAGCGGCTTCGGCCGCCTGCTGCAGTTCGCCAGCATCTTCTCGGGCGGCTCGCTCGGGCAGAGCACGATCTTCGGCCTGGGCATCATGCCCTACATCACGGCCTCCATCATCTTCCAGCTGCTGGGCGCGGTGTACCCGCCCCTGGCGGACCTGAAGAAGGAGGGCATGTCGGGCCAGCAGAAGCTGATGGAGTGGACGCGCTACCTCACGGTGGGCCTCTGCTTCGTCCAGGGCTGGATCTGGCTCAACTACCTGCGCGGCTCCAACCTGGTGCAGCCGCTCTTCCTGCAGAACGTCCCCAACACGGTGATCTTCTACGTGGTGGGCATCGCCACGCTGACCGCCGGCAGCCTGTTCCTGATGTGGCTGGGCGAGCAGGTGGACAAGTACGGCATCGGCAACGGCATCTCGATCATCCTGACCGCCGGCATCCTGAGCCGCATGCCCAATGCCATCGGCTGGGTGGTGGCGAACTTCGACCCCCGCCAGGGCGCCGAGCCCGGCAAGATCGGCATCGCCGGCCTGGCCGTCCTGATCGCGAGCTTCGTCGCGATCACCGCGGGCGCGGTGCTGATGACCGTGGCCACGCGGCGCATCCCGATCCAGCAGGCCAAGCACACCCGCGGCCGCAAGGTCTACGGCGGGCAGAAGCACTACCTGCCGCTGCGCATCAACCACTCGGGCGTGATGCCCATCATCTTCGCCAGCTCGCTGATGATCTTCCCGTCGGCCCTCGCCGGCGCGTGGGACAACGCGGTTGCGCAGGATTCGTGGTGGAAGGGCGTCACCGGGTTCCTGGCCCGCGAGACGATGATCGGGACCTTCCCGTACATCGTGGGCGAGATCGCCCTGATCTACTTCTTCGCGTACTTCTGGACCACCGTCCAGATGAGCCCGGACGACATGGCCAAGCAGCTGAAGGACCACGGTTCCTTCATCCCCGGCCTGCGCCCCGGCCCGCGCACCTCGGAATACCTCTCGACGGTGCTGAACCGCATCACCTACGTGGGCGCCGGCTTCCTGGCACTGATCGCGGTGATCCCGACGCTCGTCACGCAGGCAATGGGAATCCCCTTCGACGTCGCGCAGTTCCTGGGCGGCACGGGGCTCCTCATCGTGGTCTCGGTGGGCCTGGACCTGATCCAGCGCCTGGAGGCCAACCTGGTGATGCGCAACTACGCCGGCTTCCTGGGGCAGGGCGCGGACCCGCGCGGCGCCCGAATGAGGAGCGTCAGCTGACCATGGCCGCCTTCGCCGTCGCCGACCGCGCCGCGTCCGCCCGTGCCCTCCGGCACGGCGAGATGTCGCTGCGCACGGCGGCCGAGATGGATGCCATCGAGCGCGCCGGCGCCGCCGTCGCGGCCGCCCTCGACGCGGCCACCGCCGCGGTGCGCGCAGGCACGACCACGGCCGAGCTCGACCGCGCCGCCCGCGCGGCGCTCGAGGCGGCGGGCGCCGAGCCAACCTTCGTCGGCTACCCGAACCCGAACGGCGGCCCCGCGTTCCCCGCGGCGGCCTGCGTGTCGGTGGCGAACGAGGCCGTGCACGGCATTCCCGGGGCGCGCACGCTGCGCGCGGGCGAGCTGGTCAAGATCGACGTCGGCGCGCGCGTCGACGGCTGGTGCGCGGACGCCGCGGTGAGCGTGGTGGTGCCGGGCGCCGAGCGCGCCGAGGCCGACGCGTTCGTCGCCGCGGCATGGGAGACCCTGCACGCCGGCATCGCGCGCATGCAGCCTGGCTGTGCGTGGAGCGACGTGGCCTTCGCCATGCAGCGCATGGCGTTCGAGCGCGGGCACGGCCTGGTCGACGGCTGGCACGGCCACGGCATCGGCCGCGCGGCGCACGAGGCCCCGCAGGCCCCGTCGCTCGTCACGCCCGGCCTGCGCGAGCGCCGCGACTTCACGCTGCTTCCCGGCATGGTGCTGGCGGTCGAGCCCATCCTGGTGATGGGTGCGCGCGGCACCGTCGATGCCTCCGGCAACGCCACGCACGTGCCCGTCGAGGTGGCTTCGGACGGCTGGACCGTCCGCGCCGCCGATGGGCTGGTGGTGGCCCACGTCGAGCACACCGTCGCCGTCACGCGGCACGGCCCCCGGATCCTCACCCGCCGCGCGGGCGCCCGCGCCGCAGCCGACCTGGTCCCGAACGACGGAGGCTGCAGCCGCACCGGCTGATCCACCACATGGCGAAGGAAGACAAGATCACGCTCGATGCCGAGGTCGTGGAAGCCCTGCCGGACGCGATGTTCCGGGTGAAGCTCCAGAACGACCAGGAGATCCTGGCCTACGTCAGCGGCAAGATGCGCAAGTTCTTCATCCGCATCCTTCCCGGCGACAAGGTCACCATCGAGCTCAGCCCCTACGACATGACCAAGGGCCGCATCGTCTACCGCTTCTGAACCCGAAACGAACCACCGTCCCCACACAGGAAACGCCATGAAGGTCCGCAGCAGCATCAAGCGCCGAACCATGGATTGCCAGATCGTCGTCCGCAAGGGCAAGCGCTTCGTCATCAACAAGAAGAACCCGCGCCTGAAGCAGCGCCAGGGCTGAACCCCACGAGGAACGAACCATGCCCCGCATCGCAGGCATCGACATCCCCGAGAAGAAGAAGATCCGCTTCTCGCTCCGCTACGTCTACGGCATCGGCCCGAAGAACTCCGACGACATCCTCGCCAAGTGCGGGATCGACGGGGAGCGCCGGGCCAACACGCTCGACGACAAGGAACTGGCCGCGATCTCCGCCGAGATCGACGCCAACTACCCGGTCGAGGGTGCCCTCCGCCGGCAGATCCAGCAGGACATCCAGCGCCTGAAGGACACCAAGAGCTACCGCGGCGAGCGTCACCGCAAGAACCTGCCCGTCCGCGGGCAGCGCACCCGTACCAACGCGCGCACCCGCAAGGGCCGCAAGAAGACGGTGGCGGGCAAGAAGGGCGTGAAGGGCTGATCGCCCGCATTAGGAGCACATCGCCATGGCGAGCAAGAAGAAGGTCCGAAAGAGCGTCACGAAGGGCGTCGTTCACGTCAACGCGTCCTTCAACAACACGATGGTGACGATCACCGACGTCAACGGCGAGACCATCGCCTGGGACTCGGCCGGCAGCGTCGGCTTCAAGGGCGCGCGCAAGAGCACGCCCTTCGCGGCCAGCCGCGCCAGCGAGAAGGCCGCCGGCAAGGCGCGCCGCCTCGGCATGAAGGAGGTCGAGGTGCGCGTCAAGGGCCCCGGCCCGGGCCGCGAGAGCGCCGTCACCGCCCTGCAGGCCGCCGGCCTGAAGGTCACGCAGATCGAGGACTGCACGCCGATCCCGCACAACGGCTGCCGTCCGCCCAAGAAGCGCCGCGTCTGACGCGGCAACGAACACGTCCCTCCGCCACAGCAGGAGGGCATGGCCGGCACCGGCAGCGGCCACGCCCATCCGATCAGGCGAGGGTTCCTCACGATGGGGTACGCGGGCATGCCCGCCTCCCCGAGGTCCTGCCGGACCAGGTTCCAGGAGACTTGTCATGCACATCCGCTGGCGTGGACTCGAACTTCCCTATCGCGTCACCAAGGACGAGCGCTCGGCGACCCCGACGTTCGGCCGCTTCACCGCCGAGCCGTTCGAGCGCGGCTTCGGCACCACCGTGGGCAACAGCCTGCGCCGCGTGCTGCTGTCGAGCCTCGAGGGCGCGGCGGTCACGCGCGTCAAGATCGCCGGCGTGAGCCACGAGTTCTCGACGATGCCGGGCGTCCTGGAGGACGTCACCGACGTCATCCTGAACATCAAGGGCCTGGTGGTCAGCATGGACCTGGAGACCGACGAGCCGAAGACCATGCGCCTGATGGCCGAGGGTCCCGGCGAGGTCACGGCCGAGCTCATCGAGGCCGACCCGTCGATCACGATCCACAACCCCGACAAGCTGGTCGCGACCCTGACCGACAAGCGCGACTTCGCCGTCGAGTTCACGGTGCGCCGCGGCCGCGGCTACCTGCCGGCGTCCGAGCAGAACAAGGGCGAGGAGGAACAGGTGCTCGGCGAGATCGCCGTCGACG
Organism: Phycisphaerales bacterium; assembly: GCA_018883105.1. Lineage (GTDB taxonomy): Bacteria > Planctomycetota > Phycisphaerae > Phycisphaerales > SM1A02 > UBA966. The sequence goes on from VEQS01000027.1 coordinate 19,592, forward strand.
CCATCTTCAGCCCCGTGCAGCGCGTGCGCTTCCGCGTCGAGGACACCCGCGTCGGCCAGCGCACCAACTATGACCGCCTGGTCATGGACATCTGGACCAACGGCACGGTGAGCCCGGACATGGCGATGGTCGAGGCCGCCAAGATCCTGCGCAAGCACCTCAACCCGTTCGTCCAGTACGACGCCCTCGGCAACGAGGTGGTGCCCACCGAGATCGCGGCCGCCAACGACGCGGACCTCGAGCTCTTCCGCAAGCTGTCGATGCCGGTCACCGACCTCGACCTCAGCGTGCGCGCCAGCAACTGCCTCGAGGGCGGCAAGGTCCGCTTCGTGTGCGAGCTCGTCACCAAGACCGAGAACGACCTCCTGGAGCTGCGCGCCTTCGGCCGCACCAGCCTCCGCGAGGTGAAGAAGAAGCTCGAGGACATGGGGCTCGCCCTGGGCATGCCCCTGCCCGAGGGCTACGTTCCCCCGCAGAACCCGGGCGCCTGAGCCCGAAAGGAAGAAGCCATGCGTCACCGTATCGCCGGCTACCAGCTGAACGTCACGTCCGACCACCGCCGCGCCATGCTGCGGAACCTGGCGGCGGGCGTGCTCGAGCACGGCCAGATCACCACCACCCGCGCGAAGGCCAAGGCCGTGCAGCCCTTCGTCGAGGAACTCATCACCATCGCCAAGCGCAACACGCTGGCGGCGCGGCGCGAGCTCACCTCGCGCCTCACCGACCGCAAGGTGTTCGCCTGGGTGGCCGACCCGAACACCCGCGAGGAGAC
>VEQS01000180.1 GCA_018883105.1 Phycisphaerales bacterium
GGCGACGCCGCTCCCGCGGCCGCGGGCATGGCCCAGAGGCAGGAGGCGGCGAGGATCGCGATTGATGGGGCGGCGACGCGCATGGACCCCATCGTAATGGTGCATGTCCCCTGCCGCTACCCTGCGTATTCGAACCCATGCGAAGCCCCCTGGCCATGCACCGCCGATGCACCGCACGAGCCCCCGAGCGCCGTGGGTTCAGCCTGCCCGAACTGCTGGTGGTGATCGCGATCATCGCCCTGGTGGTGTCGCTCATCGTGCCGACGATCAGCGCCCTCCGAGCCCGGGCGCGCACCATGCAGTGCCTGACCAACCAGCGCTCGATCACGCAGGCGGCCTACGCCTACGCAACCGACAATTCATCCCGCTTCGCAAGCCCGCGCACGGACTCGTTCGGCTCGCTCTTCGTGAACGGCCAGAACGTTCCCAACGCGTCCACGCACTGCTGGGTGAAGGCCGAGGGCGCGAACCTGGCGCCCGGCGGGCAGTTCGAGCGGCCCTCGGCGCTCGAGCAGGGCGCGCTCTTCCCCTACGTCGGCGAGATCAAGACCTACGTCTCGCCGGACGAGCCCACGAATCCGTACGTGTCCACGGTCAGCACCGACCGCACGCGCGTGCGCAGCTACAGCTTCAACGCATGCCTGGGCACCACCCGGCCCGACGAGCTGCCGGAGTTCGACGACGACTTCACCGCGCCGATGTTCGGCGTCACCACGCCGCTCTCCCGCTTCAACACCACCACCATCGGCACCATCAAGCAGCCGCAGCGCATGATGAGCACGCTGGTGGAGGACGACAGCGTCGCCTACAACAACCAGGGCTGGCTGGTGCTTCCGCAGACGTCCAACTGGATCGACTGGCCGGCCGCCTGGCGCCCGAAGGCGATCACGATGACCTACGTCGACGGCTCGACCGAGACGTACGAGCTGGCCAACCCGGACCTTCCCCAGCGGTGGGAGACGTTCGGCCACCGCTGGCAGCAGCCGGCCGACCCGGGAAGCGGATCGCCCGCGATCGCGATCGACTGGAAGTTCTTCCGCGACCGCCTGAACCCCGGCGTGCTCCCGAACAGCACGATGGGCTTCGGCAACTGAGCCCGGGGGCCGCACGGGTACGATTCCGTCCGCAACGCGGGGCGTAGCTCAGCTTGGTAGAGCGCCTGCTTTGGGAGCAGGAAGTCGTCGGTTCAAGTCCGGCCGCCCCGATTCCATGGCCCGAAAGAAGACCCGTTCGGTGCGCCGCGGGGCCGGTTCCCGCGGCGCGGCGATGCCCACGCTCATGATGCTCGGATCGGGGGAGCTCGGCAAGGAGTTCGTGATCTGCGCCAAGAGGCTCGGATGCCGCGTGGTGGCGGTCGACCGCTACGACGATGCGCCCGCGATGCAGGTGGCCGACGCGCGCGAGGTGATCGACATGCTCGACGGCGCCGCGATCCGGCGCGTGGTGCGGCGACACCGCCCGGACTTCGTGGTGCCCGAGATCGAGGCGATCCGCACCGAGGCACTGATTGCCGTCGAGCGTGCCGGCACGACCGTCATCCCGTCGGCGCTGGCGGCGCACCTGACGATGAACCGCGACGCGATCCGGTCGCTGGCCGCCGAGGAACTGGGGCTGCCGACCGCGCGTTATGCCTACGCCACGAGCGCCGGGGAACTTGAGCGGATCGTGATGGGCCACGGGCGCACGAAGGGCGTCGGCCTTCCCTGCGTCATCAAGCCGGTGATGAGCTCGAGCGGCAAGGGACAGTCCGTCGCGCGCACGCGCGATGACCTCGCGCGCAGCTGGAAGTACGCGATCGCGGGCATGCGCGGCGACAAACGGATGGTGATCGCCGAGGAGTTCATCGACTTCGACTACGAGATCACGCTGCTCACCGTGAAGCAGCGGCGCTCCGCGGGCGGAGGCACCACCTTCGTGGCCCCGCTCGGACACCGACAGGAGCGCGGCGACTACCAGGAATCGTGGATGCCCTGCCCCATGAAGCCGGCGCTCGTGCGCGAGGCGCAGCGCATGGCAAAGGCGATCACCGACCGGATCGCCGGGCCCGAGGGCGCGGGAATCTTCGGCGTCGAGTTCTTCGTGAAGGGGAACCGCGTGATCTTCAGCGAGCTCTCGCCGCGGCCGCACGACACCGGCATGGTGACGATGGCCTCGCAGGACCTGAGCGAGTTCGAGCTGCACTTGCGTGCGGTGCTCGGCCTTCCGATCCCGCGCATCGAGTACCGCGGGCCCACGGCGAGTGCCGTCATCCTGGCGGACTTCGAGTCGGACAGGGTGCCGGCGTATGCGGGCATCGACCGCGCGCTTCGGACCCCCGGTGTCGAGATACGCATCTTCGGCAAGCCGTCCACGCGGCCGTACCGCCGCATGGGAGTGGCGCTGGCCACCGGGCGCACCGTGGCAGATGCGCGGAAAAAGGCGCGAGCGGCGGCGGCGGCGGTGCAGGTGCGTCGCGCCTGAGCCGAAATCGCGGCAAAGCGCGCACACAACGACCGGAAGGTTCCTGTAACCACGGCCTTTGCTTCGTTTTTTGGGGGGTCCCTCGTACAGTCCCGGAACGAACCCCCGCGATGCGGCGGCCGTAGAAAGACCCATGATCCACGCCACGTTTGCCGCCCTGACGCTGCTCGCGCTGTCCGCCGGTTCCTCGGGGTCCGGGACCCTTGGAGGGCGCGGCGCGGGCGCCGTTCAGCCGCCGCCGTGCGTGATCACCGAGGTGTCCCGGTACCGCGAGTTCTCGCCGGTGCTGCCGGCGGCGCCGACGTCGAGCTTCACCGTGGACGTGCCGACCGACGGCGGCGTCCTGACGATCGATCTCTTCAAGCACTCCAACCGCAGCGACCGCTACCAGGTGCTGGTGGACCGCGGCAACGGGGCGCTCGAGCCGACCACGCCGCCGGAGATCCGCACCTACCGCGGCACGGTGCAGGGCCGACCTGACACCGTCGTGAGCGGCTCGCTGCTGCCGGGTGGATTCAGCGGCATCGTGCGCCTCGAGGACGGCGAGACCTGGGTGGTGCAGCCCAGGCGCGACTTCTGCCCGAACGATCCGCAGGCGGGCGTGCACCTGTCGTTCGCCGCCGCGGACGCGGTGCCGGACGGCCGCGGCTGCGCGCTCGGCCAGCCGGGGTTCCCGGCGGAACGCTTCAGGATCGGCGAGCAGCAGGAAGGCGAGGGCGGCATCGCCGGCACCACGCCTTCCCAGGTCGAGATCGGCTGCGAGACCGACTTCGAGTTCTTCCAGCGCAACGGCTCGAGCGTCGCCAACACGGTGAACGACGTCGAGCTCATCATGAACAACGTCAACGTGATCTACGACCGCGACGCGAACGTCGTGCACGAGATCAGCGTGATCGTGGTGCGCTCCGCGTCGACGGACCCGTACTCGGGGACGACCATCGACGCCCGCCTCACCGAGTTCGGCAACAAGTGGGCGACGGCCCCGGAATCCGGCATCTTCCGCGACGTGTCGCACATGTTCAGCGGCGTGGCGTTCTCCGGCGGAACGATCGGCCTCGCGTACCTGAACGTCGTCTGCAACTCGATCGCCAACGCCCAGTACGGCGTGGTGGAGAGTCGGTACACGAGCGTGCTGAACTTCCGGGTCTCGCTCTCGGCGCACGAGATCGGGCACAACTGGAGCTGCGAGCACTGCGACGCCGACGGCAACGCCAACTGCAACATCATGTGCTCGGCGAACGGCGCGTGCGGAGGGATCTCCGGCTCGAACCTGCGTCTCAACGCGCGGGCGGTCACCGAGATCACCAACCGCCTGAACTCGCAGTCGTGCGACTTCGTTCGCCCGGCGCCGCAGTCGCTGCCCTTCATCGAGCCGTTCGCGACCACGACCGTGCAGACGAGCCGCTGGACGTACAACGACGGCTGCGTGGCGACGTCGCTGGCCGTCGGCGAGCCGAGCGCGCCGAACTCGCTGCAGCTGAATTCGTCCGGGGCAAATGCCTACGACGACGACGAGATCCGCTCGAACTTCCTGCAGCTGTTCGGCACGGTGAACCCGACGCTGACCTACTGGGTCTGGCGCACGAACGTCGAGTCGGGAAAGACGCTGGTGGTCGAGTACATGACCTCGGGCCAGGACTGGGTTGCGCTGAACACGGTCACCTCGGACGGGACCACGCCGGCGGCATTCCAGCAGTTCACGCACGTGATCCCGCAGCCCGGGCGCTTCAACGGCGGCCGCATCCGCTTCCGCGTGGACGGCACCGAGTCGAACGACACCTGGTACGTGGACGACATCACGATCATCGACGGCGCACCTGCCAACGACGAGTGCAGCGGCGCGGTCGAGCTGCTCGCCGGGACCACCTCATTCGACACCACCACCGCCACCGACAGCACCGGCGCCATCCCGTCCTCGTGCACCGTGGACGGCGCGACGACGATGGCCAAGGACATCTGGTACCGATACGTGCCGACCTGCTCCGGCAACGCGCTGGTCTCGACCTGCGGGAGCGCCGGCTTCGACACGCGCCTGGCGGTGTACGCGGGGGCATCGTGCCCGACCGCCTCGACGCCGCTCCTGGCGTGCAACGACGACGGCACCAGCTGCGCCGCAGGCACGTCGCGCGCGAGCTTCGCGGTGACTGCCGGGTCCACCTACTGGGTGCGCGTCGGCGGCGCGGCGGGCGGCGGCTCCGGGTCGCTCTTCGTGAGCTGCACTCAGACCTGCGTCGGCGACTTCAACGGCGACAACGCCGTGGACGGCAACGACCTGGGAACGATGCTTGG
>VEQS01000181.1 GCA_018883105.1 Phycisphaerales bacterium
GCGCTCTACCTCTTCTGGGGCTCGACGTACCTCGGCAGCAAGTTCGCGATGGAGAGCCTGCCGCCGTACCTCCTCGGCGGCATCCGGTTCATCCTCGCCGGATTCGCGATGGCGGGCATCCTGCTCGCCACCCGCACGCTGCGGCCCTCGGACTTCACCAGCGTGCGCTGGTGGCGCAACTGCGGTGCGGCGGGCCTGCTCTTCTTCGCGGTCGCGAACGGGCTGGTCTCGGTGAGCGTGCAGCGCATCCCGTCGGGGCTCGCCGCGCTGGTGGTCGCGCTGACGAGCGTGTGGATCGTCGCCTTCGACCGGATGATCACGCGTGCCGGGCGCCCAAGCCCCGCAATCACCGCGGGCCTCGCGTGCGGCGTGGCGGGCGTGGCGATCCTCGGCGGACCGAGCTGGGGCGGCCCCGCGGGCGAGCTCGACCCCGTGGGGCTGCTGCTCGTCACGCTGAGCACCGTCGCGTGGGCCCTGGGCACCATGGTCGCCAAGCACACCGACCGGCCGCCGTCGCTCTGGGCAGCGAGCGTGATGCAGATGCTGGTGGGCGGGGTCGGCATGCTCATCCTGAGCGCCGTGTTCGAGCGCGCCCGCTGGCCCGAGTGGGACGCGGTGACGCCGGGGTCGGCGTGGGCGGTCGCCTACCTGGTGACGTTCGGCTCGCTGGTCGGCTTCAGCGCCTACATGTGGCTCCTGCAGCACGCGAGCGCCGCGGCGGTGGCGACCTACGCGTACGTCAACCCGCTGGTGGCGCTCGGCCTCGGCGCGGCGCTCGCCGGCGAGCGGGTCCCCGCCCGCACCGGGCCGGCAGCCGCCCTCATCCTCGGGTCGGTCGCCCTGATCCAGTTCGTGCGGCCGCCTCCGCGAGACGAGCCGCCGGTCGAGGAGGAGTGACGCTCACGCGGTGACGGCGCGCACGTGCGCACCCGCCACTTCGGTCACCACCGAGAAGGCGCGCCCGAGATGGCTGCGCACCTCCACCCGCTGCACGCCCCCCGCGCCGGCCGGATGCACCCGCTCGACCCGGAGCGAGCGGCCCAGGAGGTCCGCCGGGGAACGCTCGGCCTTCACGACCGCCTCCTTTGCGCACCACATCCGGAGCGGCCACGCGTCGTCGCACCACTCCAGCCGGTCCTCGCCGCTGCGGGCGGCAATCTGGCGCAGCGCCGACGCGCCGCGCGCGTCCGCGGGCTCGCAGTCGATCCCGGCGTGCGGCACGCCGGGCATCGCGATCGCGCCGCCGCCGAGCCCGGCCGTGTGGGTGAGCGCGATGGCAGGCGCGGCCGGATGGTCGAAGCGCGGCGCGCCGGTCGCGTCGTGCACCACGGGCGCGCGCTGCCACCCGGCATCGCCGAAGGCGGCGCGCCAGGCCGCGATGGCCTCGGCGAGCGCCACCCGGCTCGCGAGCCGTCCGGCGGCGCGGCGCGCACGCAGGTCCGCGCCGGCGATCGGCGCGGGGGTGGACCAGCGGACGACGAGCCCGCGCTCAGCGGGCAAGCGTCGCGACCTCGTCGGCCCACGTGCTGAAGCTCTTCTGGACCGATCCCCACTCGCTCAGCTTCTCGAGCGAGAAGCGCTCGGTGGACCGCTCGTGGGTGAAGGACAGGAGCTCGCGGCGGGACCTCGAGTCCAGCACTTCGATGCGGATCGCCGCGTAGCCGTAGCCGCCGCGGCCGACCTGCGACTGCGGCGCGATGTTCTGCAGCGGCGAGTTCGGCACGGCCCGCATGATCCACGTGCGTACCAGGAGCGTGCCGTCGCCGATCTCGCCGACGGGCTTGTAGCGGTCGCCGAACGCCTTCTTCAGGTCGTCGCGCATCGTGTCCTGCAGCGAACGAAGCTGGTCGGGCTTCACGTCGGCGCCCTGCGTCGCATCGGGCGCGATCGACGGCTCCTCGACGAACACCATGGAGTAGGCGGCGAAGTCGGCGCCGGCGGCGCGCTTGACCACCGGGTCCTTCGGGGCGACGGCCTCGCCCATTCCCGGGGCCATCGGGTCCTGGTTCAGGACGCCGCGGCGGCAGCCGGCGGGGGCGGCGGCGAGGGCGGCGGCGGCGGCGGCGGAAACGAGCAGGATTCGGGTGAGCATGGGCCCAAAAGGGTAGCGGCCCACGCGCCCGGCGTCACACCGCGAAGTAGCCCGCGCCCGGGTGGTGGACCACGATCGCGCTCGTCGACTGCTCGGGGTCGATCTGGTGGTTCTCGGTGAGTCGACAGCCGATCCGCTCGGGCTGCAGGAGCCGCCAGAGCTTCTCCTGGTCGGACATGTCCGGGCACGCGGGGTAGCCGAAGCTGTAGCGGCACCCGCGGTACTTCTGCTGGAAGAGCTCACGGATGCGCGGCGAGTCCTCGTGCCCGATCCCGAGCTCCGCGCGCATGCGCTTGTGCCAGAGCTCGGCCAGCGCCTCGGCGCACTCGACGCCGAAGCCGTGCGCGTAGAGGTACTCCGTGTAGCGATTGGAGTCGAAGAGCGCCTTCGCGCGCTCGGTGGCGCGCGGGCCCATCGTCACGCACGTGAATCCGACCACGTCGCGCGTGCCGTCCGCGCCGTCGCGGAAGAAGTCGCAGATCGAGAGGCGGCGTCCGGACTTCTGCCTCGGGAAGGAGAAGCGCTCCAGCTCGCGCGCAGGGTCCTGCGGATCGAAGACGACCACGTCGTCGCCCGCGCGTGCGCACGGGAACCAGCCGTACACGACCTGCGGCTTGAGAAACCCGTCGCCCGCCTCGCGTGACTCGGCCTGAAGCCGGGCCAGCGCGGGCCGCGCCTCGCGTTCAAGCAACGCCTCGTACGCGTCCGCGTCGAGCGCCCCGGGCTTCAGGCCCCACTGCCCGCGGAAAAGCGCGTTCTGGTTGATGAAGGGGAAGACCTCGTCGAGGTCGACGTGCGCCACCACGCGCGCGCCCCAGAAGGGCGGCTCGGGGACGCGCTCGACCGGCTCGATGCCGCCCGCGGCGCGCGACGCCTCGGTGCCGAGCGAGCCCTGCTCCCCGCGCGCGGCTGCGCCGCCGTCGGGGCTTGCGACGGCGACCGCCGCCCCGCCGGGTTCCTTGCCCACGGCACAGGCGCGCGACGCGGCGACCTTTGCATCCACCGCACGGCGCTTGCCCAGGCGCTCGTCGATCTCCGCGTCGACGCGCGAGAGGTTGCCGCCGGCGAGCGCATCGCACACCGACAGGCCCTCGAAGGCGTCCTTCCCGTAGTAGAGCGGGCCGCGGTAGATCGAGCGCAGCGTGCCCTCGGCGTAGTGGCGCGTGAGCGCCGCACCGCCCAGGAGGACCGGCACGCTCAGGCCGCGCTCGTTCAGCTCGTGGAGGTTCTGCTCCATGACGGCGACGCTCTTCACCAGCAGGCCGCTCATGCCCAGGGCATCGGCCTTGGTGCGCTCCACCGCCTCCAGCATCGCCGAGAGCGGCTGCTTGATGCCGATGTTGTGCACCTCGAAGCCGTTGTTGGTCAGGATGATGTCGACGAGGTTCTTGCCGATGTCGTGCACGTCGCCGGAGACGGTCGCCAGCACGATGCGTGCCTTGGCCTGCCCCGACGCCCCGGCCTTCTCCATGTGCGGCTGCAGGATGGCCACGGCCTTCTTCATGACCGAGGCGCTCTGCAGCACGAACGGAAGCTGCATCTTGCCCTCGCCGAAGAGGTCGCCGACCACCTTCATGCCCGCGAGCAGGTGGTCGTTGATGATGGCGAGCGGGCCGTAGGAGCCGAGCGCACGCTCGAGCGTCGCATCGAGGCCCTTGTCCTCGCCGTCGATGATGTGGCGCTGCAGCGCCTCCTCGACCGGCAGGTCGGCGAGCGTCCGCTTCTCCTCGACCGCCTCGGTGCCCTCGGGGAACAGCCCGATGAAGTGGAGCAGCGGGTCGAAGCCCTCGGGCATCCCCTCCGGCCGGGCATCGCCGCGACGGTCGAAGATGAGCCACATCGCCGCGTCCCACTGCTCCTGGGGGATGCGGTTCTGCGGGAGGATCTTGCTCGCGTGCACGATGGCCGCGGTGAGCCCGCGGGCCCGCGCCTCGTGGAGGAACGCGCTGTTGAGCACCGCACGCGCCGCCGGCTTCAGGCCGAAGCTGATGTTCGAGAGCCCGAGCAGGATCTGGCACCTCGGGAAGCGCTCCGAGATCCGCCGGATGCCCTCGAGCGTCTCCAGGCCCAGGCGCCGGTCCTCCTCGTTGCCCGTGGCGATGGTGAAGGTGAGCGGGTCGAAGAAGAGGTCGTCCTCGTCGAGGCCCCACTTGCGGGTGAAGAGGTCGTGGATGCGCGAGGCGATCTCGAGCTTGCGGTCGGCGGTCTTCGCCATGCCGGCCTGCGGATCCTCGTCGATGGTCAGCGCGACGCACGCGGCGCCGTAGCGCCGGAGCAGCGGGCAGATCTCGTCGAGCCGGCGCTCGCCGTCCTCGAGGTTGATGCTGTTGACGATGCAGCGGCCGCCGGCGCGCTTGAGCGCCGCCTCGATGACGTCGGCCTGCGTGCTGTCGACCATCAGCGGCGCGTTCACGTGCTGCACGTAGCGCGACGCCACCTCGGCCATGTCCTTGACGCCGTCGCGGCCCACGAAGTCGACGCACACGTCGAGCAGGTGGCTGCCGTCGCGCATCTCCTCCTTGGCCATGCTGAC
>VEQS01000182.1 GCA_018883105.1 Phycisphaerales bacterium
GGAGAGACCAGGCCATGAGCCACACGAACACCACGCCAGCCGCCACGGCCGCCGGCCCCGCACCGCGCGGGGACCTTGCCGGATTCGCCAAGTTCCTGCCGAACGACCTCGTCAGCGGCTTCTTCGTATTCCTGATCGCGCTGCCGCTCTGCCTGGGCATCTCGCTCGCCAGCGGATTCCCGCCGGTCGCCGGCATCATGACGGCGGTCGTCGGCTCGCTGGTCACCTCGATGATCAGCAACTCGGAGCTGACCATCAAGGGCCCCGCCGCCGGGCTCATCGTGATCGTGCTTGGTGCGATGAACTCGTTCGGGTTCACGGGCGGCGCGGACCCGGTGGCGGACGCGGCCGCCTATCGGATGACCCTCGCCGTCGGATGCGCGGCGGGTGCCATCCAGCTTGGCTTCGGGGTGCTGAAGGCCGGCGCCATCGGCGAGTTCTTCCCCACCACCGTGGTCCACGGCATGCTCGCGGCCATCGGCCTCACCATCGGGCTGAAGCAGCTGCCGGTGGTCTTCGGCGAGAAGGCGGGCATGGAGCCGCTCGGCGTGATCGAGGACCTGCCGAAGATCATCTCGGAGGTCAACCCGGGCATCGCGGCCATCGGACTGACGAGCCTGGCGATCCTCTTCCTCTACCCGCTGATCCGGCCCAAGCTCAAGCCCGCCTGGCTCAGGATGGTGCCGGCGCAGATGCTCGTCATCCTGGTCGGCGTGCCGATGGGCCTGTGGTTCGACCTGGCGCACGAGCACACCTACACGTTCGCCGGCCACGAGTATCCGCTCGGCGAGTCGTTCCTGGTCAACGTTCCCGGCAACCTGCTCTCGGCGATCACCTTCCCCGACTTCGGCGTCTTCGCCCCGGGCGGAGGGCTGCTTGCCGCGTGCGGGTGGGTGGCGATGTTCGCGCTCGTGGGCAGCCTTGAATCGCTGCTCTCGGCGAAGGCGATCGACCTCCTCGACCCGTGGAAGCGCAAGACCAAGTTCGACCGCGACCTGGTGGCGGTGGGCACGGCCAACATCGCGGCGTCGGCGATCGGCGGCCTGCCGATGATCTCGGAGATCGTCCGGAGCAAGGCGAACATCGACAACGGCGCCCGCACGCGCTTCGCCGACGTGTGGCACGGCGTCTTCCTGCTGGCGTTCGTGGCACTTGCGCCCGGCCTGATGCACCGCATCCCGCTTGCTGCGCTGGCCGCGATGCTGGTGCACACCGGCTACCGGCTGGCGTCGCCGAGCGAGTTTGCGCACATGTTCCGGGTCGGACCCGAGCAGCTGCTGGTCTTCGTGTCGACGATCGTCGGCGTGCTGGCGACCGACCTCCTGGTGGGCGTCGGCATCGGCATCGCCGTGAAGATCGCCGTGCACTCCTACAACGGCGTGCCCATGCGGGCATTCCTGAAGCCGTACCTGGAGGTGGTGCCCGCCGGCGAGAACACGGTGCAGATCAATGCGCGCGGTTCCGCGGTGTTCACCAACTGGATCCCGTTCCGGCGCGAGATCGAGCGCCTCGGGCTCGTGCAGCGACAGAACGTGGTGGTCAACCTCGCCGGCACGACGCTCGTCGACCACAGCGTGATGGAGAAGCTGCGCGAGGTCGAGCTCGACTTCGAGCAGGCCGGCCTCAAGCTCGAGGTCGTCGGCCTGGAGGCGCACCGCGGCATCTCCTCGCACCCACGGGCGGCACGCCGGCGCACCGACGTGCGCATGCGCCGCCTGAGCGCCCTGGTGCGCGTTGGGCAGGAAGACGCCCTCGCGATTCGCATGCGTCGATGCGGCGTGGCGTCGTGGACGGTGTCCCCGCGAACCCGCCGGACCGAGGCGGGCGCCGGAAGCGGGACCGAGCAGCTGCTCATCGAGGCGACGGTGCCGCCGGACGTGGCCGCGCGCGTCCTGGATGACTTCCGCGGCGAGACCGGCACGCTCGACGGGGTGGAGCTGACCGCGACCCCGGTCGATGCCGTGCTGGTCCCGGAAGGGGGTGCGTGAGCCATGCGCACCGGCATGCACCTGGCGATCGCCGCGGCACTCGCGCTGCAGGGCCTGGCCGGCGCCGCTCCGCGGCAAGGCGTACCCGCCGCGACGACCACCGCACCCACCGCGCCGGCCGCCAACGACCGCCTGGAGGCAATGCAGCGCGAGATCGATGCCCTGCTGGGCAAGGTGCACGGCCTCGAGAAGGAGGCCGAGCGCGCCCACCGGCAGGACCAGCGCATCTCCGAGCTCGAGGCCGAGGTCGGCGAGCGCTGGCTGAGCGAGCAGCGCGCGGCGCAGATCCGCGACATCGTGCACGGCGTGCTCGACGATGCCGAGACGCGGAAGTCGCTCAACCCGTCGGGCGCGGTGGCCGGGTACGACCGGAACTTCTTCGTCGCCAGCACCGACGGCAGGTTCCGACTCAACATCAATGGCCAGGTGCAGACGCGCTTCTCCTGGAACCAGGTGCCCAGCTCGTCGCTCGTGTCCACCCCGGGGCTTCCGTCGACCGCCAGCGAGTACGGCTTCGAGATGCAGAGCGTGCGCATCAACCTGTTCGGGCACGTCTTCGATCCAAGCTGGGAGTACCGCGTGCAGTTCGCCTACGAGCGTGACGGGGCGCAGAACCTCACCCCGCTGCGCTTCGAGGACGTCTACCTGCAGAAGGCGCTCGGCAACGGCTTCTACGTGCGTGCCGGGCAGTGGATGAACTTCTTCAACTACGAGCAGATCGTGTCGTACCGGACGCTCCAGTTTGCCGACCGGTCGCTGGTGAACCAGTACTTCAGCACGCTCTTCGTGCAGGGCGTGCTGCTCGGGTGGGAGTCTGAGCAGCTCAGGCTCTACGCGTCCTACAACGACGGCGCCAACAACCGCGACGTCGCGGTGATCCAGGCGCGGGGCAACCAGACCGACTACGCCCTCACCGGGCGCGTGGAATGGAAGCCCGTCGGCGCATGGGGGCAGTTCGGCGACATGCAGGGTTGGCGCGGCAGCCCGCTCGCCCTGATGATGGGTGCGGGCATCAACTGGCAGCGGGCATCGGGGGACCTGAGCGCGCGCGGCATCGTCGGCAACGGCCAGCTGACGCAGACCGTGCTCAGCCCGGCCAGCTTCCTAACGTGGGCGGTGGACGCCAACCTCCGCGGCGACGGCTGGAGCTTCTGGGCCGCGTTCCTCGGCAACGTGGTCTCCGACGTGAATGCCGCGGGCGAAGCCGCCGGCGTGGACGACGCCCTGTCGCTCGGAGTCGTGGTGCAGGGCGGCGTGTTCGTCGCCGACGGCACCGAGCTGATCGGCAAGTACGAGGGACTGTGGGTCGAGTCCGGGGTGAGCGGCTTCTCGGGCGGCACGTTCGCCCCCGGCGCGCTCGACCAGCAGACCCTCGGCGTGATCACCCTCGGCGTCAACCAGTACTTCAACAAGAACGGCGCCAAGGTCACGCTCGACGGCGGCTGGGCCTTCACGCCCGTGCGCTTCAACAACGGGCTCTTCGGCCAGTCGATCGCCGCCGGCGACTGGCGCGCCTCGCAGACCGGCCAGGGCACCGGCGAGTTCGTGATCCGGCTGCAGGCGCAGGTGCTGTTCTGACGACGCCCGAATATGCTCCCGGGCCATGGCTCGCGGATGCTCCGGCAACACGCCTCGGAATCGGTTGACTCGCGCCTTCACCCTGGTCGAGCTCCTCGTCGTCATCGGCATCATCGCGCTCCTGGTCGGGCTGCTGCTTCCGGCGCTCGGCAAGGTGATCGAGCGCGCGAAGGCCTCGCAGACCCGCGCCACCATGCAGGAGTTCGCGAAGGCGTGCGACGCGTACTTCATCGAGTTCGGCGAGTACCCCGCGGCCATCCCCAACGGCGCGCTCTACCTCGGCGTGACGGACAACCCCTCCGACCCGGTGGTGGCCGCCAACATCCCGAAGATCACGCAGACCGAGAACGCGCTGCTCGCGCTGATGGGCGGCTACCGGCTCGACACCGACGCCGACTACGCGACCTACACGGGCACCGAGCTGGTGTTCAACACCACGCCGCCCTTCCGAATCAAGATCGACGCGACGCGCATGGGCGAGGGGCCGTTCAAGAACGGCCGCAAGTACGACGCCTTCTTCGCGCCGAAGGGTCGCGAGTTCGGCAAGGCCGCCGGGCAGATGAATGCGAACACCGCCCTGCCCGAGGCATCCGGCGAGGGGCTCGTCCCGGACCTGGTCGACGCCTGGGGCGCGCCGATCGCCTTCATCGCGCAGATGCGCTCCATCGGACCGCTCGTCCGCAAGGACAACGTTCCCGGGCAGTTCGAGCGCAAGCAGATGATCGCCTACACCGGCAGCACGGCGCTCGGCGATGCGGGCGTCGACCAGACCGACGCGCTGAAGGGCAGCGTGCTGTCGACGACGTCGGCCGCGGGCCTGCCGTCGACGGCCGCCCGCCGCGTGACCCTCGCCCAGCTCGTCCGCCACGCCGGCCTCGACTCCGCCACGGCGGCCGGCACGTCCGACGCCGACCGCGCCTGGGCGGGCGTCGCCCGAGGCAAGTACTTCCTCTTCAGCGCCGGGCCGGACGGCATCTTCTTCTCTCGCAGCCAGGTGCGGATGCCCGACGGCCAGCCGATGACGGACATC
>VEQS01000183.1 GCA_018883105.1 Phycisphaerales bacterium
GCCGAGGCGATGTCGCCGACGCACCTGGTGGTGTCGCCGGGCCCGTGCACGCCCGCCGAGAGCGGCGCGAGCCGCGCGCTGCTCGCACACTTCCGCGGCCGCATCCCGGCGCTCGGGGTGTGCCTGGGGCACCAGGCGATCGCCGACTGCCACGGCATGCGGGTACGCCGCAACGACGCCCCGGTCCACGGCAAGACCAGCGAGGTGCACCACGACGGCCGAGGCGTCTTCGCCGGGCTCCCGGACCCCTTCGTGGCCACGCGCTACCACTCGCTGGTGGTGGAGCCCGCGAGCATCACGCCCGACTTCGAGGTCTCGGCGCGCACCGCGCGCGGGGAGGTGATGGGGCTTCGCTGGAAGGCGCCGCCCGGGGCCGCGCCCATGGAGGGCGTGCAGTTCCACCCCGAGAGCTTCCTGACGGTGGAGGGCCCGCGCCTCCTGGCGAACTTCCTCGCGATGCGGCCGGCGGCGCTCACGCCGCGGGCGTGAAGCGCATCCCGCTCTCGACGTAGAAGTTCAGCATGTCGCCCGTCTGCCACTGGGCGACCGGCTGCGACGACTCCATCTCGATCCACGCCGGCACCGCGAGCTCGATGAGCACCGCGTTCGACTGCACGTCGACGGCGAGGACGCGTCCCTGGACGATCCGCGGCATGCCCCACACGGGCTCGATGAAGCAGCCGCCGGCGGTGGCATGCCAGGCGCGCAGCGCGCGGCCGCGCACGGTGCCCGAGATCCGCTTGCCGACGCGGCCTGCCAGCACGCCCGCGTCGCCGTCGAGGACGAGCTCGATGCGGTAGGCGGTGCCCGTGGGCGCGATGCGCACGCGCGCGGGCGCGCCGCCCGCGGGCGCGATCACTTCCTCGAGCTCGACGCGCGCGGTGGCGGGGACGGTGGCGCCGGTCGTGGTCATCGGGGTGCCTCCAGCAGCTTCTTCATGGTGGCGTTGGCGTTCCACACGCCGAGCTCGCCGCCGCCGGCCGCGTCGACGCCCAGGCGCCCGATCTGCGCGCCGGTCGAGTTGCGCACGCTGATGGCGCCGCCGTCGCCGTCGCTCGCCGCGCCGGCCACCACGATGGGCTGGCCCGCGTTGTCGAGGAGGTTGAGGAGCCCGCCCGTGCGGCCGGCGCCGATCGCCGCCACGCGGCGCTCCTGCGAGTACGCCGACAACGTGCCCGCCGTGCCCTTGGCCTCGGCGACGAAGGCCGGCGCGCCGCCCGACGTGCCGATCATGAACCGGCCGCCGCCGTCGTCGGCCGAATCCATCGAGACGGCCGTGCGGCCCATGCCGTTCAGCACCTCGAACGCGCCGCCCTTGCCGGCGCCTCGGCTGGCGAGGGCCGCGGTCACGGCCCCGGCGCCGTCCTTCAGGGTGAGCGCGCCGCCCGCGGTCGAAAGGAGCGTCGCGGTCTCGTTGCCGGAGGCGTCGGCGAGGCGCAGCACGCCCGTCTGGTCGGCCGCGGCACCGCCGTAGAGGATCTCCTTGCCGGCGCTGTTGCGCATCGAGAGGACGGCCGCGCCCTGCGCGACGCCGGCGAGCATGCCCACCTCGCCGTCGCTTCGGGTCATCGAGATCACCGCGCCTGCCGCACCGGCCTCGGCGCGCAGGCTCGCGGCCTTCTCGCCCGCGCCGTGCAGCACCATCGCGCCGCCGTCGGCGCCGCGCGCGAAGGTCGCCAGCGGCGTGCCGTCGGCGTCGCCGATCTCGATCCGCCCGCCGAGCGGCGTCGCGAAGAGGCCGCCCACCGGCTTGCCCTGCACGTTCCAGAGCGACAGGTCGCCGCCGTCGGCGGCGGACGCCAGGCGCACGGTGTTGGCGCCTGCCTTCGACCACACGTCGAGCTGGCCGCCGGCCTCGCCGGCGGTCGCCAGCAGCATCACCTTGTTCTCCTCGCCCACCACCTCCAGGCGCCGCGTGCGGATCACGTCGACGACCGGCGAGTCCTGTACCGCGGCGAGCAGCGTGCCCGCGGCAAGCAGCGACCCGAGGGCCACGGCTCCGCGACGCCAGCGTCGCGCGTCGCGCTGCGCTGACGCGAGGTCGCGCTCGATGCGCTCCAGTCGTGCGTGGATGGAACGGTCCTGCTCGGTGGGGAGGTGGGTGTCCATGTCGATTCGTAGGATACGGATTCCCCATGGCAGAGAAGACCCTCGGCATCGGACTGGTCGGCACCAAGTTCATGGGCCGCGCCCACAGCAACGCGTGGATGACCGCGCCCCGCTTCTTCGACCTGCCGCGGGAGGTCCTGATGCGGGCGGTCGCCGGGCGCGACGTGGCCGACGTGGCCGCCTTCTCGCGCCGCTGGGGCTGGCAGTGCTGCACCGACGACTGGCGCGACCTGCTCGACGACCCCCAGGTCGGCCTCGTCGACGTGTGCACCCCGAACCATGTCCACGCCGAGGTGTCGATCGCCGCGCTCGAGGCCGGGCGCCACGTGGCGTGCGAGAAGCCGCTCGCCGGCACCATCGCCGACGCGCGCGCCATGCGCGATGCCGCGCGCAAGGCGGCGCGCAGGGGCGTGCGCACCTTCGTGTGGTTCAACTACCGCCGCTGCCCGGCGGTGGCGCTCGCGCACCAGCTGGTGAAGGAGGGCCGGCTCGGCCGCATCTTCCACGTGCGCGCGAGCTACCTGCAGGACTGGGGCGGCCCGTCGACCCCGCTCCTCTGGCGCTTCCAGGGCAAGCTTGCCGGCAGCGGCGCGCACGGCGACCTGAATGCGCACATCATCGACATGGCGCGCTTCGTCACCGGCGAGGAGGTGACCGAGGTGGTCGGCGCGCTCGAGGAGACCTTCGTCAAGGAGCGCGACCTCGTGGAGGCCTCGGGCGGCGCGATCTCGGGGAAGGGCGCGAAGCGCGCCACCCGCGGCCGCCGCAAGGCGAAGAGCACGGTCGACGATGCGGTGCTGTTCCTCGCGCGAATGTCGGGCGGTGCCGTGGCGAGCTTCGAGGCCACGCGCCTGGCCACGGGCAACCAGAACCGAAACACCCTCGAGGTGAACGGCGAGAAGGGGAGCCTGCGCTTCGACTTCGAGCGGATGAACGAGCTGTCGTGGTGGGATCACGCGCTGCCGGCGCGCCTGCGCGGCTGGAGCGTCATCATGTGCACCGACGCCGCGCACCCGTACGCCGGGAACTACTGGCCCGCCGCGCATGTCCTGGGCTACGAGCACGGGTTCGTCAGCCAGGCGGCCGACATCGCGATGGCGCTCGGGCGCCGCAAGCCCGTGGTGCCGATCCCCGATTTCGCGGATGCGTTCGAGGTGCAGCGCGTGCTCGAGGCCGCGATCCGCTGCGCGCGCACGCGCCGGCCCGTCTCGGTCGCCGACATCCGCTGAGCGTGAGGCGGATCGGCACGAGGCCGATTTGCTAGCCTCCGGCGCATGGCCATCCGCATCCTCGTCGCGACCGTGGTCGGCGCCGTCCTTGCCTTCGGCTGGGGCGCCTTCTCGTGGACCTCGGGCCTCTATGACTTCGCGTTCCGCCCGATGCCGGGCGGGTCGGACGCCGGCGCGCGCCTCGCCGCGGCAGTGCCCGAGGACGGGGCGTACCTCTACCCGGCGCCGCCGAACCCCGAGGGCATGACGGAGCAGCAGGCGACGATCGCGCAGGACGCGTTCCTCGCCGAGCACCGCTCGGGCCCGCTCGTCATGGCCGTCGTGCGCAAGCAGGGGATCGATCCCATGTCGCCGACGGTGCTGGTGCGCGGGTTCGCCATCGAGATCTTCTCGGCGGCGCTGCTCGCCGCCATCTTCGGCGTGGCGGCGAAGTTCGGCGCACGCCCGCAGGACCGGCTGGCGCTTGCGCTCGTCGTGCCGCTCTTCGCGGTGCTCGCCACGCACGGGGTGCTCTGGAACTTCTTCCACCTGCCCGACGGCTACGCGATCGCGCTCTTCGTCGACGGCCTGGTCGCCTGGTCGCTCGCGGGCATCGCCTGCGCGGTGATCGTGCGCCCCGCGAGGTCCTGACGTGCGCTTCCAGGCGCCCAAGGGCACGCGCGACTTCTACCCAGCCGAGATGGCGGTGCGCCGCCGCCTGGAGGGCGCCTGGCGCGAGGCCAGCACCTGCTTCGGCTACGAGGAGGTGGACGGCCCGACGTTCGAGCACCTGGGGCTCTACACCGCCAAGAGCGGCGAGGGCATCGTCAGCGAGCTCTTCAGCTTCCGTCGCGCCGGCGGCAGCGACGACTACGCGCTGCGCCCGGAGTTCACGCCGACGCTGGCGCGCATGGTGGCCGCGCGCGCGGCGCAGCTGCCGATGCCGGTCAAGTGGTTCGCGGTGCCGAACTTCTTCCGCGCCGAGCGGCCGCAGCGCGGCCGCCTGCGCGAGTTCTTCCAGTGGAACGTCGACCTCCTCGGCGCCGAGGGGCCCGCGGTCGACGCCGAGGTGATCGGCGTGGCCGTGGCGGCGCTTGCGCGGCTCGGGCTGCGCGCGTCCGACGTGCGCGTCAAGGTGAGCCACCGCGTGGCGGCCGGGCGGCTGGTGCGCGCGCTCGGCGTGCCCGAGGCGTCGGTGGCCGGCGCGTTCGAGCTGCTCGACCGGCGCGACAAGGT
>VEQS01000184.1 GCA_018883105.1 Phycisphaerales bacterium
CCGCGGATGCAAGGCGTGCGGACATCATCTCGCGTGCCCGCTCGTCGCCGTGGTTGAGGAGCACCGCCGAGGGAACCTTCCCCGATCCGAGGAGCCACGACTCCATCTGCGACGGATCCGCGTGGCCGCTGAGCCCATGCAGGCGCGTGACCCGCGCCCGCACGTCGAGTTCCTGCCCGTTGATGCGCACGCGGCGCGCGCGCCCCTCGGCCAGCGCCTCGGCAAGCGAGCCCGGCAGCACGTAGCCGGTGAACACCACGTGTCCGTGGTCATGGCCCACCTGGTGCTCGAGGTGGTGCAGCACCGGGCCTGCGTCGCAGAAGCCGCTGCCCGCGAGCACGATTCCCGCGCCCTGGCGCCCGGCGATCCGCAGCGAATGCCGGCGCGACCAGAGGAAATGCAGCGAATCGAAGTCGAAGGGCGAGTGCCCGCGCGACACCATCGCCCGCGCCTCGTCGGAGAGGAGCGACGGATGCCGCACGCACAGCTCGCCTGCGCGGATCGCCATCGGGCTGTCGAGGTAGACGGGCATCTCGCCCATCACGCCCTCGCGCGCGAGCCGCGCCAGGTGGTGGACGATCACCTGCGCGCGGCCGAGGCTGAAGGTCGGGAGCACCGCGGTGCGGTCGCGCGCGCGGCAGTCGGCGACGATCTCGCGAAGTTCGGTCGGGACGTCGGCCACGGGGGCGTCGGCAGGGCGCGCGCCGGTGGTGCATTCCATCACCACCACGTCGGCCTCGGGGGCGTCCGGCCGCTCGCGCAGGTACGAGTCGCCGCGCGGGCCGACGTCGCCCGAGAACAGGAAGCGCGTGCGCGAGGCGCCGTGCTTCACCTCGAGCTCGACGGACGCGCTGCCGATCACGTGGCCCGCGTCGTGCAGGCGCATGCGCACGCCGTCGGCGAGGTCGCGCCACGCGCCGTAGGGCACGCCGATGGCCATGCGGCCGGCTCGGTCGGCGTCGCCGCCCGCATAGAGGACGGGCGGGTCATCCGTGCGGCGCAGCGCCGCGGTCACCGACGGGTCCGGCGGCGGATCGATGACGACCGCGTCGGGGCCGGTGCCCTCGCGGTGCTCCTGGAGGCGCACCTTCTGCAGGTTGGCCGAGCTGCGCAGCACCATGGGAAGCAGCTCGGCGGTCGGCTCCGAGCACCAGATGCCGCGGTCGAACCCAAGCCGCGGAAGCATGCCGAGGCGGCCGCAGTGGTCGATGTGCGCGTGGGTGCAGACCACGGCGTCGAGCGCGCGGAAGTCGACGGGCGGCGGCTCGGCGCTTCGCCGCTCCTGCTCGTGCGAGCCCTGGAACAGGCCGAAGTCGACCAGGATGCGCGCACGGTCGGTCTCGAGCAGCGTGCAGCTTCCCGTGACCTCCCCGGCGGCCCCGAAGAACGTCAGCGATGGGGCTTGCGGCACGCGGAGCCGATCAGTCCCAGCGGAAGACGCCCTTGCGCCACGCGTAGATGTACGCCAGGACGCTGGTCGCGATGAAGAACAGGATGCGCGCGAGGAACAGGCCCGACATCGGGCTCTGCGGCTCGAGCTGCGCGTACGCGACCGCCCACGGGTAGAGGAAGATCACCTCGACGTCGAAGAGCAGGAAGGTCATCGCCACCACGAAGAAGCGCACGTTGAAGCGCTTGCGGGCGGTGCCGATGGCGCTCATGCCCGACTCGTAGGTGTCGCCCTTGATGTCGCCCTCGCGGCGGGGCCCGAGCATCCAGCTCGCGCCGATGTTCACGATCGCGAAGATCGTGCTCATCACCACCGCCATCGCGATGGTCACGTAGCCGGTGAGGTCGGTGGCCGCCAGGAGCTCCATGGGGGCCGGAATGGTAGCAGGGCGGCGGCGCGATCAGCTCGCCGGGAGCCGTGGCCGCAGCGCACCGGCGACGCCCCACATGGCGACGCACAGGAACCCGAGGAGCGGGCGCCCGAGGAGGAAGCAGGTGGCCGCGTCCACCGCGGGAATCGCGCCGATCCACGTGCCGACCGCACCGGGCACCGTGCCGCGCCCGCTGCCGATCGCACGGATCCCGGCGACCACGGAGACCACCGCCACCGCGATGGCACCGAGCCCCGCCGTGACCAGGAGGGCTCCGTCCGGCGCGATGCCCTCGGAGAACCACATGCCAAGCGGCGCGCACGCCGCAAGCGGCAGGATCCACGCCGCGCGAGCGGCACCTGCGCCGATGCCGCGCATCTCGTCGCGCGCCACCACCGAGAGCGCGAGCACGTAGGCAAACGTGCCGCCCGCGACCCAGGCCAGGAGCGCGCGCTCCGAGCCCGGCGAGGTGCCGTAGGCGGCGATCACCGGCACGATGGCGCGGCACACGGCGAGCAGGACGAACGTCCCGGGCACCCATGCATGCACCGCGTTGTAGGTCAGCACGCAGCCGGCAAGGAGGAGTGACCACCAGAACGCGGCCCCCGACGCCACGGCGAGCATCGCCGTCCCGACCGCGAGCATCGCGACGCCCGCGAACTGCGCGCGCGCCGCCGGGATGCGGCCTGAGGGGATTGGCCGCCGCGGCCGCTCGCGCGCGTCGATCCGTGCGTCGAACGCGTCGTTCAGCACCATGCCCGCCACGTAGACGAGGACCGTGCCCGACAGGAGGAGCGCGGCGGTGCCCCACGGCACCGGTGCATCCGAGAGCCGCGCCTGCAGCCCGATCGCGACTCCCGCCAGCACGTTCGAGACGACCGTCGGTGCGTTGCCGGCGCGCATCAATTCAAGCCACGCGCCCACCTGGCCCGAGCGGCTCACGCAGGCACCCCGACGAGCCCATGCGCGCGCAGCCGTTCCGCGGCCCAGCGGAGTTCCGCCGCGATCCCGTCCTCGAGCGCCTCGGCAGGGCTGGCATCGCGCGGGAGCACGTCCCAAGCATAAGTCTCCGCCTCGAACGTGGGTCGCTCGTCGGCTGGCCAGGACGCAATCTCCGACATGCACTCCTCGACCGCCGACTGCGTGGTGCCGAGCGCCCCGAGCCGTGCCGCGAAGAGCGGCACGTGGAAGTGCGTGCGCCACTCGCCGACGGGCTCGGCCGCCAGCGCGAACGGGATGTCCTCCCAGAAGCGCACGCTGCCGTCCGCGGCGCGCACGCACGTCTGGTGCAGCCAGCGCGGCTCGGCATAGGCGGCAAGCACCGCAAGCGCCTCGGGCGACCCGTCGCAGGCGATGGCGCTCGAGAGCTGCACCTTGTGCACGCGGATGCCGGCCTCGCGGTAGGCGCGGAGCGCGTCGCGCTGGCCGTCGAACATCACGGCCGCGTGGCAGGTGTCGTGGCAGATGCCCACGTGGCGGCGCGGGTCCGGCATGCCCGGGCGCGCCCGCAGCGCATGCAGCAGGAAGCCGACTGCGTCCTGCGGACGGTCGAGCATGCAGCCCGGCTCCGGCTCGAGGTCGACCGTGACGCGCACGCCGGTGCGGTCCTCGACGCGCGCAAGGTGCGCGACGAGCTGCTCGAGCATCGCGCCCGCGAGCCCGACGCTCGCGCCGCAGCCCTCGAGAGAGAATCGCGCGCGCCAGCCGAGGGGCAGGGTGCTGATCGAGGCGGTGCGCGTCCCGTCCGGCACCAGGTCGGGCAGCAGGTCCGCCAGCCGCTGCGTGTGCAGCAGCCGTCGCACGTCGGCCCAGTGCGGCTCGTACACCGCGTGCTTCACCACCGGCTGGTGGAAGTCGTGGTACGGGAAGCCGTTCAGCGTGGCGACCGAGAGACCCGCGCGCGCCAGCTCGTCGCGCAGGCGGCGCGCGCCGTCGGGCTGCGAGGCGAGTTCCTCCGCCGCCCGCGCCGAGAGCCAGAGTCCGATCGGCAGCGAATCGTTGACCGCGAGCCGCGCGCGCACGCCGCCCATGGTGCGCACGACTGCCGCGCGCGTCGCCTCGAGGGTGCGCCCGGCGACGACGTTCGTGCAGTAGGCGGGAAGCACCGCGCGCTCAGGACGCGCCGGCGCCGGAGCGCGTGACTTCGCGACGCTTGACGGTCTTCTTCTTGCCGTCCTTCACCGTGACGGTGACCGTCTCGGTCACGGTCTCGGTGACGGTGGTGCCGTTCTCGGTGCGCGTGCGCGTCGAGGTGGACCTCGTCGTGGACGACGACTCGCCGGCCTGGTCGGTGTCTTCCTCGGTCACTTCCTCGGTGACCGAGGGAGCGCCCGCCGGCGCGGCGGGCGGCACGGCGGGCGGCGTCTCGGGCGCCGCCTTCGGCGCGGGCGGCGTGGCCGCCGGAGCCTCCTTGCCGAGCGCCACCTCGATGGCGCGGTCAAGCGAGGCGTTCGGCGAGCCGATGTAGGCGATCTTCCCGTCCTTGCCGACGACGAACGAGCAGGGGATGCCGTTGCGGCGCGCCGCACGCATCCAGTCGGTCGACATGGAGCCGTCGGTGTCGAGCGCGATGGCGAAGCCGACGTCGCTGCCGCGCGTGGACAGGAACTCCGCGACCTTCGCCTCGCGCTGCTCGGCCGACTCGGCCCGCTCGAAGCCGGCGACGCCGACCACCGTGAGCTCGGGGTTCGTCTTCTGCAGCTCGGTCAGGTGCGGCATGGCG
>VEQS01000185.1 GCA_018883105.1 Phycisphaerales bacterium
CTCCTGCATCGTGGCCGACCAGACGCCCGGGCTGCAATCGCAGCTGCACGGGCCCGACGGTCGCTCGGGGTCGTAGCAAGGCCGTTCCAGCGTGGCCGGGCAGGGATGGTCGGGCGTGCTTCCGCAGGGTTGGTGCCCCGGCGCGATCACCTGTCCCGGCGCGGGGCAGGCCGCCGCCCCCGCCGCCATCGCCGCCATGGCCCACCTCGCCACGCGTGCACACAGTCCCCCCGTCAGACGGTTCGGTCGAGCCATGCGATCACCCAGTCCTTTCGTGTTGCCTTGCGGTGTGCCGCGCCGGTGGGCACGCGGGTGAACCTACGGCCGCCCACCGGTGCCCCCTCCGGATTCCGAACTTTTTCCGCGCGCCGTAGCATTCGGCCGACGCCCCGGTAGCTCAACTGGACAGAGCAGCCGCCTTCTAAGCGGCAGGTTGAGGGTTCGAGTCCCCCCCGGGGTGCTTCGCGCACCGGCGCGGCACCGCATGCGGCTGATCGCCTCCCCTGCCTACCGCGCGTTCCCGGAGCTGGACTCGTTCAGCGATGGGCAGTGTCGCGAGTTCACCGTGCGCGCGCGCGGGTCGTGGCGGCGGCGGGCGACCTTCGTCACTGCGCGCGCCGTCGCCGCGATCGCCGCCGTGCCCATCACCGTGTGGATCGTCGCCGTGACGGTCGGATCGGCGATCGGCCTGCGCGGGGCCTCCAACTCATCGGTGCTGGCGCTGGTGCTCCTGGCGGGTTTGCTGGCGGGCGGCGCGACATGGCTCCTGTCCGGCGACCTCTCGCTTCGCCTCGCCATCCGGCGCGTGATGCGCATCGGCGGCACGTGCCAGGGATGCGGATACGTCCTGGTGGGTCTCCCGGTGTCGGCATCGCTCGACGTCACCTGCCCGGAATGCGGCGAGTGCACCTCGCTCGAGCGCGACCGCGCGCACTGCGTTCCCGACGCGACCGGGCAGCTTCGGTTCCTTCCCTCGCCGGACGTGCAGGTGATGCCGGTCGCCTACTGGACGAAGCGCCGCGCGCGGACGTTGGCGCGCAGGATCGCGTGGGCTGCGGCCGGCGTGGCCGGCACCGTGGCGCTCCTGGTCGGCACGCACGAGGTCCGCATCCGTTGGAACGAGTCGGCCGCGCGCGAGCGGCTCGCCGCGATGCCGTCGGCCGAGGCATGGATGGTGCGCCTGGCGCCGCCGTCGGCGGACGATCCCGGGCCGAACGCGCTCGATCTCCTGCTTGGCTTCGGCGCACAGGTCGAGGCGTTGCGCGACGAGCCGTTCGCGGAGTTCATGACGCGACTTTCGTCATCCGCAGGCAACCCCGGCGGCGAGGATTCCGCCGCGGAGTGGGAACGCTGCCGCCGCGCGGTGATGATCGCCCGCTCGAAGGGAGTGCTCGCCTTCGCCGATGCGCTGGCCGACTGCCCGCGGACCGACCCGCGGAACGGGGACGGCACGCCGCGGGGCGCAGGCTCGGGGATCTCGACGATCGCCCAGTGGGTCGTCCTCGGCCAGCCGTACCCGCGCGCGCTCTCCGCGCTGCGACAGCTGTCGCTTGCGCGGGCGCGGACCGGCGCCGCCATCGGCGACGATGCAGAGGTGCTGCGCGGCGCGAAGGGCCTGATCACCTCGGTGCGGCTGCGGCACGCGGTGATGCCGCCCTTCCACTGGAACCAGCCCGCCGGGGTGCTCGGCACGTCCGGCGACGTGATCCGCGCGATCCGTCGCTCGGGCGGCGAGGCGGCGGCCGCCGATCTCGCGGCGGCGGTGCGCGGCGCCTCGTGGCGGCCGGATGCGGCGCTGGTCGCGGAGTGCACGGTGCAGGCGGTCCAGTCGGAGTTCTGCATGCTGCACGTCTCCGCCGATGCGATGCGCTGGGGGCCGCTGACGTCCGATCCGCGGCTCTCCTGGTATTTCCGCTTCTCGATGCAGTCTTCGCGGATCGACGGCTGGCTGCCGCCCTCCTTCGACTCCGGCCTGGATGCGGTCGCCACGCAGTTCGGACCCGCCATGCGCGCCTCGCTCGCCGAGCCGTCGGAAGGCCGGTCGGCGCCCGCGCCCACCGAGCCCGTCTCGGCCTTGATGGCGTTCGCGCTGTGCTGGTCACCATCCCACTGGCACGAGGTGCTCGAGCTGCGCGCGTTCGAGACGATGCTGGCGATCGAGCGGTTCCGGCTGGCGCGCGGCCGGCTGCCGGAACGGCTCGAGGAGCTGTGCCCGCAGTTTCTCGAGCAGCTGCCGAAGGACCCGTGGTCGAACGGCCCGCTGGCCTACGACCGCGTGGACGACGGGCCGGATGGCGCGGGCTACCGCCTGCGCTCGATGTTCGCGTCGGGGACCGAGGCGTCGAGCGTGCCCGACGCAGGATGGGTGGTGGTGCCGGCGCCGTCGTGCGGCGCGCCACCCCCGGCGTCCGCTTCCTCCCCGTCCGGGGAAGCCGCCGCGGACGCCCCCGGAAACTGAGACTTGGTCAGCGAGACCGCGATGTTGCGCAGGATGCGCGCGCGCCGTGCGTCGGGGCTCGCGTGGCGCGGCGCCGGCACCACCACGCGCACGGGAAGCGTGCCGAGCGCGAGCGCATGCCGCACGCCGCGGCGCAGCACCGCGGGCGAGCACTCGGCAAGCCCCCAGCCCGCGGGCACCTCGCGCGCGCGCACCACGCCGGCCGCGGCGAGCACCCAGAGCTCGTCGGCCAGGCGCCAGCGCGCGATCAGGTTGAACTTGGTCTGGCCGTGCAGGCGTTCCTCGACCTTCGCCAGCTGGCGCAGCACGCGCCGGTAGGGAAGAAGGCGGCTGCGCTCGAAATCCCACGCCGCGCCCTGCTCGAAGAGCGCGTCCTCGTCGCGGCGCAGGTGCGGCTCGTGCACCGGGATCAGGTCGCGCTCGATCTCGGCCTTGCGCCCGAGCAGTCGCCCTCGCTCGGCGAGCAGGTCGTCGACGCGCAGGTCGTCGCGCAGGAAGTCCGCGCGCGAGGCCTTGCACTCGATGACCACGGTGCGCGGGCCGTCCGGCATCCAGCCCGCGGCATCGACGCGGAACCGCGCGACCGGGCAGGGCACCTCGTGCGCGACGGCGCGGCATCCCATGGAGATGAGCCACGAGGCCGCAAGTTCCTTCAGTCCCAGGTGCTCGCGCGTCTCCACGCCTAGCGCGCGGTGCGGCGGGTGCCGCGCTTGGCGGTGCGTGGCGCGGCCGCGGCCTCCAGCCACGGTCGGTACTCGACGCCACGCGCGCGTTGGTCGGCGAGCACCGCGTCCAGCACGCCGCGCATGCCGGCGAGCGCCTCCGGCGCGTGCACGCCGGGCGTGCGCACCTTGCCGGCGGCGATCTGGCGCAGCACGCTGGTGGCGGGGAAAGCCGTGGTTCGGCTCATGCTCGGGAAGCCGGTCGTGCGGTCAAGCTCGTCGTGCAGCGTCCAGGCGAGGCGGACGTCGCGGTTGCCGAGCCGGCCCCAGGCGCGCACGCTCATCACGGTGATGTCGGACTCGCCCTCCTCGTACGTCCAGTGCGGGAAGAGGAGCTTGGCGGTCAGGTCGATCGGCCGCACCTTGCGGCCGGCGACGTCGACGGGCTCGTGCGAGAAGAGCCCCAGGTGCCGGAGCGTCCGCATCAGCTCGGCGTGGCCCGGCCAGCGCATCGTCTTCTCGCGCATGTTCGGCACCTTGAGCGTGTCGGCGAGGCTGCGCAGCCCGTCGGTGTAGAAGGCCTCGAGCGTCCCGACGCCGGGCACGGTGACGAGCTCGGGCTCGCTCAGCGCCTCGCGCACGACGACCTTCCCGTTCTCGACCATGCGCGAGGGGCGGACGTATTCCTCGATCACGTCGTGGTGGCTGAAGGGCGCCTTGTACTGCCACGGCCAGTGCCGCGTGCGCGGCAGGCCGCCGACCATGATCTCGATGGTGTGGCAGCGCTCGAGCGTGCGCGCGGCCCATCCGGCGAGCATGTTGCTCATCCCGGGCGCCACGCCGCAGTCGGCGACCACCGGGACGCCCGCGCGGCGCGCGGCGCGGTCATGCTCGCGGAAGTCCTCGGGCATGAAGGAGATGTCGACGTAGGGGCGACGCGCCGAGATCACGCCGCCCATGACGTCGAACCCGAAGCGGCTCGGGAGCGCGCCCAGCACGAGGTCGGCCTTCGTGCGGCGCACGAGTGCGGCGGCCTTGGCGGCGCCGCCTGCGTCGGCGGTCAGCGTTCGTACCGCGCCCCGCGAACGGGTGCGCGCGCGCTCGAGCGACTTGCGGTCCGTGTCCGCGACGGTGACCTCGAATCCCGGCGTGGCCGCGAGGTCCGCGGCCGCCACGCTCCCCACCATCCCCGCGCCCAGGACGAGGACGCGCATGGCTCAGGCGGATTCGCGCTTCATGACCTCGTGCATCTCGCGCTCGCCGCGGCCGCGCAGCGGGTAGTCCTTGCGCAGCGGATGCCCGGGGTAGTCCTTCCACAGCAGGATGCGGCGCAGGTCCGGGTGGCCGCGGAAGCGGATGCCGAACATGTCGAAGACCTCGCGCTCGAGCCACTCGGCGCCCGGCCACACGTCGGTGA
>VEQS01000186.1 GCA_018883105.1 Phycisphaerales bacterium
CGCCCTCGGGCGTGACCGAGACGGAACTGCTGGTCGCGGTGAAGGGACCGGACGGCGGCTCGCAGCCGCCGTGCCCGCCCGGCGACTTCAACTGCGACCAGGTGATCGATGGCAACGACCTCGGCTATTTCCTGTCGAAGTGGGGCACCGAGGGCGGCAACACCGACTTGAACGGCGACGGATACACCGACGGCATCGACCTCGGCGAGTTCCTGGGCTACTGGACGTTCTGATCCGACAGGGACCGGAACGCACGCGCACCATCACCGGCCGCCCGGCACCTCGCCGGGCGGCCGGTTCGCTTGCGTTACCTTGCGCAGCCCGATGAGCCGCCCGGACGCCGACCGACGCCCGCCCTCGATGGAGCCATGGGCACTCGCCTCGTTCCTGGGGGCGATCGTGCTCGGGTGGTGCCCGCTCACCGGGCTGGCCGCCGTGGTCGCGGGCGGCGTGGCGGTGCAGCGCATCGCCCGCAGCGAGGGCCGTCGCCGGGGCACGGGGCTCGCCATCGCCGGCATGGCGATCGCGACCGTCATCCTGCTGGGAGAGGGATGGCTGCTCGGACGCCTGCAGGACGAGGTGGCCGCGTCGATGGACGAACAGGCGAATGCGTCGATCGGCGGGGTGCTCGGTGACGGCGCGCCGCCGACATGGGATGCCGAGGCCGCGTGCACCGATGCCGAGCTTCGCGCGTTCCGCGCCTCGTTCGCCGAGGCGGTCGGCGCGCTCCGGTCACTGTCGATCACCAAGCGCGAAGCCGAGGGCGTGACCGCCCCGGTGGTCACCACCGCCTTCAATGCCGTCGGCGAACGGGCGACTGCGTTCGGGGTGGCGCGCTTCTCGGTGCAGCCGGCGACGTTCCCGCCGGAACTGACGATCCGCTCGCTCGAGGTCGAGGTGGGCGGTCGTCGGCTGACGCTTCCCGCGCAGGACGAGGGCCCGAAGACATCGAACCCCGAGCAAGGAGCCTTGCCATGAACATGGCGCCGGATGCCCCCGCCCCGCCGACCCGGTGGAGCCCGCTCGCGATCGCCTCGATCGTGACGAGCGTGCTGCCGCTGGCGAGTGCACTGGCGCCGCTGCTCGGCGTGGGCGCGCTCATCGGCCTGCGCGGGCGCCCCCACCTGCGCGGGCAGGCACTCGCATGGGCGGGCATTGCCGTGGGCATCGCGGCCACCGGCCTGCAGGTGGCGGGGGCATGGTCGATCGCGCGCGCCTTCAACACGCTCGCGGCCCGGCCCGAGCAGGCGCTGCGTGCGGCGTGGGCGGGCGATGCCGAGGGTCTGCGCGGCACGATGACGCCGCCCGGCAACGAGGCGACCGAGGCGCGCATCGCAGCCTGGGTGGCGGACCTGCGGGGCCGCTTCGGCGAGTTTGAGTCGGTGCGGATGTCCCCGACTGCGCCGGGATCGGCCGCGCCCGTGGGGGAGCGCGAGATGCGCGCCGCGTACGAGGCCTCGTTCAGGCGCGCCGACGGCACGGTGGCGGCGGTGCCGCTCGCCGTGACGTTCGAGCGCCCGACCACGTCGGAGGCCATCGACTCCATCCGGGTGCGGCGCTTCGCGTTCATGCCCGGCGATGGAACGCGT
Source organism: Phycisphaerales bacterium (assembly GCA_018883105.1). Classification (GTDB taxonomy): domain Bacteria; phylum Planctomycetota; class Phycisphaerae; order Phycisphaerales; family SM1A02; genus UBA966. The sequence continues at coordinate 1,590 of VEQS01000186.1, forward strand.
ATCGTGTGGCCGGACGACGAACCAACCGCCGACGGAGCGAAGCAGGATGCAGCCAAGCCAGGACAGTGATGCCGTGATCGAGGTCGACGACCTCGTGATGCGCTTTGGGAAGCAGACCGTCCTGGCGGGGCTCGACCTGAAGGTGCGCCGGGGCGAGACGCTCGTGGTGATGGGCGGCTCGGGCTGCGGCAAGAGCACGCTCCTGCGCCTGATGATCGGCTCGCTGCAGCCGACGCAGGGCGCGATCCGCCTCTTCGGCCAGGACATCGGGCGCACGTCGGAGCAGGAGCTCGACGGCGTGCGCCGTCGCTTCGGCATCCTGTTCCAGAGCGGCGCGCTCTACCAGTCGATGTCGATCGCCGACAACGTCGCGCTGCCCATGCGCGAACTGACCGACCTTCCGGACGACCTGATCCAGCTGCAGGTGAAGATGAAGCTCGAGGCCGTGGGCCTGCGCGAGCACGCGGACAAGTTCCCGGCGCAGATCTCCGGCGGCATGAAGAAGCGCGCGGGCCTTGCGCGGGCCCTCGCCCTCGACCCGGAGATCATCTTCTACGACGAGCCGAGCGCCGGACTGGACCCGGTGACCAGCGCCGAGATCGACCAGCTGATCCTGACGCTCACGAAGAAGCTCGGCGTCACCAGCGTGGTGGTGACGCACGAGATGGACAGCGCCTTCACCATCGCCGACCGCATGGTGATGCTCGACAAGGGCCGGTGCCTGAAGATCGCCCCGCGCCAGGACTACGAGCGGATCCGCAACGCCACCCGCGAGGAGGCGGCGATGCTGTCCGAGGACGACCGCATCGTCCGCCAGTTCATCCGCGGCGATGCCTACGGGCCGATCACCGACCGGCGCACGCTCACGAGCTACGCGGACGACCTGATGGGGCTGCTGGCGCCGCTGCCGGCGTCGCCCTCGATCACGCCGACGCGATGAGGCAGATCCCGGACACGCCCGCCGGCGCGCGCGTCACGGTGATGGGCCTCGGTCGCTTCGGCGGCGGGCTCGGGGTCACGAAGTGGCTGGTTGGACGCGGGGCACGCGTGCTGCTCACGGATCGCGCCGACGAGTCGGCGCTGGCGGCGCCGCTCGCCGCGCTGCGCGATGAGGTGGCGGCGGGATCGGTGGCACTGCGGCTCGGCCGGCACGAGGAACGCGACTTCGCGGACGCAGACCTCGTCATCGCCAACCCGGCGGTGCCCACGCCCTGGGCGGACCGGTTCATCATGGCGGCGCGCGGGGCAGGCACGCCGGTGACGACGGAGATCCGGCTGTCGGTGGACGCCCTCGACCGCAACCGCACCATCGGCATCACGGGCAGCGCCGGCAAGAGCAGCACCTCCGGCATGGTCGCCGCGATCCTGGACGAGCCGGCCGGGACGGCTGCGCTCGGGGGGAACATCGGCGGGTCGCTGCTCGGCTCGGTGCGCGCGGAGGCGCGCTTCGCGGTGCTGGAACTCTCGAGCGCGATGCTCTGGTGGCTTGGCGAGGGCGCGGCGCTCGCGGGGCTGCCGCCCTGGTCCCCCGCCGTCGCGGTGCTCACGAACCTGGCGCCCAACCACGTCGACTGGCATGGCACGCTCGGCAACTACGCGATGAGCAAGGCCGCGATCCGCACGGCGCAGCGGCCGGGAGACGCCTTCGTGACCATGTACGACCGCGAGCAGCCCGGGGCCGCCGCCGACATGTCGCGCGCATGCGGCACCGCCTGGTGGGAGGGGGGCGCCCGGCCGGACGACGCCGAGCTCGATGCGCTGCTCGCCGCGATCGACCTGCCCGAGGTGCCCGGCGAGCACCAGCGGCGCAACGCGCGCCTGGCGGTGCTCGCCGCCGAGGCGGCGATCCGGCGCGCAGGCGGCACGCCGGACCGCGCCGCGCTCGTCGGGCGCCTCTCGCGCTTCCGGGCCCTGCCGCACCGGCTGCAGTACGTGGGCACGCGCCGCGGCGTGCGCTGCTACAACGACTCGAAGAGCACCACGCCGGACGCCACGCTGCTTGCGGTCGGGGCGTTCCCCGATGCCGGGAGGATCCACCTGATCGCCGGCGGCTACGACAAGAAGGTCGACCTCTCGGCGGTGCGCGACCTCGCACCGCGGCTGGCCGGGCTCTACGCGATCGGCGCCACCGCGCCGGCCCTCGCCGATGGCCCCGGCGCGTTCCGCTGCGACACGCTCGAGTCGGCGGTGCGCGCGGCCGCGGGACGGGCGCGCGAGGGCGACGTGCTGCTGCTCTCGCCGGCATGCGCCAGCCACGACCAGTTCGCCAACTACGAGCGCCGCGGCGAGGCCTTCGCCGCCCTCGTTCAGACGCTGTAGGATCCGGCCCCACATGGATCTCGACGCCCCTGCCCTCCGTCGTGCGCTGCGCCGGTTCGCGGCCTCGGCCCTGCTCGCCTCCAGCGTGCCCTTGGCCGGCTGCTACAACACGTCCGGCGGCTACATGCCGATGACGGGCGGCGGCTTCACGTACGAGTCCACGCCGCTCCTGCCGACGACCATCACCGTGCTGAACTCCTGCGAGCGCAGTGCGCAGCACCCCAACGGGACGCCGTTCTTCATCATGGAGATCCCGCCGGGCAAGCAGCTGACCTTCAACTTCGAGGAGGACGGCGGCGACCACCCGACCGAGCGTCCCGCGCGCATGGCCTACAGCCTGTGGGACCGCGGCACGCAGACCGGCAAGCTCGAGAACGTGCTGAGCTGCCCGCCCGCGTCGTGCCGCAAGATCGAGGTGTCGTACCGCCCGGCCCCCGAGCAGCCCAAGCCCGACGAGTCGTACCGCATGCAGGTGGGCAGCGACGCCGCGCAGCCGGTGGCGCAGCCGCGCGCGCCGCGCGCCGACCGGCCGGCCCCCGACTCCTGAGATGCCCGTCGACTTCCGCGTCGGCCACGGCTACGACCTGCACCGGCTCGAGGAGCGCCCGCCCGCGGGG
>VEQS01000028.1 GCA_018883105.1 Phycisphaerales bacterium
GCCATGCTGCTCACCGGGATGGGCCGGGACGGGGCCGCGGGGCTCCTGGCGCTGCGCCGAGCCGGGTGGCCCACCTACGCCCAGGACCGCGACACCAGCGTCGTCTGGGGCATGCCCGGCGCCGCACACTCGATGGGTGCCGTCGAGCACCTGCTCCCGCTCGGCGAGCTTGGCCCCGCCGTGCTTGCCGCGATCGCCGCCCGAAGGAAGGACGCCACCCGATGACGCTCAAGGAAGCCCTCTCCACGGACCAGCCGCTCAAGGTGCTGATCGTCGATGACCAGGCGATGATCGCCGAGGCCGTCCGGCGCATGCTGCTGCCGCACTCGGACATCCAGTTCTCCGCGTGCCTGAAGGGGGCCGAGGCGCCGGCCAAGGTCGCCGAGGTGCAGCCGGACGTCATCCTGCAGGACCTGGTCATGCCGGACGCCGACGGGCTCGACCTCGTCTCCGCCTACCGCAAGGACCCGGCGATCGCGCGCACGCCGCTCATCGTGCTGAGCGTGAAGGAGGAGCCGGCCACGAAGGCCGAGGCGTTCGCGCGCGGCGCCAACGACTACCTCGTCAAGCTGCCGGACGCCGTCGAGCTGGTGGCGCGCATCCGCTACCACGCCCGCGCCAACCGCGCGCAGCGCGAGCGCGACGCGGCCTTCAACGCGCTGCGCGCCGAGCTCGACAGCGCCGCGCACTACGTGCAGAGCCTGATCCCCGAGCCGCTCGACGGGCGGGTGCGCACGCGCTGGGCGTTCGTCCCCTCGGCGAGCCTGGGCGGGGACTCCTTCGGCTACCACTGGCTCGACGAGGACCGGATGGCGATCTACCTCCTCGACGTGTGCGGCCACGGCGTGGGGCCGGCGCTCCTCTCGGTGAGCGTGATGAACGCGCTGCAGGTGAACGCCCTGGGCGGCGCCGACCTGCGCGACCCCGGCGCCGTGCTCACCGCGCTGAACGCGATGTTCCCGATGTCCAAGCACAACGGCATGTTCTTCACCATGTGGTACGGCGTCGCCGACCTCTCGGCGCGCACGCTGCGCTACGGCTCGGGCGGCCACCCGCCGGCGCTGCTGGTGTCGCCGGGCCGCGACGACCGACGGCTCGGCGGCGACGAGCCCGTCTCGGGGCCGATGATCGGCGCCATCGACGGGCTGTCGTTCGACTCGGCCACCACGGAGCTTCCCGCCGGCAGCCGGCTGTACCTCTACAGCGACGGCATCCACGAGCTGGCGCGCGACGACGGATCGATGTGGTCGCTCGACGAGTTCCTGCAGGGCGCGAGCCGCGAGGCACGGGGTCCGGACGGCGCGGTCGAGCGGCTGGTCGCCGCCAGCCGTGCCTGGCAGGGGCGCCCGGAATTCCAGGATGACGTCAGCGTGCTCGAGGTGATCTTCCAGTGACCCGCAAGCGCACCGCCGCCGCGGTGCCCTGGCTGGCGGCGTGGACGGCGCTCGCCGCGGCCTGCACGCCAGTGCACGAATACCGCCGGATCGTGATGGGCGCCGAGTGCCGCGTCGTCGTGGCAGCCGACGAGCAGACCGCCGACCGCGCCGCCGAGGCGGCGTTCGCGCGCCTTGCCGAGGTCGAGCAGGCGCTCAGCGACTGGATGGCAGGCAGCGAGGTCCGCCGGCTTCCGGTGCGCGCCGGCGAACAGTCGGCGGTGAGCGCCGACCTCGCGGCCGCGATCGCCGCGTCGCTCGCCTGGAGCGAGCGCACGGACGGCGCATTCGACGCGACGCTCGGGGCACTGACCGGTGCCTGGCGCGCGGCGCGCCGCGCGGGCACGCCGCTCGACCCCGCCGAGGCGCGCGCCCTGGTCGCACGGTGCGGCTGGCGGCACGTGCGGTTCGACCCGGCCGCGCGCACCTTCTCTTCCGCCGTGGACGGCCTTCGATTCGACTTCGGCGCGATCGGCCAGGGGCTCGGCGCCGACGCGGCCATGGCCGCGATCCGGGCACAGGGCGTGCAATCGGCGCTGGTCGACCTTTCCGGGGACATCGTGGCCGGCGAGGCGCCTCCGGGACGACGGGCGTGGCGCGTCGCCGCCGACGACGACCAGGCAACGACCCTGTTCCTGCGGAACCAGGCGGTGACCACGAGCGGCGACCGCGCGCAGCACCTCGATGCCGGCGGCGTGCGCCTGAGCCACGTGCTCGACCCCGCCACCGGATGGCCGGTGACGACGCGCGTGCAGGTCACGGCCGGTGCGCCGACGGCGACGGATGCCGACGCGCTGGCGACCGCGCTCTGCGTGCTCGGGCCCGAGCGCGGCCGCGCGCTGCTGGCGCGCCTCGGGCCCGGCTACTGGGCGACCTGGTCGTGGCCGGACGGCGCGGCCGCTACGCCGGCACCGGCGCGGACTGCCCCGGAATCGCCACGGATTCCTTGACGCCGGGGCCGGGCTTCGGATCCTTCGGAACGATGTCCATCGGGTCGGCGAGCGCGGCGTCCCACGCGAGGTCCTTGCCCGTGTAGGCGGCCATGCGGCCCATGATCGCGGTCATCGTGCTCTCGGCGATGCGACGCCCCTCGTTCACGTACGGCGCGTTGCCGCGCACCGCGTCCTGCAGGTCGACGTGCTCCTGCACGTAGGGGTTCGGGTTGGGGCCCATGAACCTCCAGCTGACCCGGCCGCGGATCTCCGCGCGGCCGCTCGAGGTGAGCAGCGTCCCCTCGGTGCCGTGGATGATCTCCTCGACCCGTCCGTCGGTGCCATCCTGCTGGCGGCACATCGACGCCGCGAAGCGGTCACCCGGGTACTCGAAGTCGATGGCGAAGTGGTCGTTGATCGCGCCGAAGACGGGCTGGGTGCGCGCCTGCCGTCCGCCCGTCGCGACGCAGCGCACCGGGTGCGCGTCGCCGAAGGCCCAGTTCACCACGTCGATGTTGTGCACGTGCTGCTCGACGACGTGGTCGCCGGAGAGCCACGTGAAGTACAGCCAGTTGCGCACCTGGTTCTCGATCTCCGAGAGCGCGGGATCCGGGTCCTTGTGCCACAGGCCGCCCTGGTTCCAGTAGCAGCGCGCGGCGATCGGCCGGCCGATCGCGCCCTCGCGCACCAGCCGCATCGCCTCGAGGTAGCAGCGCTCATGCCGGCGCTGCGTGCCGGTCACCACGCACAGCTTGCGCTCGGCGGCCCGCGCGCTCGCCTCGAGCACCGTGCGCACGCCCGCCGGGTCGACCGCCACCGGCTTCTCGAAGAAGACGTGCTTGCCGGCGTCGATCGCGGCGGCGTAGTGGGTCGGTCGGAATCCGGGCGCGGTCGCCAGGATCACCAGGTCGCAGTCGGTCGCCAGCACCTTCCGGTAGGCGTCGAAGCCCCAGAAGCGCGCGGAAGACGGCACGTCCGCGCGGCCCTCGCCTTGCTTCGCCAGCCCGTCCGCGGTCGACTCGACCCGCTCGCGGAACGCGTCGCCCAGCGCGACGATCCGCGTGTCCGGGCTCGCCTTCAGCGCATCCATTGCCGCACCCGCGCCGCGGCCGCCGCAGCCGATCACGCCGACGCGGATCGGCCGGCCGCGCGACCGCGCGGGCGCCATCGGGCCCGAGACCTTCTCGGGGGCGCGGCACGCGGTGATGATCGCGGGCACGGCGAGTGCTGCCGCCATCGCGGCGCCGCCGGCGCCGAGGAACCCTCGTCGCGAGGGATCCGCGGGCGCGGCGGGCGTCATGGGATCGCAACGTTCGGTCGGCTCGGTCATCGGCATTCCTCCGGCGCGCCGCGCGCGCCCTGCGTCAGGCACCCGGCATCGCGTCGGGCACGGTCACCTTGTACTGGCCGGGCTTCTTCTCGGTGGGCATGGGCAGCGCGCCCATCTCGTACGCCGGCGGCGCGAGCGACTCCGTCGACGCGATGGCCTGCGCCCACGTGACCTGCTGGCCGCTGTAGGCGGCCATGCGGCCGAGCACCGCCATCATGTTGCTCACCACCATCCAGTCGCCGTCGTCGACCACCTCGCCGGCGCGGATCGCGCGGAAGAGCTCGTCGTGCTCCACCTGGTACATGTTGGGCTTCGGGCCGTTGGCCGGGTAGCGCCAGAGCACCTTGCCGTCGGGGTCCTTCATCCAGTGCGTTGGGCCCCATCCGTTGATGAAGCACTGGCCCTTGGTGCCCGCGATCCAGTCGGTGTTCTCGAAGTGGCAGTCGGGCTGCTGGCGGCAGTTGAGGAAGGCTCGCCGGCCGTCCGCCCACTCGTAGACGATCGCGAAGTGGTCGTAGACGTCGCCGCGCTCGGGGATGGCCTCGCGCAGCTGGCGGCCGCCCATTCCCACGGCCTTCGCCGGGGGCTCGTTCCGGAAGCACCAGTTGATCTTGTCGATCGAGTGCACCGCCTGCTCGACGATGATGTCGCCGGACAGCCAGTTGAAGTGCTGCCAGTTGCGCACCTGGAACTCCATGTCGCTCCAGCCGGGCTTGCGGGCGTTGGTGCCGAGCGGGCCGGTGTAGTAGCAGGAGTACATCGCCATCGGGGTGCCGAGCGTCCCCTTCTCGAGCTCCGCGAACGTGGCGCGCTCCGGGCTGCTGCGGCGCCAGCAGAAGCCGGACACCAGGTTGCGCTCCGCCTCGCGCGCCTTGCGGACGCTGTCGACGACGCTGCGGTAGCCCGGCGCGTCGACGAACATCGGCTTCTCGCAGAAGACGTGCTTCTTCGCGTCCACCGCGGCCGCGAGGTGCATCGGCCGGAAATGCGGCGCACTGCAGAGGAGCACCACGTCGACGCCGGAGTCGATCGCCGCCTTGTAGCCGTCGAAGCCCGCGAAGCGCCGCTCGGCCGGCACCTGCACGCGGTCCTTCATGGGATGGCCCTCGAACTGCTTCAGGCACGCATCCATCCGGTCGGGGAAGACGTCCGCCACCGCCCAGAGGACCACGCCGGGGTCGGCGCGCAGCGCCTGGTCCGCGGCGCCGGTGCCCCGCCCGCCGCAGCCGACGAGGGCCACCTTCAGGGGCGGTCCCTTGGGCGCGGCATCCGCCTTCGCGGCGTCCTGGGCGAACGCCGGCAGCGCCGGCACCGCCGCCGCGGCGACGAGCCCCGCCGCCGTTCCCGCCGCCACGAACTCGCGGCGCGTCACGCCGCCCGATGCGGTCCGATCGATCGAGTCGCTCACTTGCTGGCCTCCTTGGGTCCGTCGCTCGTCACCACGCGCATGCCGATGAATGGCCCGTCGACGAGCCACCACACGCTCTTGGGGAACTGCGGGTCGCTGTCGTTCCATTCCGGCGTCTCGGGCACGGGCTTCATGGCCGCCGGGTCGATCGCCTCGTCCCGGTAGCTGCCGCCCATCACGAAGTACTTCCCCGCCCCGTCCGTGCACCACTCCGCCGCGTTGCCCCAGAGGTCGACGAGGCCCGCCGCGTCCGCCGGCTTCTCGCCGCAGCGGTGCGTGCGCACGTCGGCATCGGCATCGGTCCACGCATGCTTGGTCGCCGACCCGGCGGTGACGCCCGAGGCGCGCGCCATGCACGCCCACTCCTTGAGGGTCGGCAGCCGGTAGGTGCGCCCGGTCTTCCTCGACAGCCATTCGCAGAACTGGACCGCGCCCTTCGAGCTCATCGAGATCGCCGGCCATCCCTGGTGCCCGAAGCCGCGGTCGACGGAGACGTAGGGCTTGGTCGGCCGCGTCACCGCGTCGCTCTCGGGCGTGCTGTCCCCGGACTTCTGGTCGAAGCCGTAGATGAAGGCATCGAAGAGCTCCCACGGCACCTCGGTGCGCGCCGCGTGGAACGCGGGCGTCCCGTCGCAGCCGGGGATCGGCATCATCTCCACGCTGACCGCGGTGCCCTTGATGCGGTCGACGAAGGCGGGGGTCGGCGCGGCGGCAGGTGCCTTCGCGGGCGGCGCCGTCGCGTGCTGCAGGAGCGCGACCGAGGCCACCGTCACCGACAGGAAGGGCATGGAGCGGACGCTACCGCAAGTCGACGCCCGCGCGGACCGGCGGTGCGCCCCACGGTGCCGGCGGGGGCGCGCCGGTCAGGGCGCCGAGGAACGCCTCGAGGTCCGCGCGCTCGGCATCGGAGAGCCCGAGCGGGCGCAGCACGGACTCCCGGTGATGGTCGAGCGCCGAGGCGCCCTCGAGCGTCGAATAGAAGCGCACCACGTCGGCAAGCGTCGCCAGCTGCCCCGCATGCATGTACGGCGGGGTCTGCGCCACGTTCCGGAGGCTCGGCGTGCGGAACCCGCCCCGCCGGTCGGGCGAGTTCGCCAGGCTGCGCGAGATCCGCGCCTGCGCGCCCTCGCGCGCGTCGGAGTGCGGCCCGGCCGCGTTCATCGGGTCGTCCCGGACGCGGTCGACCGCCGCGTACCGGCCGGGGTCCCGCGGCGGCCCGCCGTCCGGCGTCGGCGCGCCGATCATGTGGAACTCGCCATCCGAGAACAGCGCGCCATGGTGGCACTGTGCGCACTCGGCCTTCCCGAAGAAGAGGACGAGGCCCCGTCGCTGGGCGTCCGTCAGTTCCTCGTCTGCGCGCGGGTCGCCGGCAGCCCGCCGCGTCCACCAACGGTCGTAGGCCGACGGACCGGTCACGAGCCGACGCTCGTACGCCGCGATCGCCTTGCCGACCATCGCGAAGGCACGATCGACGTCGGCCGCAGGCGCGCCCGCCACGGGCGGATCGGCCCCGAACGCCGTGCGCCACGCCGCGCGCAGCGACGGGTCGCCGGCCACGTGCGCGACCACCCGCGTGCGGTCGATGCCGTGCTCGGACGCGGTCTCGAAGGGCTGGGTGGCCTGGCCCCACAGCGTGTCGGCGCGGCCGTCCCAGGTGAGCCAGCGCTGGTGCGCCGCATTGAGGACGGTCATCGCATGGCGGGTGCCCGTGCCCTCGCCCACCGCGATCGCACGGCGGTCGGCGAAGCCGAACGCCGGGTCGTGGCAGCTGGCGCAGCTGACCGTGCCGCTTGCGGAGAGCCGCGGGTCGAAGAAAAGGACGTGCCCCAGGCGCGCGGCGGCCTCGTCGTCGGCCCAGCGGTTGGTGGGATCGGCAGGCACCGGCCCGAGGGGCGGGTTGCGGCGCACGCGCCGGGCGGCCACGTCGTCGAGCCAGCCGCCGGCTGCGGGCGCCGGCGTGGGCGTGGACGGCGGCGCGGCGCCCTGCATCGCCAGGATCATGACGGCGGCGGCGATCATTCGAGCGTCACCGAGGCCTGCGCCCGCGCGCGCGTGCCGGAGGAACGATCGACGCGGTCGATGTGCAGTTCCCAGTACCCGGGCATGTGGAACAGCGCACCGTCCACGAGCCAGCGCCCGTCGGCGCGGCGCGTCACCGAGGGTGCAACGTTCATGCCGTGCCCGTGGTGCGGCATGGCGGCGTCGAACTCGAGGTCGCCGCCGCACGGACTGCCGTCCGGCGCCAGCAGCTCGACCTCGACGGCGAACGGGTCGCGCACATGGGGCGCACCGCCCGGCACGAAACGGAAGCGCGTGACGAACGACCCGTCGGTGGCCGCGACGCGACGCCAGCCGTCGGCATCGCCGGTCTCGGCGGGAAACTGCGAACGCGTGTCCGCCGCACCCTCGGCACTCGGCACCGACCCCATCGGGTTCACGGGACCGGTGCGCGACGGATCCTTCGGACGCACCCACGCGCGGCCGATCCCGAAGGTCGATGCCCACGCGGCCTCGGCATCGAAGGACTGCAGGCGGTGGTTGCCGTGATCGGACACGAACAGTCGGCCATGCACCGGCGACCACGCCAGCGACGACGGTTCCCAGAGTTCACCCGGCTTCGCGCCGGTCCCGCCGCCCGAGGCGACCGTGGCGCCGCTGGCCGGGTCGATCACGAGGAGCCGGTCGCCGCCGGCATCGGCGATCGCCAGCCGACGTGCCGCGCCCACGTCCGGAAGGACCGCCACGCCCATGGGCCGCCGCGCCGGCAGCGACACCGACCCAAGGAACGCCCCATCCCCACGCGCGTAGCGCTTCAGGTCACGCGCGGACGCATCGACCACGAGGACCGTCCCGTCGCGGTCGATGGCACACTGGGCGGGACACACCGGGCGTGCCGCGCCCGTCCACGGGCCAAGCACGCGCACCGGTCGCCACGAGGCGTCGAACTCGACGATGCGCGGGCCGTTCGCATCAAGCGCCAGGATCGCGCCGTCCGGGGCACGCACCAGGTCGATCGGCTCGTAGGGCATCGCGTCGGGCCCTTCCGCGGAGCGAATCATCGCGTCGACCGGCGCGAAGGACGCTTCGAGCACGAGCCGCGGCATGAAGGGGTCGAACGCCGGCGCCTGGCCGCTGCGCAGGAGCGCAAGCGATGCATGCACGCGGCGCACCGGGTCGGCAACGTGGATGCGGTTCCCCGCCTCGTCGACGCACACGGCACTCACCTGGCCGAAGGTGCCCGCCCGCGTGCCCGGGCCCCCGAACGTCGTCACGTGGATCGGGATCTCCGGACGCAGGTCGAAGACCAGGCCCGACGCGGATTCCGGTTCCCACACGACGAGCGTCCGTCCGTCGAGCGCCACCTCGCGGCTGAAGTGGCTGGCCACGCCCTCGAAGGCCGGAAGCGCCGTCGCGCGCGGCGCGGCCGGATCGCGCGGCGGCAGGTGCCCGAACAGCTGGATGCGCCGCTCGAAGGGCTCGGCCACGGCGACCATCGATCCATCGGGTGCCGCATGCGCCGCGGTCGGGTAGTGGATCTTGCCGTCGCCCTCGCGCGGCCGCACGGCATGCTGGCCCCATTGGTCAAGCGTCCTGCCGGATGCGTCGACGCGCACCACGCGGTGGTTCAGCAGGTCGGTGACGAGGAACGCGCCGCCGTCCCAGGCGACCGCGGCCGGCGACTGCCAGAGGTCGGGAAACGCACCGCGGTCGCCGATCGCGCTGCGCACCTCGCCGGTCGACGGATCGACGAGCACGATGCGGTGGTTGGCCGCATCGGCGGCGAGCAGCACGCCGCCGCCGCACGCAAGGCCTGCGAGGCGCGGGACGAGCGGACCCCCGGCGGACAGGTCGAGCCACCGGCCGCCGGAACCATCCGGCGCGCAGGCGTGGACGCGCGGGCGCGCGCCGTCGGCAATGAACAGGCGATCCCCCGATGCCGCGATCGCCGTCGGCCGCCATGCAGGCAGCCGCACGAGCGCGGTCGGCGCGGCCGGTGGATCGGTCGGCGCGGCCGCGACGACGAACGCCGCGCCGCCCGCTCGGTCGACGATCGCGATCCGGCCGTCGGCAAGCGGCGCGAGCGCCACCGCCTCGGCCACCCCACCCTCCGGCCACGGCGCCACGAGCGGGACGATTCGCGGCAACGCAAGCGCTTCCTCGCCATCGCCGAGTTCGACGCGCACCACGCCGCCGGACCCGAGCGCCGCCACCAGCGAACCATCCGCAAGCGGCAGCGCCGCGCGCACGTCCTGCAGCCCGTCGATGGTGCGGATCGGCTGGCCGTACCCGCGACCCGGTGCCGGCGGGGCGACCGACATGCCTCCCTCCGAGCGTCCGCCGGCCACGCACGCCGATGCCCCGGCGAGCATGAGGGCGGCGATGCGTCGGAGGTCAGCCATCACCGCAAAGCCTACGCCGCGCTACCCTCCGGCAGCGATGCTTGCCGCGGCCACCGCCACGCTGCCCACCTGGTCGATCATCCCGTTCGCCGCGCTGCTCGCGGCGATCGCCGTGCTCCCGCTGATTCACCGCACGGCGCACTGGTGGGAGTCGAACCGCAACCGCTTCATCGTGTCGGCGTCCTGCGGCGCGGTGGCGCTGCTCGCGATCGCGGCCACGGCAGGCGCGGCACCGGCCGGGCAGGCGCTTGGGCACGCGCTCGAGGAGTTCGCGCCCTTCATGGTGCTGCTCTTCTCGCTCTACGTGATCTCGGGCGGCATCCTGATCGCCGGGGACATCCCGGGCACGCCGCGCGTCAACACCGCGATCCTCGCGCTGGGCACCGTGCTCGCGAACGTCCTGGGAACGACCGGGGCGAGCATGCTGCTGATCCGGCCCATCCTGCGCGCCAACCGCCGGCGCACCAACCGGGCGCACGTGGTGATCTTCTTCATCTTCCTGGTGAGCAACTGCGGGGGGCTCCTGCTTCCGATCGGCGATCCGCCCCTCTTCCTGGGCTACCTGCGCGGCGTCCCCTTCGGCTGGACCATGCGCCTGCTGCCGGAATGGCTGGTCGTCACGGGCGCGCTGCTTGCGGTCTTCTTCGTGGTCGACACGGCCTACGCGCGGAAGGAAGGCGCAACCCGCGAGCCCCTCGACCTCGTGGACGACGACCCGACCCCCAACGTCCGCGTGACCGGCGGCCGGAACGTGGTGTGGCTGGCGGGCGTCGTGCTCGCGGCGGCATTCCTCGTGCCCGGCGCCCGGCTCGAGTTGCTCGGCTGGACGGTGCTGCCGTGGACCCGCGAGGCGGTGATGCTGGCCTGCGCGGGCCTCAGCCTGTGGCTCACTCCGTGGCCGCTGCGCGAGGAGAACCACTTCGCGTTCGGCCCCATCATCGAGGTCGCCGCCATCTTCAGCGGGCTCTTCGTCGCGATGCAGCCGGCGCTCGCGATCCTCGGCGCGCGCGGCGGCGAACTCGGCGTCACGACGCCCGCGCACTTCTTCTGGGCGACGGGGCTCCTCTCGAGCTTCCTGGACAACGCCCCCACCTACCTCGTGTTCGCCGACGTGGCGTCGACCATCACGCCGGCGGACGCCGCCGGGGCGGTGACGTACGCCGGCGGCCGCGTCGCGGAGCCGCTCCTCGCGGCGGTCAGCCTCGGTGCCGTCTTCATGGGCGCCAACACCTACATCGGCAACGGCCCGAACCTGATGGTGGCGGCGATCGCCCGGCAGGACAAGGTGCCGATGCCCTCGTTCTTCGGGTACATGCTGTGGTCGGGGGCATTCCTGCTCCCGCTCTTCGGGGTCGTGACCTGGCTGTTCCTGGTCTGAGCCGCGCGTCTCGGCCGGCGCCCCTCGGTCACTCCGCGCGGCGCCGCATCAGGTCGCCGGCCTGCCCCAGGCCCTGCTCGACCGGCACGTCGGCCCCCACCTTCACCTCGACGCCGCCCGCCTCCAACTCGAGCCCACCGGCCGGCGGCTTCGACGGATCGTTCTGCTGCATCAGCGCGAAGATCAGCGCCTGCGCCGCGGCACTCTCGGCCACCAGCCGGCCGGCACGCTCGCTTGCCTCGCCGAGGGTGCGGAACTTCCCGCCGTCGAGCTCGCCCTCGAAGTCGGTGAGCGCGTTCTCGACCGCGATCATCATGTACGCGACCACGGCCCACTCCTCGCGGGTGTCCGGGAAGTAGCCGCTCGAGCGCGCCAGGTCCACCGGCAGCGCGATGCGCCAGCCGTCGTCCGTCTCGCGCATCGAGAGCGTGCCGCCCAGGACCGGCTTGCCGTCGAGCTCGAACGTCGCGGTGCCGTCGCCGAGGTCCTCGGCTTCCAGCCGGGAGCGGTTGGCGTCGAGCCACCCGAACGGATCGGCCATCACCGCGTTGAACACGTCCCCGAAGCCGCTGCGCGTGGCCCACGTGCCACCCTTGCCGAGCTCGCGCTCGACGTCGGCCGGGTAGCGCTTGCGCAGCTTCTGCGAGACGCGCCACAGCTGCGCCAGCATCTCGCCGGCCTTGCCCTTCACGTCCTCGATCGCGCTCGCCTCGGTCACGCCGTCGGGAAACGTCACGTCGCGTGCCTGGACGAAGAGCATCGTGGGCAGCAGCTCGGGGCGGCCGTCCTTCACCATGCGGGCCATCGCGTCGATGGCCGCCGAGGGCGATGACGTGTCGTAGCGCGGCTTGCGGCAGCCGCCCGCCGCGGCCGCGGCGACGAGCACGGCGGCAAGGGCGATGCGGATGGCGAGCGTGGATGGCATCGCCCAATCGTAGTCCGCGCGCGGACCCGCCCTACACTGCCGACGTGCGGATCCAGCTCAACGGCCAGCCACGCGACCTCGAGGCGGCGACCACCGTCGCCGACCTGGTGCGCGAGATCGGGCTCGACGGCGCGCCCTGCGCAGTCGAGGTGAACGCACGGCTCGTCCGGCGCGCCGACCGCGCGTCGGTGCCGCTCGCCGACGGCGACCGCGTGGAAGTCGTGACCCTGGTGGGGGGCGGATGAGCCCGCACGCCCCCGCCTCCGCCGACGCCCCGGCCGCCGCGCCGGCGATCCCGCCGATTCGCATCGGCGCATTCACGCTGCGCAGCCGGCTGGTGGTCGGCACCGGCAAGTACCGCGACTACCCAACCATGCAGGCGGCGATCGACGCCTCCGGCGCCGACTGCGTGACGGTCGCCGTGCGCCGCGAGCGCCTCGTCGATGCGCAGGGCCGTTCGATCCTCGAGTTCCTGCCCCTCGACCGGATCACCATCCTCCCGAACACCGCCGGCTGCTTCACCGCCGAGGACGCCGTGCGCGTCTCGCGCCTGGGGCGCGAGATCCTCGAGCAGCTGGGGAACCCCGGCGCCGGCTGGGTGAAGCTCGAGGTCCTCGGCGACCGCACCACCCTGCTGCCCGACCCCGTCGGCACCATCGAGGCCTGCCGCGAGCTGGTCGCGGACGGCTTCACCGTGCTCTGCTACTCGAGCGACGACCCGATCGTGGCCGCGCGCCTGCGCGACGCGGGCGCGGCAAGCGTGATGCCCGCCGGAAGCCCGATCGGCAGCGGCCGCGGCATCGCGAACCCCGCCGCCATCCGGCTCGTCCTCGACCGCCTGAAGCTCGCCGACCAGGGCGGCAGCGCCGACTACCCGGTGATCGTCGACGCGGGCGTCGGCACCGCAAGCGACGTGGTCGACGCGATGGAGCTCGGCGCCGACGGCGTGCTCCTGAACACCGGCATCGCCCACGCGCAGGACCCGGTGCGAATGGCCCACGCCATGCGGCTCGCCCTCGATGCCGGCTGGCATGCCACGCGTGCCGGCCGAATCCCGCGCAAGCTCTACGCCAACGCGAGCAGCCCGTGGGAAGGCGTGATCACGCACATCCCCGGAGAGTGAATGGGTCCCAATCAGTGCTCCACGCGGTGGCCGAGGATCGGCTCGAGCTCGCGCACCTTCGCCGCGACGGTCCCGGCATCGCGCGCCTCGAGGTTGAGCCGCAGCAGGGGCTCGGTGTTCGACATGCGGATGTTCGCCCACCAGTCGCCGCAGTCCATGCTCAGGCCGTCGAGCGTGTGGCACTTCGCGTGCGGGTACCTCGCGCGCAGCGCGTCGAGCGCACCCTGCTTGTCGTCGTTCTCGAAGTTGATCTCGCCGCTCTGGCTGTAGCGCCGGAAGGGCGTGATGCACCCGGACATCGGCTTCCCTGCGGCCACCAGCGCCGACACCACGTTGGCGAAGGCCCGTGCCCCGCTGTCCGTGCACCACATGTCCGCGAAGTAGAAGTGCCCGCTCAGCTCGCCGCCGAAGGGCGCGCCCGTATCGCGCAGCTTCTGCTTCATGAAGACGTGGCCGACGCGGCCCTCGACCGGCACGCCGCCCCGCTCGCGCACCGCCTCGGCCACCGAGCGCGTGCTGCGCAGGTCGTAGACGATCGATGCGCCCGGCCGCCCCTCGAGCCATCCCTGCGCCAGCCAGCCCGTGAGCAGGTCGCAGCCCACCGGCTCGCCGCGCTCGTCGATCACCATGCAGCGGTCAGCGTCGCCGTCGAAGCACACGCCGAAGTCGGCCTTCAGCGCCCGCACGCCCTCGCGCGTCGGGGCGAGGTTCGCCTCCACCAGCGGATTCGGCTCGTGCACGAACTCGCCGGTCGAGTTGTCGAAGTTGATCGGCGTGATGCGCAGGCCCTTCACGTCGCCGAAGACCTTCGGCACCATGGTGCCCGCCATGCCGTTGGAGGCGTCGATCACCACATGCATGGTCCTTGACCCGTCCAGCACCGACGCCGGCAGGAACCGCAGCAGGTGCGACCGGTAGGCGTCCCACAGGTCGCGTGACTCCTCGCGCCCGCCGCCCGGGCCCGACCCTCGGCGCGCACCCTCGGCGATTGCCTTGATGGCCGACAACCCCGTGTCCTGCCCCACCGGCCGCGCGCCGATCCCGCTCACCTTGAACCCGTTGTACTGCGCCGGGTTGTGGCTTGCGGTCGTCTGCACCGCACCCGCCGCGTCGAGGTGGTTTGCCGCGAAGTAGGTGAACGGCGTGTCCACCATGCCCACGTCGACCACCACCGCGCCCGCCTCGAGCATGCCGTCCTTGAGCGCACGGACGAGCGACGGCGAGCTCTTGCGCATGTCGCGGCCGACCACGATCGTCCGCGCACGGTCGCCCGCCCGCCCCTCGCGGCCGGCGACTTCCATGAGGTGCCTGGCGGTGCCGAAGCCCACCCCGAACGCATCGACCTCGGAGAGCGGGTCGGGATAGATGCCGCGGACGTCGTAGGCCTTGAAGATCTTGCTCAGCATGGAGGCCTCGAATCGTAGTATTCGCGGCCCATGCCCGCTTCCCGCAGAGACTTCCGGACGGACCGTTGCCTGACGCGGATCGTCGCGACCGTCGGCCCGGCATGCAGCCGCCCCGCCGACCTCGAACGCCTCGTCCGCGAGGGGGTCAGCGTCTTCCGGCTCAACCTGAGCCACGGCGACCTCGACGCCCACGGGCGCGCGATCCGGTCCATCCGCCGCGCGGCCGCAGCCCTGCGCGTCGAGGTCGGGATCCTGGCGGACCTTCCGGGCCCGAAGATCCGGCTGACGACCATGCCGGCAGGACGCGTCGTGAACCTCCGCCACGGGGACACGGTCCGCATCGCGCGCGGCAGCGCGCCCATCGATCCCGATGCACGGCCCGCGACGCTGCGCGTCGACTACGCCGGGCTCTCCAATGACGTCCGGGCCGGCGATCGCGTGCTCATCGACGACGGCGCCGTGCAGCTGCGCGTGCGCCGCGTCGCGCGCGGGACCGTGGAGTGCACCTGCGAGGTGGGAGGCGCCGTCTCCGGCCGCAAGGGCGTCAACCTCCCGGAGAGCGCCGTGCGCCTGCGCGCACCGACGTCGCGCGACCGCACGCTTGCCGACTGGGCGGTCTCCCACGGCGCGGACTTCGTCGCGCTCAGCTTCGTGCAGCGCCCGGCCGACGTCCGCGTCCTGCGTGGGGTGCTCGACGCCGCGGCGCGCCGGGGACGTCGCCGGGCCCCCGCGATCGTGGCCAAGATCGAGCGTCCCGTCGCCCTCGGCGAGCTCGACGGCATCGCCGCCGTCGCGGACGCGATGATGGTCGCCCGCGGCGACCTTGCGATCGAGCTCGACTTCGCGCGCGTGCCGGTCGAGCAGCGACGGATCCAGGCGGCGTGCGACCGAGCCGCGATCCCGTGCATCGTGGCGACGCAGATGCTGCAGAGCATGATGGAGGCTCCCCTCCCCACCCGCGCCGAGGCCTCCGACGTGGCCAACGCGATCCTCTCGGGCACCGATGCCGTGATGCTCAGCGGCGAGACCGCCGCCGGGCGGCACCCGTTCGAGAGCGTGCGCGCGATGCGGCGCATTGCGCAGGAGGCCGAGCGCTGGACGTCCGCGCAGCCTCCCGCCCCGCTGCGGGCCATCGCGCTTGCGGAGTCGCCGGAGCCGGCCGCGGTCCTCGCGCGGGCCATCGCGCAGATGGCCGTCGACGCCCGTGCCCGCGCCATCGTCTGCTGGACCGACGCGCGCTCCGTCCGGTTCATCAGCCAGGCGGACGTGCAGGTCCCGGTCGTCGCCTTCGGCGACGAGGACGCGGAACTGCGTTCCCTCGCCCTGCTCCGCGGCGTGCACGCGATCCGCACTCGGCATCCCATCGACAGCCGGGACTTCGTCCGGCGCGCGGAGACGCTGCTGCGTTCCGCGGGGATGCTGGCGCCGAAGGACCGGATCGTCGTGGCGACGGGCTTCGCGGGCCATGGGACCGAACGCCTCTGGCTGCGCCGCGTGGGCGAACGGGCCGTCTGAAGGCCAATAACGCGACCCACGGCCAGACGTGCCGCCGGCCCGCCAGTCATCCCGTTGCGGACGCCCCCGTGTTTGCGGTACCGTCCACCGCTTCCCCGCTGGTGCGGGGCGTCGCGGATTCCAGGTGGACACCGCGACGAACGGCCCCGCGATGCGGGGCCAACGTCCTCGTCCCAAGCGCCCTTGGTTCGGGACGGCCGCCGGCCCCGCCGGCGTCCACCGGCCGCATCCCGCGGTGTCGCTGCTGCCGCTCTGCAAGGAGAGCCCACATGTCTGACCAGAAGTCGCTCGCCAAGGAACTCGTCGAAGCCGGAGTCATCTTCGGACAGCGCCGCTCCCAGTGGAACCCGAAGATGAAGCCGTACATCTTCGCCACCAAGAACGGCATCTCGATCATCGACGTCAAGGAGACGATCAAGGGCCTCCTGCTCGCCAAGCGGTTCATCGCCAAGACCGTGGCCGGCGGCAAGGACGTCTGCTTCGTCGGCACCAAGCGCCAGGCTCGCGGCGCCGTCGAGCAGCACTGCGCGGCCTGCAGCATGCCCTTCGTCACCGAGCGCTGGCTCGGCGGCACCCTCACGAACTTCCGCACGATCCGCGAGCGGCTGCGCCGGCTCGAGGACCTCGAGCGCCTCGCCGAGACCGGCGACATCCGCAACTACTCCAAGAAGATGGAGTCGCAGCTCGCCCGCGAGCAGAAGAAGATCCACCGCAACCTGCACGGGCTGCGCGGCATGACCAAGCTGCCCGGCGCGCTCGTGGTGGTCGACACCACGCGCGAGCAGAACGCGCTGCTCGAGGCCAAGGCCCTGGGCATCCCGACGATCTGCCTGATCGACACCGACGGCAATCCGGACCTCGCCGACATCCCGGTGCCCGGCAACGACGACTCGATGCGCTCAATCGACATCGTGATCCGCGAGCTGTGCGCGGCCGCCGCCGAGGGCCGTGGCCAGCGCGCCAATGCGAGTCCCGAGGAGATGGGCGCGGCGGCAGCCGCGGCCGGCGACGTCGAGTCCCCGAACGCGCCGCGCCCCGCGCGCCGCTCGAGCCGCAGCCAGTTCCGCGCCGACGGGCGTTCCGCGTCCGCGGGCGCCGACGCCCCGCGCGCCGAGGCTGCGGGCGCCGCGCCCGGCGCCTGAGGCCTCTCCCCATCCCGTCCAGACACCCGCACCCTGACCTGAGGTGAACGAATGACCACCGCCAACATCAGCCCCAAGGACGTCATGACCCTGCGCGAGCGCACCGGGCTCGGCATGATGGACTGCAAGGCCGCCCTTGCCGAGGCGAACGGCGACATGAAGCTCGCCGAGGAGCGCCTGCGCGAGAAGCTCAAGGGCAAGATGGACTCCCGCACCGATCGCGCCGCCGGCGAGGGCTGCATCGCCGTCGCCGTCGCGGGCGGCAAGGCCGCCATCGTCGAGGTCCGCGCCGAGACCGACTTCACCGCGCGCAACCCCGAGTTCCGCACCATGGCCGAGGACCTCGCGCGCATGGCCGCGGCGGGCGCCGCCGGAAGCGCGCAGAACACCGACGCCATGAAGAAGCGCCTTGACGAGGTGCGCATCAAGACCGGCGAGAACATCTCCTTCGCAGGCGGCGAGGTGCTCGAGGGCGAGGGCTTCGCGCACTACGTGCACCACGACGGCAAGAAGGGCGCGCTGATCGCCTTCGCCGGCTCCATCGACGCCGACACCGGCACCGGAATCTGCCAGCACATCGTGGCCTCGTCGCCGCCGCCGATCGCGGTGGACGAGCACGGCGTGCCCGCGGACGTCAAGGCCAGGCGCCAGGCGGAGGCCGTCGAGGAGGCCAAGGCCTCCGGAAAGCCCGAGCAGATCGCCCAGAAGATGGCCGAGGGCAAGATGCGGAAGTTCTTCGAGGAGGTCACCCTCCTCGGCCAGAAGTACGTCCGCGACGACAAGAAGGCGGTGAAGGACGTGCTGCCCGCGGGCGCGAAGATCACCCGCTTCGTCCGGATGACCGTCGGCCAGGGCTGAACCGGCCCGACGTCACTTCTTCACTGCGCCACCCGCGGCGCCCGCGTCCTTCGCGGGCGCCGCGTTCCGTTGCGGCACCACGTCGATCGCCACCGGGTAGTGGTCGCTCGCGTAGCCCTCGGGAACGCGCTCCTTGTCGGGGTCCTTGCGCCAGTCGTAGTCGCTCGACGGGTGCACCGTGCCCAGGACGAAGAACCCGCCGTCGCGCGCGGCCTTCGCCAGCGCCGGCGACATGAATATGTAGTCGATCGCGCGGCCGGAGTCGTGCGTCGTGTAGAGCTCGCGGGTGTCGCCCCGCTTGACCGCCCGGAAGTCGTAGGCGCTGCGCAGCCCGCCGTCGCCCATCGCCTTCACCGCGCGCATCGACGGCGTTGCGTTGAAGTCGCCGAGCACGGCGACGTTCGCGCCCGGGTCCTTGGCCAGCACGTCCTTCACGAGCGCCACGGTCTGCAGCGCCTCGCTCTCGCGGTGGTACTCGAACTCCTTGCCGCCGGCCTTGAAGTGGACCACGAACACCGTGAGCGGCCACCCGTCCACGTCGACGTCCACGCGCAGCGGCGAGCGCTGGAACCGGTCGCCCTGGTCCGGCTTGCGCGCGGCCCATCCCGACCCGGTGCGCATCGCGTCCATGTCCGACAGGTCCTCCTGCACGTACGTGGCGTGCGAACGGATCGGGAAGCGGCTCAGCACCGCCTGCTCGACGCCCCGGTAGTAGCCGACGTCCTCGCTCGCGGCGTGGGCGTAGCCCATGTCCTTCAGGTACGTGTCGCGGAACCACTTCAGCGCCTCGAGCCCCTCGATCTCCTCGATGCACAGGACGTCGGCATCGAGGCGGCGAATCGCGTCGGCGATCGCCAGGAGCCGTCCCTCCTTGGTCGCCATCTTCGCGTCGTCGTGCTCGCCGGAGAGCGCCGGATCGTCGACGCGGTCGAAGAGGTTCTCGACGTTGTAGGCCGCCAGGCGCACGGCACCCTTCGCCTTCTCGGGCGCCTTCGGCACGCCGAACCAGATGCCCGCGGCGCGCGGCGCCTTGCCCTTGGCCTTGCCGCTCCCCGAGTCATCCCCGCCATTGCCGTCCTTCGGCGACGCGGGAGCGGCGGGCGCCTTCGGGGCAGCCGGTGCCTTCGGCGCGGCGGGTGCCTTCGGCGGCGCGGGCGGCGCGGGCGGTGCCGACTGCACCGCGACGATCGCCGCCCCGAGGAGTGCGGCCGGGACCAGGGCAACGTGCGCGGGAAGCATCGCCCGAGTCTAGCCGTGGCACCCCTAGAATCGCCCCGATGCCCTTCGTCCAGCCCTCGAGCCGACGCCGGTACCGCGACTACCTGCGCCGCTTCGAGGAATCGCGCCGGCGGGCGCGCACCGAGAAGGTCGCCGTCAGCTTCCAT
>VEQS01000187.1 GCA_018883105.1 Phycisphaerales bacterium
GGCTACGAGGAGGTGGACGGCCCGACGTTCGAGCACCTGGGCCTCTACACCGCCAAGAGCGGCGAGGGGATCGTCAGCGAGCTCTTCAGCTTCCGCCGCGCCGGCGGCAGCGACGACTACGCGCTGCGCCCGGAGTTCACGCCGACGCTCGCGCGCATGGTGGCGGCGCGCGCCGCGCAGCTGCCGATGCCGGTCAAGTGGTTCGCGGTGCCGAACTTCTTCCGCGCCGAGCGCCCGCAGCGTGGGCGCCTGCGCGAGTTCTTCCAGTGGAACGTCGACATCCTCGGCGCCGAGGGCCCCGCGGTCGACGCCGAGGTGATCGGCGTGGCGGTGTCGGCGCTCTCGCGCCTGGGCCTCACGCCCGCGCACGTGCGCGTCAAGGTGAGCCACCGCGTGGCCGCGGCGCGCGTGGTGCGCGCCCTCGGCGTGGCCGAGGAGTCGGTGGCCGCCGCGTTCGAGCTGCTCGACCGCCGCGACAAGGTTCCGGCGGAGGAGTTCGCCAGGCGTGCCGCCGCGCTCGGGCTCGCAGGCGACGCGCTCGCGCGCTTCGAGCAGGCCGTCCGCACCCGCGTGCCGGTCGCCGGCGACCTCTCGGCGCTCGCCGCCGCCGCGGGCATCGGTGCCGACGCGCTCGGCGAGCTGGCCGCGCTGCGCGATGCGCTGGTGGCGGCGGGACTCGGCGACTGGTGCGAGTTCGACCTCGGCATCGTGCGCGGGCTGGCCTACTACACGGGCACGGTGTTCGAGGTCCACGAGGCGTCCGGCGCCGAGCGCGCGATCGCCGGCGGCGGCCGCTACGACGGGCTCGTCGAGCTCTTCGGCGGGCCGCGCACGCCGGCGATGGGCTTCGGCATGGGCGACGTGGTGCTCGGCCTGGTGCTTGCCGACCGCGGGCTGCTGCCGGCCGACGGCACCGAGCTCCTGCCGCGCCCGGATGCGTTCGTGGTGAGTGCCGGCGAAGCGGCCGCCGAGGCCGCGCTGGCGCCGCTCGTCGCGCGCCTGCGCGCGGACGGCCTGCACGTGCGCCACAGCTACAAGGCCACGCGCAACGTGGGCAAGCTCCTGTCCGACGCCTCGCGCCAGCGCGCGCGCTTCGCGGTCATCCTCGGCGCCGAGGTGGCCGGGGGCATGGTGCAGCTCAAGGACCTCGCAAGCGGCGAGCAGCGCGCCGTGACGATGGCTGAGCTTGCCGGCGCGCTCCGCCGCCACGGCTGAGCGCGGGCGCTCACGGCCACAGCGCGCCCACGACGAGCAGCGTCCACATCGCGGCGCCCACCGCGGACTTCACGATGAGGCCGGCGAAGCGCCCCGCCGCGGCCCCGGCCGCCGGCACCATGAGCGATGCCGCGCCGCGGTCGCCGTAGCTCAGCTCGCCGATGAACGCGCCGAGTCCCGCCCCGACCAGCGCCCCGACCAGCGTCCCGAAGAGCGGGATGAAGGCCAGCACGAACGTGCCCAGCACGGCGCCGACGAGTGACCCGATCACCGCGCCCCACGTGCCGCGCCGGCGCGCACCCGCCGCGCTCGCCCCGGCCGCGCCCATGCCGGCCTCGAGCAGCTCGCCGCCCAGCGCCAGGGCGGCCGCCGCTCCGAGCGTCCACCATGAGTAGAGCGGGGCACCGCCGCCGTGCATGGTCCACGCCTGCGCGACGCCGGCGATCGCAAGCAGCAGCCAGTTGCCCGGCAGCGTGAGCACCGTGAGCAGCACGCATCCGCCGCCGACCGTGGCGATCACCGCCGCCCACACGATGCTCTCGAGCGTCACCGGGCGATCCTCCGCAGCATGGCAGCGGGGGCGCCGGCAGGGTCGAGACGGTACCGCGCGGCACCGGCACCCTCCCAGCGGACCTCGACCGCGCCGTCCGCGCCGGGCCGCCACTCGCCGTGGGCCACCGGGTGCACGCGACCGCGGCCGCCGGAGAGCCCGGTCGCGGCGGCCAGGCGCAGGTAGTGCGCGCGGTGGTCGTCGATCGGCTCCACGGGCGTCTCGGCACCGACCGCCATCGAGGCGGGGTCGTGTGCCGCGCGCCACGTCGCGCACGCGCGGTCGTCCGGCCCGTCGGGCGCGCGCCGGGCCAGGAGCAGGTCAAAGTGCGCGCCGCCCGCGGTGTCGTGCCGGATCACCGCGGCCGGCCGCCACGGGGCATCGACCGTCGCGGGCAGGAACGGCTGCGGGGCCTCGGGCACGCCGATATCATCCCACAACGCTGCCAGGAGGGCACATGAACACCGCTTCGTCGCACGGACGCACGACCCCCGTCTCCATCCTGATCGCCGCCCACGTGATCGCGCTTCCCCTCGCGCTCGCGGGCTGCAACGCCACCTCGAGCGAGTCGCGCGCCGCGCAGGCCGACGACCTGCTCAAGTACGGCCGCTACGAGGAGGCCGCCAAGCTCGTCGAGCCCGTGGTGCAGGACGACCCCGGCGACTGGCGCGGCCAGTACGCCTACGGCCGCGCCATGCTCGGCATGGGCAAGCTCGAGGACGCGCGCCGCTCGCTCGACCGCGCGTACCGCCTGCGCGCCGACAACGAGGACATCGTCGCGTCGCTCGCCGAGTGCATGGCGGGGCAGAAGGACGTCAAGGACGCGTACCAGCTGCTCCGCTCCTTCGGCAAGGACTTCCGCTCCTGGCGCGCGTACCTGTCGCTGAGCCGCATCGCCGAGAGCGCGGGCGACCCCGACACCGCCGCGCTCGCCGCGGTCGACTCGATCAAGGTCAACGAGCCGCTGCCCGGCCAGCGCGCGTCCATCGAGCCGTACATGCGCGATGCCGAGCTCTGCTTCTCCTTCGGCAAGGAGGCCGACGGCGTGCGCCGCCTTCGACAGGCCTACGGCATCGCGCCCGAGGACCCGCGCATCACGCGCATGCTCGAGGAGCACGGCGTGAAGCGCGGCAAGGACACGGCCCTTCCGCTCGGCCCCTGACGGCCCGGCGCGGCGCATGCCACGCGAGCCTGCCAATCCCCGCGACCGCTGGCTCGGCTGGCTGGGCACGCTCGGCGACCTCGCCCGCGTCCGCATGCTGCGCCTCCTCGCGCGCGAGGAGCTCGGCGTCGGCGAGCTCGCGCGCGCCCTGCAGCTGCCGCAGAGCACCGTCAGCCGCCACCTGAAGCCGCTCTTCGACGACGGATGGGTTTCCAAGCGCGCCGAGGGCACCCAGAGCCTCTATCGCCTGCGCGGCGACGACCTCGAGCCCGGCATGCGGTCCCTGTGGCAGATGGGCCAGGAACACCTCGGCCCGCGCCACGCCTTCGAGGAGGACGACGCGCGCCTCGCGGAGGTGCTCGCCGCGCGGCGGGTCGACAGCCGCACCTTCTTCGGCCGCGTCGCCGGCGACTGGGATGCGCTGCGCCACGAGCTCTTCGGCACGGCGTTCGTGGACGAGGCGCTGCTCGGGCTCCTGCCGCCGGACGCCGTCGCGATCGACTTCGGCTGCGGCACGGGCGAGGTGGCGGAGCGGCTCGCGGCGGTCGTCCGCCGCGTCATCGCCGTGGACCGCGAGCCCGCCATGGTCGCGGCGGCGCGCAAGCGCCTGGCTCACCTCGCGAACGTCGAGGTGCGCGAAGGGGACCTGCTCTCGCCGCCGCTTGCCGCCGCCGAGGCGGACTTCGGCGTCGTGATGCTCGTCTTCCACCACGCCGACGATCCAGGCGCCATGCTCCGCGCGATCGCGCCGGCGCTGCGCCCCGGCGGTGCGCTGCTCGTCGTCGACATGGTGCGCCATGACCGCGCCGGCTACCAGCAGTCCATGGGGCATCGCCACCTCGGCTTCTCCGAGGAAGACCTTGCGCGCCACGCGCAGGGATCGGGCCTGGCGCTTCGGCGGTTCGTCCGCCTGCGCCCGGACATGGCCGCAAGGGGCCCGGGCCTCTTCGCGGCGCTCCTCGTGCGCTGAGCGCGGTCAGTTCGGGACGATCGGCGGGTTGTCGGACATGTCCGACGGGTTGGCCGGCACGCTGCCGTCATCGGGCGGCGGGGTGTAGCGGTCGTTCTTGGCCATCTTGGCGCAGCCCGCGGCCAGGGTCAGGAGGGCCGCGATGCCGGCGAGGCGCAGCGTGGTTCGGGTGCTCATGTGGGGGAGGATCCCCTTCCGGCCGCCCGCCTGCCCGGTAAATCCGGGCACGGGGGTCAAGATTTCGCAGATTTTGGGATTTCAGCCCGTCCGAGGTCCGCGACGGGGACTTACCATCATGCTTCCATCCGGATAGACGGATGAAAGGACCCCTCCATGACCGCCACCGCCACCGCCTCCAAGACCAACCCGTTCCTGTCCAACCCGCGCCTCTCGCTGACCGAGTTCCTGCCCTTCAAGGTGAAGGACCTCTCGGCCGAGACCGTCCGCTTCGGCCGCAAGGAGATTGAGCTCGCCGAGGTCGAGATGCCCGGCCTGATGGCGCTGCGCGCGGAGTACAAGGGCAAGTTCCCGCTGAAGGGCGCGCGCATCATCGGCAGCCTGCACATGACGATCCAGACCGCGGTCCTCATCG
>VEQS01000188.1 GCA_018883105.1 Phycisphaerales bacterium
TCACTTGAACACCATCCCCGGCTCGAGGCGCATCACGCGTCGCAGGCTGATCCACGCGCTCACCAGGCAGCAGGTCATGATGGCGGTCGCGCCGAACGACGCCACGCGCCAGTCGAGCCGGAACGCAAGCGGCCCACCCTCGGCTGCCCAGCCGGTCACCGCCGCGAGGCCGAGCCCGATGCCGAAGCCGATCGTCCCGACCGCGAGCACCTGCACGCTCACCATGCGCACGATGCGGGCGTTCGTGATGCCCATCGCCTTGAGCGCCGCGAAGTAACGCAGGTTGTCGAGGACGAAGGTGTAGAGCGTCTGCCCCGCCACCAGCACGCCGATCACGAATCCCATGCCGATGGTGATCCCGAAGTTGATCAGGATCCCGGTCTGGGTCATGATGTACTCGGTGGTGCGCTCGGCGAACTCGTCGCTCGTCATCGCGCGCAGGCCGGTCGCCTCGGAGATGCGCCGCTTCGCCTCCTCGACAGGCACCCCGTCCGCCACCGACGCCAGGATGTACGTGGTCTGCCGCCGCTCCGCGGGGCTCATCGCCACTGCGCGCGAGAACGTCGTGTACACGACCGGCTCCCAGAAGAACTCGGGCGTCGCCCGGTAGGTTCCGGCCACGCGCACCTCGTGGTCGTTGATGCTGAAGGCATCGCCGATCCGCATGCCACGCGGGCCCTCGCCCTCGACGCCGGTGCGCATGCGCATCTGCCCGTCGAGCATGTCGGCATTGACCAGCACCGCCTTGTCCCGGCGCAGCACCTCGAGGTCACCCTCCACCATCTCGCGCGGCCCGCCGGCCAGGCTCGCATCATCGAGCCCGATCACGCGCACGTTGAACTGCGTGCCGTCGGCCAGGCGCGCCTTCAGGTAGTTCTTGAACATCGGCACGGCCCACGCCACGCCGTCCACGCTGCGCACGCGGCCGAGCGCGGTGGGCAGCAGGTGCTTGGGGTCCTCGGTGAAGTCCATCTGCGGATCGGTCACCCACAGGTCGTGGCCCTGCACGTCGTGCACCCAGGACGCCATCCGCCCCGTGTAGCCCGTGAAGATGCTGGCCTGCTGAAGCACCAGGAGGCTCGCGAAGAAGAGCCCCGCCACCAGTCCGAGGTACTTCAGCCGGTCACCCACCAGCATGCGAAGCGCCAGACGGTCGAGCGCCAGCACGCGCGGCGCGGCAAGGGACGGCAGCGGCCGCTCGACAGGACTGGCTGGAGTGGCGGACAAGGAGAGGAATGCTAGGCGCCGGCTGCCGGCACCCGGCCAAGCGCGCGCAGTCGCAGGCTGTTGCCGACGACCGCCACGCTCGACACGCTCATCGCGACGGCTGCGACCATCGGTCCGGGCATCCATCCGGTGAACGGCACCAGCACGCCCGCGGCAAGCGGGATGCCGACGAAGTTGTAGCCAAACGCCCACCACAGGTTCTGGCGCACGACGCGCATCGTGGCACGCCCAACGTCGATCGCCTCGACCACGCCGCCCACCCCCGGCCGCATCAGCACCACGTCCGCTGCATCCGCGGCGATGTCCGCGCCGCCGCCGACCGCGATGCCGACGTCCGCGGTTGCAAGCGCGGGCGCATCGTTCACGCCGTCGCCAACCATCGCGACGCTGCGACCGGCAGATCGCAGGCCCTCCACGACCCGGGCCTTTGCGTCCGGCAGCACGCCGGCATGCACGTCGTCGATCCCGACCTCGGATGCGATGCGGCGCGCCACGGCGACATCGTCGCCGGACGCCATCGAGACCGCGATCCCGCGCCCGCGCAGCTGCCCGACCGCGTCCCGCGCGTCGGGAAGCACGGCGTCCGCCACCGCGAGCACGCCGAGCGCCGCGCCATCCGCGCTCGCGACGACTGCCGTGCGCCCCGCCGCGCGCTCCCGTGCCACGATCGACGCGACCTCCGCCGGCACGCCGTCCGGCAGCGCGAACTCCGGCGTGCCCACCCGCACCCGCCGCCGATCGACGATCGCCGACACGCCCGAGCCCGGTGTCGACTGGAAGTTCAGTGCCATCGGCGCCGGGACACCGCTTGCCGCCGCTGCGCGCACCACTGCCTCGCCGAGTGGATGCTCGCTCGCCCGTTCGGCGCCGGCGGCGGCGGAGAGCAGCGAGCGATCGTCGGCCCCGTCGCACGGATGGATGCCCATCACTTCGGGGTGCCCAGCCGTGACGGTGCCTGTCTTGTCCAGCACCGCAGCATCCACGCGCGCGAGCGCCTCGATCGCCGCCCCGCCCTTCACCAGGATCCCGCGCCGCGCGGCCGATCCCGTGGCCACCATGATGGCCGTCGGCGTCGCAAGGCCCAGCGCGCACGGGCACGCGATCACCAGCACGGCCACGGTGCACGTGAGCGCCAGCTCGAGGTTCCCCGCCAGCGCCCACGCGCCGAACGTCACCACAGCCACCGCGAGCATCGCAACCGTGAACCAGGCGCTCACGCGGTCGGCCATTCGCGCAATCGGCGCGCGGTTCGATTGCGCATCCTCGACCATCCGCGCGATCCGGCCCAGGAGCGTGGACGCGCCGACCTGCGCCGCCCGCACCACGATCGATCCCGACGCGTTCATCGTGCCGGCGAATGCCTCGTCGCCCGGCCGCTTCGCAACCGGAACGCTCTCGCCGGTCAGCGTCGACTGGTCCACATCGGACGCGCCCTCGGCCACGCGGCCATCGACCGGCAGCCGCTCGCCCGGGCGAACGACGACCAGGTCGCCGCGCCGTACCTCGGCGATCGGGACATCGACGTCGACCCCGTCCCGACGTACCCGCGCGACGGCCGGCTGCAGTGCCGCCAGCCCGCGCACCGCGTCACGGGTGCGCATCGTCGCCCGCGTCTCCATCCATCGCCCGAGCACAGCAAGCGTCACGATCACGCCCGCGGCCTCGAAGTGGACCGCGGGAACGATCGAAGCCCCCGCAACCGGCAGCATGATCTTTACCAGCACCAGGCTCGACCACCCAAACGCCGACGTGATCCCGAGCGCCAGCAGCGAGTCCATGTTTGCCGTGCGCTTGCGTGCCCCCAGCACCGCCGCACGCAGGATCGGCCAGCCCGAATACAGCACGATCGGCGCACAAAGCAGGAACTGCACCAGCACCGACTTCGCCTGTTCCGATGCCTGCGCATGACTCCGCGCGTGCTCCTGCGCCCCGGGCATCCACAGGTGGTGCGACGACATCGCCTCCCAGACAAGCGGCACGCAGCACACGATGGCCAACAGCAGCCTGGCGCGCAGCACGCGCAGGTCCGACCGTGCCGCGATGTCGAGCTCCTCCAGCCGTGATGCCGGCACTGCGCCGCCTGCCGCGGCCGGCGCCGACGGATATCCCGCCTCGCTCACCGCATGCGCCAGCGCCGCCGGGCTGACCCCCTCCTCCGCCTGCACCACCGCACGTCCAAGCATGAAGTCGACCTGCGCCTCGCGCACGCCCGGCTGCGCACGCAGCACGCGGGTGACGCTCGCAGCGCAGCTGGCGCAGGTCATGCCGTCGACCGTGAGCTCGCAGCGCGTGTCCGTCATGCCGCCTCCCGTGCCAGCCGCGCGCACGCCGCATGGCGCGGACAGCTCAGCAGGTGGTCGTTCACCATGCCGACGGCCTGCATGAAGGCGTAGCAGATGACCGGGCCGCAGAACTTGAAGCCTGCGGCGCGCAGCGACTTGGCCATCCGCTCGCTCTCCACGGTCGATGGACGGATGTCCGAGGGCCGCCGCAGGGCGTTGACGCGGGTGCGATGCCCCACGTGCTCCCACAGCAGGTCCCGGAAGGCGCCGCGCCCGCCCGCCTCCATCAGGCGTTCCCAGGCCTTCGCATTGGCGATCGCGGCCTCGATCTTCACGCGGCTGCGGATGATCCCGTCATCCCGCAGCAGCCGCGACACGTCGCGTGCGCCGAAGCGCGCGACCGCCGACGGATCGAAGCCCGCAAACGCACGGCGGAACGCCGGCCGCTTGCGCAGGATCGTGATCCAGCTCAACCCCGCCTGGAACCCATCGAGCACCAGCTTCTCCCAGAGCGCGCGGTCGCCCACCACCGGCACCCCCCACTCGCGGTCGTGGTACCGCACGTAGACGGGGTCGCTTCCGCACCACCAGCAGCGCGTGCCGACGGCAGGAACGGCGCGATTCCCATCCACGCGCGCAGAATAATGGTGCCGGGGGCGATATGCCCCATTTTCGTAGAAAATGGGGCATATCGCCCCCGGCACCATTTTCACGTGTTCACGAGTCCCGCACGGTCCGGTACCCGGTCGCGCAGATCGGCGCCATGCTCGAGCACGGACTTCAGGTTCGTCAGAAAGAACGCCCATCCTTCGCGGCATCCGACGTAGGCCGACTCGAGCGCCTTGAAGTCGGACGTCGGGTGCATGCGCTGCTCCAGCTCCACCGTCACCATGCCCGCATGGACGTGCGGCACGATCCGGAACTCGATCCACCCCTTGCCCGCGTACCA
>VEQS01000189.1 GCA_018883105.1 Phycisphaerales bacterium
GGGCCGTCGCCTCGGCAAGCGTTGCGTCGGCGAGGTCGAGTGCGATGCGTGCTTCCTCGTCGAAGAGCTCGGCGACCACGTCGCCTTCCTTCACCTGCTGGCCTTCCAGCACGCGCACGCTGCGCACGGTGCCCGGCACCAGGGCGCGCACGCCGATCGGAAACGGCGCTGGTTCGGCCCAGCCCGGCGCCTGGATGGGTGCGCCTTCGCGCACCCCGCGGTCATCGCCCGCCGCGGCCGCCGCCTGGCGCGCCACCACCGGGCGCACGGAGACGGTGGAGACGGGGGCGAACGATCGCCAGCCGGTCCAGGCAAGGAGGCCTGCCGCGGCGGCGCACAGCGCGGCGGGCAGCACGATGCGCGTCAGCATGTGGCGGGGTGGAACGGGAATCGAGGTCATTGCATGGTCTCCAGTCCGGCGAAGTCGAGCGGTTGCGCGGCGCCGAGGCCGCCCATGCCCATGCCCATCGTCTCTGGGGCGGACATCGGGGCGCTGCCGCCCATCGAGGGAAGGCGGCCGCCCGCCAGCGCGCGTTCGAACCCGAGGGCCGCCAGCGTCCGGTCCCGCTCGGCGCGCGCGAGCTGGATGCGGATGTGGTTCTCCTGGTGCTCGCTGCGCCAGAGCGCGATGGCGGGTCGGTCACCCTCCGCCACGGCAGCCTGCAGGATCGCCTTGTTCGATTCGTACGAGGCGAGCGTCGTTCCGCGCAGCATGGCCTCGTGGTGCGACGCGGCGTCGACCGCGGCGAGCGCCCGGCGTGCATCGGCGACCGCGCGCTGCCGCAGGGCGTCGGCGTCGAGCCGGGCAAGCTCGACGTCCCGCTCGGCGGCCTGCACGCGGAACCGGCCGTCGTTGAAGACGGGCACCGAGACCTGCGCCTGGAGCATGACGGCCTGGTCGTCCTCCATGTCGCGTTCCCAGCCGGCGCCGAGCATCACCGACGGCGCACGGGACACGACCGCGAGCGCCAGGCGCGCCTCCGCGGCCACGACGCGTGCCTCGGCGGCGCGCAGGTCGAGCCGGCGTTCGGCGACCAGCCGTCGCAGGGCATCGTCATCCTCCGGCACCGGCGGCTCGACGACGGCGCATGCCTCGCGCGCATCGCGGCCGCTGGCCGAGGCCACCTGCCATGCGAGACCGGCATCTCCCCGGCCGATCGCCTCCAGGAGCCGCGTCTTCGCGGACACCAGCTCGAGCATCGATTCCATCGCGCGGTTCGAGGCCTCGGCGGCGTTCATGCGTGCCTCGTTGACGGCCGATGCGTTCGCCTCGCCCTCCGCAAGCGCCGCCTGCGCGGCACGCAGGACGCGCCCGGCGACCTCGGCATCGCGGCGCGTGAGGATCTCGACTTCCTGCGCGGCGGCGCATGCCACGAAGGCCGCGCGCACCTCGACGGCGGTCGACACGGCGACGGCCGCCGCCTCCAGGAGCAGCGACTCAAGCTGCGCGTCCGCGTCGCCCGCGATCGACTCGCGCTTCCACAGCCAGTCCAGCTGCTGGCCGACCATCGCCAGCAGCGGCACCACACCCATGTCGATCGGGATGCCGCCGGCCACGTTCACGACGGGGTTCGGCGCCAGCTGCGCGTCCTGCGTCACGGCGCGCCGGCGTTCGGCCTCGACGAGCACGCGTCGCAGCGCTCGGTTTTCCGTGAGCGCGATCCGCTGCGCCACCTCGGCCTCGAGCGGGGCGTGGCCGTCCCAGGCGGGGTCAGGCGTCCTCCAGTCGCGGGCAGCGGCCCCTGCAAGCGTTCCTTCGGGCTGCGCGATGCGCGCGTCGAGGCCAGGGACGGCCTGCGCGAGCGTCGGGCCGGGGTCGGTCGTGCACGCCGTGGCGAGCAGCGCCGCGGCGACGGCGGTGACCGCCGGTGCGAGTGGGGTTCGTCTGGGGTGGCGCACGCGGGGTGCGCCCGTCGATCGTGAAGGCATGTGACCGTGGTCTCCGGGAATGCGATCGCAGCGCGGCACGTGGCCGCACGCCGTGCATCGATCCGGAGTCTCAGATCACCAGTCGTGCATGCCTGGCGAGCGCCATGCGCCCGGCGGGCCGCCACGGCGGGTCGGCCCCGCTCCACGGGCAGGTGCCGGTCGGCGCCGCGCATCCGCACGCCGGTGTTGCCGCATCTGTCGCGGGCAGCCAGGCCACCTCGCGCCCGATGTCGTCATGTTCGATCGTGGCCGGCGTCGGCAGCGGCGCCTTGCCCTTGGCAGAAGCGCACGCGGGGCATTCGTCGCAGGGCGGCGGCGAGCGGTCGTCGTCGGAGCCGCGATCCTCCGCCTGGCCGTCATGGTCATCCGTGTCGTGCCCGCTGCAGCAGCTCGGCGTTCCGCACTCGCTGCGGTCGTTCGACTCCGACACGGCCGCCATCGCGGTGCGCGCCAGGGCCATCGCCTGGCAGCAGCAGCTGAGCGGCATCCAGATCGCGAGGATCGCGGCGAGCAGGCGCTGGGCGGCGGTCAGCGGCACGCCATGACTGTAGCGGAGACCGGGCGGCGTGCACGCCCCGAAATGCACCACCCCCGCGCGTGGGGCGCGGGGGTGGTGTCGACGAAGTCCGGAAATCCTGCGCGGGACGCGCCGGGCGTCAGTTCCACATCGGGAAGTACTCAAGCGCGTTGATCGGGAAGTTGACCTGGAGGCCGATCTGGTGGTTGATCGAGCCGGCCGACTCCTCGTACGCGTAGCCCACCTGGACGAGCGACTGCGGGCCGAAGAAGTTGTAGCCCAGGTTCGCGGTGAACAGGAAGTTGTCCTGGTTCGGCGAGCCCGGATCGACCAGGTTCTGCCAGCCGACGGTGGCGTCGGCCTGCCAGTTGCCGTAGTTGGTGATGAGGCCGAAGGTGTAGTAGTCGGCGCTGGCGTCCTGGACGCCGTTGTTGTTCCAGAAGTGCACGTACTCGAACAGCGGCCCGATCGACCAGTACTTGGCGTCGAGCGTGTCGTTGCCGTCGTTGTTGATCATGTACTGCCAGTACGCGCCGGCGTTGAAGCCCTGCTGCTGCGCGGACGCGCCGATTCCCTCGCCGAAGTTGATGTAGGCGATGTTGATGTCGAGGGTGGGGTAGAGGAGCGGGATGTTGGCGCCCGAGTACCCGATCACCCAGCTGTCGACGCCGCCGCCCGTCCCGGGGCCCGAGGGCGCCGCGGGGCTGGCGAAGATGCCATCGGACATGAACGTGGTGTCGATCCCGAAGAAGCCGGCGTTCAATGCATGGATACCGCCGCCTTCGTCGCCCGTCGACAGGGTGGCGAGGCCGCCGAGCAATCCGCCGAAGTTGTAGTTGTTGACGAAGTTGGTGTCGAAGACGCCGGGCAGCACGAGCGGCGCCAGGCCGAACGGCGCCGTGTAGCGGCCGCCGATGATGCCCGTGCGCTGGTCGCTCCACTGGACCCACACGTCGCCGGCGGTGACGCCCTCGCCGTACATGAACCACTGGTTGTTCGCCTGCGGGGTCTCGACCTGCTCGAACGTCATGTTGACGTTCATGGTCACTTCCGGCGTGAACCACACGTAGGCCTGCCAGGCGACCTGGGCGTTGAAGTTGTTCTTCGGCACGCCCTCGCTCTGCCATGACCACTCGAGCTGCGGCTGCCAGGACATGTTCACCCACGGTCCGTGCCACTCGCCCGCGGTGTCGAACATGTCGCGGAAGAGGGCGAAGGGGCGGGGGTCGGGCGTCTTGCCGCCGCCCTGCGCCATGGCCGTGGACGGAAGCGCGATCGACGCCAGGGCGACGAGCGCGACGAGCAGTGCGCGGAGCCTCATCGGGCACCTCCTTCGATCGCCGCGGCAGCCTTCTGGGGCACGCGGCCGGCGAATTCACGGACGGCCGCCGCGACCGTGCGCGGATCGGTGTTGAGCGCGAAGCGGCGGAAGATGCGCCCGCCCGGCCCGACGAGGTAGACGTCGGTCGAGTGGCGCACCGTGTAGCTGCCGTCGGCGCGCTTGGGCTGCGGTTCGTAGGCCACGCCGAAGGTGCGGGTCGTCGCGACCAGCTGCTCGGGCGTGCCCGTGAGCGCCACCAGCGGCACCGGCGCGTTCGCCGCGTACTCCTCGAGCTTCTTGCCCTGGTCGCGCGCCGGGTCGACGCTGACGAACACGAACTTGAGCGGCGGCCTGCTCGGCCCGTCGAGGTCGAGGTCGTCGTCGACCGCCGAGAACATGGCCATCGTGCGTGGGCACGCACCCGTGCACTCGGTGTAGCCGAAGGTCATGAGGCTCAGTCCGTCGTTGAGCTGCGCGTCGCCGAAGGGCTTGCCCGCGGCGTCCTGCAGCGTGAACGGCCCGCCCTGGGCGTTCGGGCTGGCCGCCTGCAGCGGCTTGTGGTCCTCGTCGGGCACCGGGCCGTAGCCGTCGCCCGGGCGGACCGGGGGCATCGGGCGGCTGGGGTCGTAGCAGCGCACCTTCTGCATCATGCCGCCGTCCT
>VEQS01000029.1 GCA_018883105.1 Phycisphaerales bacterium
CTGCGCATCGAGAGCGTGGGTGCCTACATGGGGATGGGTGCCGCCGCCCCGCGCCCCGGCCAGATGCAGCTCGGTGCGATCGTCGAGGCCCCGGGGCGCAACGTGTTCATCAAGCTCGTCGGCCCGCAGGCGACGGTCGAGTCGAACCGCGCGGCGTTCGACGCGCTGATCGCCGGGATGAAATAGGTGCCAGGAACCCCTGTCCCCATTTTCCTCGGAAAATGGGGACAGGGGTTCCTGGCACCTATTTCCGGAGGTACGGGTACGCCCCGCGCCGCAGATGCCCCATCATCGCGTGGCCGCTCCGCCGCGCGCGCTCGGCGCGCAGCGCCGCGATGTCGATCGGCGCGACCACGACCTTCGTGAACGGCCCAGGCTCGGCCTGCGCCAGGATGCGGCCGTCGAAGTCGACCACCATGCTGCCGCCGGGCCAGCTGAACGGCGGGTAGTCGGGCAGGTCCGCCGCCTGGTTGGCCGCCACGACATACGCCATGTTCTCGATGGCGCGCGCACGGTTGAAGAGCGTCCACCAGTCCATGGGCGGCTGCGCGCCCCACGGATCCATGTACGCGCTCACGCGGATGAGCACCTCGGCGCCGTGCTCCGCCAGCTGCCGCAGCGTCTCCGGGAAAAGCCAGTCGTAGCAGATCGCGCACCCGAGCCGGCCGATCTCGGTGTCGGCGACGGGAAAGAGCTCGTCGGAGTAGCCGGGCACGTCATGGGGGCTTGCGTGCACCTCCCACGGCAGCCAGGGGTTCACCTTGCGGTACTTCGCGAGCACCCCTCCGGGGCCGACGAGGAGCGTCGTGTTGAAGAGGGCGTCGGGGTACCTCGGGTCGTGTTCGATGAAGGAGCCCGTCTGCACGAAGACGCCGTTCGCGCGGCAGAAGCGCTCGTAGGGACCGACATGGTCCTCCGGGCGCACCGAGGTGTTCGCCCGCAGCTCCGCTGCGGTCGGGTAGAGCGGCGCGCAGTGGGCGAACTCCGGGAAGGCGAAGAGCCGCACGTCGTGGAACGGGCCGTAGCCGACAAGCGTGCCCTCTGCCATCGCGACGAGTGCCCGCACGCGCTCATCGATCCCGGCTCGGTCCTTCAGCGCCGGCAGCGACGTCTGCATGGCGGCCGCGTAGTAGCGAGGACCGCTGGTCGCACCTGGTTCAGCCATCGACGGAGTGTAAATCGGTGCCAGGAACCCCTGTCCCGACTTTCGCACCGTCGCGGCGCGGGCGGCCTCTGGGCCGACGCGGCGGCAACCCGAGCAGCGCCGCCATGCGATCCACCCACGCGTCGTCGCCGAGCGGCCGGCCGCTCGATGTCGCCGACCGGATTCGCGCGCGCACGGCATCTTCGGTCGGTCGCGCCAGCACCTCTCGCCAGGTGCGCGGCGTCGTGCCTGCCGGCCGGTAGTCGGCGGTGATGATCGATGGCTTCGGCCCCGCTCCGCAGTGGAAGGCGGCCGATGACCATCGCCAGGTCGCCGCGTTCGGCACGAGGCCGGCGGCCACTGGATTGCGCTCGATGTACGCGACCGCGGCCTCGGCATGGGCCTGGTCCATGGGTGCGGCCCAGAAGCGGCCCTGCCAGTTCGGCCCACGCCGGCGCGTCAGGGAGTTCAGGAATCTCGAGAACTCGGCGCACGCGCAGCCGAGGAATCGCGACATTCCCTCGGGCGTCGGCGAGTCGGCCGCGAGGTGGAAGTGATTGCCCATCAGCGTGACCGCCGCGACCCGCACCTGCTCTCGTGCGCTCCATTCGGTGAGCAGGGACATGAGCATCGCGCGCCGGTCGTCGCCATCCAGGATGAACGCCTGGTGCGACGCGCGCTGCACGAGGTGGTACGGCACGTCGGGGATGACATTGCGGGCGAAGCGCGGCATGCGCGCCATGTTGGCCGAGGGACCGGCCATTCCTCCCAAACCCGGCCAAAGCGCATGAAGAAACCCGTCCCGGGCCTCGAGGGCTCGGGACGGGAATGGAGTGCGCTCGCGGTCGGCCTGCCCCGGCCCCGGAAAATGGGGACAGGGGTTCCTGGCACCTATTTCAGCCGATCGACTTCCAGTTCACGACTTCCCAGAACGCCTTCAGGTAGTCGGCGCGGCGGTTCTGGTAGTTGAGGTAGTAGGCGTGCTCCCAGACGTCCACGCCGAAGAGCGGCGTGCCGACCACGTCGACCAGGCCCTCCATCAGCGGGTTGTCCTGGTTCGGCGTGCTCGAGATCACGAGCGTGCCGTCGGCCTTGCGCACGAGCCACGCCCAGCCGCTGCCGAAGCGCTTCATGGCGGCGTCGGCGAACTGCGCCTTGAAGTTGTCCATGCTTCCGAAACTCTTGTCGATGGCGGCGGCGAGCTCGGCGCTCGGGGCGCCGCCCTGGCCCTTGGGGGCCATCCACTTCCAGAACATCGAGTGGTTCCAGTGGCCGCCGCCGTTGTTGCGCACCGCGGCCTTCACCGCATCCGGCGCGTCCTTCGCCTTGCGGCAGATGTCCTCGATCGACATCGA
Source organism: Phycisphaerales bacterium (assembly GCA_018883105.1). GTDB lineage: Bacteria > Planctomycetota > Phycisphaerae > Phycisphaerales > SM1A02 > UBA966. Next base: position 2,500 of record VEQS01000029.1, read on the forward strand.
GGCCCACGGCGTGCCGTCGACGGCCTTGTTCAGGTTGTCGACGTAGGCCTGGTGGTGCTTGGTGCGGTGGATGTTCATCGTGCGCGCGTCGATGACGGGCTCGAGGGCGTTCTCGGCGTAGGTGAGCTCTGGAAGCGTGAATGGCATGGTCTTCTCCTGGGTCGGGGCGTGCGGGACGGACGCCGATGCGTTGCTCCGGGTTCCCGGCAGCGCGATGCCCGCCGCCGCGATCGCCGCCACCGCACCGAGGCCGCCGGCGAGGAACTCGCGTCGGTCGGTCCGGCCGGGGCCGCGGCGATCATCGTGGCTGGTCATGGGTGGGAAAGGATAGCCACGCTGCTACCCTCCGGCCGTGCCCGCATCGCCCGCCGATTCCGGTCGTCGCGCCCCGCAGTGGCGCGCGTGCGTGCTGCTGACGGAGGCGGCCTGCGCACTCCCGTGGGCCGACACGCTGCGCGCCGTGATCGCGGGCGGCGCCGACTGCATCCAGGTGCGGGAGAAGTCCCTCGGGGACCGCGACCTGCTCGCGCGCATCCGCGCCGCGATCGAGATCGCCCGCCCTGCCGGCGCGGCGGTCGTCGTCAACGACCGTGCCGACCTGGCGCTCGCCGCCGGCGCCGACGGCGTCCACGTGGGGCAGGGCGACCTGCCGCCCGGCGAGGTGCGCCGCCTCGCGGGCGATCGCCTGGTCGTCGGCGCCAGCACCCATTCGCTCGACGAGGCGCGTGAGGCCGTTGCGGCCGGCGCGCACATGTGCGGCGTCGGCGCCATGTTCGCCTCGCCCACGAAGCCCGACGTGGCGCCCTCTGGCCCGGCGTACCTGCGCGCCTTCCTTGCGGCCTTTCCGCACGTGCCGCACCTGGCGATCGGCGGCATCGACGCCGCGCGCGCCGCCGAGCTTGCCGCCCTCGGCTGCCGGGGCGTGGCGATCGGCGCCGCCGCGTGCGCCGCACGCGACCCCGCGGCCGCCGTGCACGCGATCCGCGCCGCGCTCGACCGGTCCGCCTCCGTGGCCCCGGCCCCCGCCCCATGACCGTCCGCGACGCGCGATTCACGCTCCTGGGCACGGGCACGAGTTCCGGCGTGCCGGTGATCGCCTGCGACTGCGCCACCTGCACGAGCGACGATCCGCGCGACCGGCGCACGCGCGTCGGCGCCATGCTCGAGTTCACCGATCCGTCGGGCGAGTCGCGGACGATCCTGGTCGACGTGCCGCCCGACCACCGCGAGCACGCGCTGCGCCACCGGATCCGCCGCGTCGACGCCATCCTCCTCACGCACGCGCACGTCGACCACGTCTTCGGGCTCGACGACGCCCGCCACTACAACGTCTCGATGCGCGCGCCCGTGCACCTCTGGGGCGAGCATGCGGTGTTCGAGGAGCTCGCGCGCATCTACCAGCACATCTTCGCGCCGCACCGAAACCCGAACAAGAGCTTCGTCGCCGAGGTGGTCTCGAACCGCGTGGCCCCCGGAGGGCCGTTCGAGCTCTTCGGCGTGCGCGTGACGCCGCTGCGCCTCCTGCACGGACGCCTGCCGATCCTCGGCTACCGCTTCGACATCGCGCCCGGGCCCGGGCCAGCCGCCGGCCCGCTGCCGCTCGCCTACTGCACCGACGTCAACGCCATCCCGCCCGAGACCTGGCCCCTCCTCCGCGGGCTCGACACGCTCGTCCTCGACATGCTTCGCGAGCGTGCGCACCCGACGCACTTCACGCTCGCGGAGAGCCTCGACGCCGCCGCGCGGATCGCCGCGCGCCGCACGGTGTTCACGCACATGACCCACGACATCCGGCACGCCGAGCATGCCGCCCGGCTCCCCGCGGGCGTCGAGCTGGGTTTTGACGGCCTGCGGCTGTGAGGGCGCGGCCCCCGCGGCCCGTGGTACCCTTTCTGCCCCTATGGCACAGCTCCGCGAGATCAAGAAGCGCATGGGCGCGGTCAAGACGATCCAGCGCATCACCAAGACGATGCAGATGATCGCCACGGCGAAGTTCACCGCGTCGCTCGCGCGTGCCAAGAACAGCCGTCCGTACACCGACACCATCCGCGAGCTGGTCGCCAAGGTCGCCTCGCAGGCGGGCGATGCCTCTCACCCCCTGCTCGAGACCCCCTCCGGCGCGGGCAAGGAACTCGTCCTCGTCATCTCGAGCGACCGCGGCCTGTGCGGCGCCTACAACTCGAACGTGCTGCGCACCGCCGGCAAGCTGCTCGCCGAGCTGCGCGCCGGCGGGCGCGAGATCGTGCTCGACGCCTCCGGCCGCAAGGCGCTCGCCTTCTTCAAGTACCAGAAGCAGGAGATCTCGGCCAAGCACTCCGTCGGCGACCGCCCGCAGTACGCGGCCGTCGAGGAGATCGCCCAGGGCTACATCGACCGCTTCGTCGCGGGCGAGTTCTCCTCTGTGAAGGTCGTCTACATGCGCTTCATCTCGACCGCGCGCCAGCGCCCCGAGGTGATGCAGCTGCTGCCGCTGTCGCTGCCGAAGGCCGATGCCGCCGCGGCTGCCGGGAAGGGCACCGTCTCGAACTTCGAGTTCAGCCCCTCCGCCCCGGAGCTGCTCGGCGACCTGCTGCCGCGATCGGTCAAGGTGTCGCTCTACCAGGCGTTCCTCGACGCGGTGGTGAGCGAGAACGTGATGCGCATGGTGGCCATGAAGGCCGCCACCGACAACGCCGGCGGCCTCAGCCGCACGCTGAAGCGCAGCTACAACCGCGCTCGCCAGGCGCGCATCACCACCGAGCTCACCGAGATCGTCGCCGGCGTCGAAGCGCTGAAGTGACCGCGGCGCGCGGCGCCCGCGCCGCCGCTCACGGCACCTGCTGCTCGGGAACCTCCGCGCCGTCGCCCGGGGCCTTCGTCGCCTCGGGTGCCGGGTTGCCGCCCTCGGGCAGCGTGCCCGTCACGATCTTGTAGCCGTCCTTCTCCCAGGCGCGCAGCCCGCCCTCCATCACGTAGACCTCCTTGAAGCCGAGCTCGATGAGCCGCTTCGCGCCGGCCTTGGCGATCGGGTCCTGGAAGGCGTTGCCGTAGACGATGAACAGGTCGTGGCCGGCAAGCCGCGCGCCGGCCTCCTCGGGCATCCGCACGAGCGGCACGTTGATCGCGCCCGAGACGTGGCCCTGCTCGTACTCCGCCGCACTGCGCGGATCGACCCAGCAGCCGCGGCGCGCGCGCTCGAAGAGCGTGCCGCCCTCGTGGAGCTTGCCGACCGCGCCGGGCGGGTCGAGCATCACCAGGTCACGGTCGCTGGTCTTGACGTCGCAGCCGCAGAGGACCGCGAGGGCGGCGGTCGCGGCGGCGAGTCTGGGCAGGGCGCGGATGCAGGCGTTCATGGTCAGGGAAGTGTCCCGGGGCCGACCCCCGCGCGCAACCGGGGCGCCGTGTCGGAGTCGGGGATACTGTTGGTCCCATGCCGCTCCTTCCCACGGTTGCCTGCATCCTGGCGCTCGGTGCGATGCCTGCGGCGCTCCCGGCCGAGCCGCCTGCCGCGGCGGTCGGCATCGCCTCGCACGCCGCCTCGTGGCGCCGCGTGGCCGGCGGCGACTGGGCGTTCGTGCTCACGGTCACCCCCGCGCCCGGCTGGCACGTCTACTGGGAGAACCCCGGAGACTCGGGAAGCGCGCCGCGCCTCGAGCTCACGCTGCCGCGCGGATGGGAAGCGGGAGCCGTGCAGTTCCCGCGCCCGGACGTCGCGATGCACGATGACGAGATCTTCTACGGCTACGACACGCCGGTGCAGTACGTGGTGCCGGTGCGCCGCATTCCGGACGCGGGCCCGTCGGCCGCATCGCCCGCCGGCGCCACCGTGTCGAATGGGGGCACGCCGGCATCTCCCGCGCCGTGGTCGATGCAGGCGCGCGTCATGGCGTGCAAGGAGCGCTGCGTGATGGCGGAGCTTGCGGCATCGGGCGAGACCGCCGCCGTCGGCGCCGCCGCCGAGCTGCCGGCCGGCCTCGCCGGCGGAATGCTTGGCGGGCGATCGCTCCCCGACGCCCCTGCGCGCGCCGGCGTCACCGCCGCGCTGTCCGGCACGCGGCTCGCGATCGAGGGTCCGCTGCACGGCCAGTCCTCCGCGCGGTTCATCCCGTGCGACGTTCCTGGCATGGAGATCGGGCTGCCGCTCGGCCAGCCGGCCATCGAGGGGACCGTCGCGGACGGGCGGTTCCGCCTCGAGGTGCCGCTCGAGCGCCTGGGCGCCGATCCCGCCGGCCCGGCCGTCGCGGGGCTGGTGCTCCTGGGCAATCGCCCCGGCGACCCCTGCGTTCGTCTGGCCGTGCCGCACCCGTCGCCTGCCAAGCCGGCCGAATCGGCCGCGCCCCGGCCGGCGAAGTGAATCGGTCGGCTTCCCGTCCACGCGCGCCTGGCGCATCGATCCCACCAGGCACCGCCCGGACCCCCGGTTGGGGACCGAACCTCTCGGAGCAACCATGAACACGCTGAAGCTCATCGCCACCTGCGGCCTCGTCGCCGCCGTCTCGGCCGGCGTCGCGTACGCCGCGCCTGCGCAGGACAAGAAGGACGCCGCGCCGGCCCAGAAGGCCGACATGACCGCCAAGATCGGCGCGCCGGCCCCCGCCTTCACGCTGAAGGACACCGCCGGCAAGGACGTCAGCCTCGCGGACTTCAAGGGCAAGGTGGTCGTCCTGGAGTGGATCAACCCCGACTGCCCGGTGTGCCGCGAGAAGATGGAGGACGGCTCGGTCTCGAAGATGATGTCCGAGTCGAAGGCGGCCGACCCGAACGTGGTCTTCCTCTTCATCAACTCGACGCACTACATGGCCGACAAGCCCGCCACGAGCGGCGACTACCTCTCCAAGAACAAGGTCGAGGCCGCGGCGCTCGTCGACGGTGACGGCATGGTCGGCAAGGCCTACGGCGCCAAGACCACGCCGCACTGCTACGTGATCGCCGCCGACGGCACGCTCGCCTACGACGGCGCCATCGACGACAAGGGCTCGACGAACTACGTCGTGTCCGCCGTCAAGGCGCTGAAGGACGGCAAGCCGGTGTCCCCGGCCACCACCAAGGCCTACGGCTGCAGCGTGAAGTACAAGAAGTGACCGAGGCGCGCACGCCCGCAGGGGCTCAGGCGACGTTCACGGGCATCACGACGTACGTGAATTCCTGCCCCACCTTGAACACGCCGGGCTTCTGCGGGCTGCGCATCTCGACCATCACCTGCTGGCCGTCGACGACCTTGAGGGCGTCGATGATGAAGGCCGGCTGGAAGCCGATCTCGATGGCGTCGCCCTGGTAGCCGGACATCGGCACGCGGATCTCGGCCTCGCCCATCTCCGGGGCACGGCTCGAGACGACCAGCGTGTCGCCCTTGAATGCGAAGCGGACGCCCTTGGATTCCTCGTTGGTGAGGAGCGCGGCGCGGCGGATGGCCGCGGCGAGGTCGGCGGCGTCGAAGGTGACGCGCTTGTCCTGGTCCTTGGGAATCACGTCCTCGAACGGGGGGAAGGTGCCCTCGACGAGGCTGGTCACCAGCGTGCCGACGCCCTCCACCTGGAACGTGGCCTGGCCGTCGGACTTGCCGATCGTGACGTTCGAGTCGGGGTCGCCGAGCATCTTCACCAGGATGTTCAGGCTCTTGGACGGAACGATCAGGGTCATGTCCCCGTCGCCCGTGCAGCCGCCCGCGGCCACCGCGAGGCGCTTGCCGTCGGTGCCCACGAGCCGGATGCGCTTTCCCTTGCGCTCCATGAGGACGCCGTTGATCGCGAAGCGCGCGTTCTCGACGGCGGTGGCGAAGAGGGTGCGGGCGATCAGGCGCCGCAGGGTCTCGGCGGTGACCTGGAACGCCGCGCCCGCCTGCGTCTCGCGCGCGGCGGGGTAGTCCTTCGGGTCGTAGCCGTAGATCTTGAAGGTGCTGCCGTCGCCGCGGACGGTGGCCACGTTGCGGTCGGTCTCGAGCGCGACGGTCGAGTCCTCGCAGGTGCGCACGATCTGCCCGAGCTTGTCGGCGGGGACGAGGGCCTCGCCCTCGGAGGCGACCTCCACGCCCGGCACCGTGAGGGCGAGCGAGATCTGGCCGTCGGTGGCGCGCAGCTGCAGCTCGCCGTCCGTGCCGACCAGCTTCAGGCAGGTGAGCACCGGCGTGGTCGTTCGCGAGGGCACGACGGCCGAGGCGAGGGCCAGGGCGTCGACGAGGGCGGTGCGGTCGCAGTTGACCTTGAGGCTTGCTGGCATGGTTCGTGGCTCCCGTGGTTTTCGGCCCGCGAGTGTAGCCCGTTGGCCGAGCAGCCTGCGGCCATGCGGCCGAACGGCATAGGATTGGGGTTCGATGGTCCAGCGAGTGCTCGCCGCCGTCCGGTCCCGCTACGGGATCACCGTTTTCTTCCTGTACCTCGCCGCCTTCGGCGTGGCGTTCGTGGGCACGTTCACGCTGCCGCTGCTGGCGATCGGCATGGTGCTGGCGGCGATCTTCATGCTGGTGCCGGCGGTGCTGCTGGGGGACCTCGTCGGGGCGATGAGCCGTGCGGCCAACCGGCCCTACATCCGCCGCGGCACCTGCCCGACGTGCCGTGCCGACCAGGGCGCCGCGTGGGAAGGCCCGGTCTACCGGTGCGCGTTCTGCGCGTCGGCGTTCGAGGAGGACGGCGACCCGCACGACGGCCCCGACATGGCCGTCCGCGAGGCCGCGCCCGCTACCGCGGGCCCGAATGGTGGTCGATGACCGCCGCGACGCCGGGAAGCATCGCCGCGTCCCCCACGAACACGATCATCTGCCCGTCCGGCAGCACCTCGAGCACGACGCGCATGCCGACGGCGACGACGCTGATTCCCTGCACCGCGCCGCCGCCCGAGGACACCACCGCGGCGACCAGGTCGCGCAGCAGGTGATGGTGCGCGGGCTCGAAGGAGAGCGGGTCGCGCGTGTTGAGCTCGACCGTCGCCGCGGCGTCGATCTCGCGCCAGTGCTCGTGCGCGCTCATCGGCTTCGCGACCGCCTCGAACACGTGGCGCCAGCGGCCCACCGGGATCACGACCACCTCGGGCAGGCGCAGCTTGTGGACGATGCCCTCGACGATCGGTCCCATCTCGGTGCGCGGCACGCGGCGGATCGAGCTCGGCAGGTCGGCGACGCGCGGGTGGTCGTGCGCGGCGACATCGAGCACCGCGACCGGCGTCGAGTCGTCAAGGTCGAGGTGGAGCTCCTCGGCCGCGCCATCGCTCGCCACGACGCCATGCTTCCTCAGCCGGGTCCAGGTCTGCTGGTGTTCGACGAATTCCACGGGGTGCTCCGGCGCTCGGTCGCGCGTGGTCGGCGGGATCAGGGTACCGCCGGGCGCCCCGTACCATGCATTGGTGCGCACCGTCCTCTTCGTCTGCACCGGAAACACGTGCCGGTCGCCCATGGCGGAGGGGATCGCGCGGCAGTTGCTCGAATCGGGGAAGGTTCCCGGCCACGGGGGCGAGGTTTTCGTGGCTTCCGCGGGCCTGGCGGCGTGGGACGGCAGCCCGGTGAGCGCCGAGGCCCTCGACGCCATGCGCCGGCGCGGGATCCGCTTCGATGGGCACTCCAAGCGCCTCACGGCCGAGATGATCCGCAAGGCGACGCTGGTGCTGGGCATGACCCGGTCGCACGTGGTGGGCGCCCGGGCGCTGGTGGCCGGGGAGCCGCACCAGGACAAGGTGCATGCCCTCGACCCCGCGGGCGACCTCGAGGACCCGATCGGGATGGGCCAGAATGCCTACGACTCGCTGGCCACGCGGCTCGAGCGTGTCCTGCCGGACCGGCTTTCCTCGCTGCTCTGACGGGCGATCCGGGGTAGAGTCCGGGAGCGATGCGCGTCGCCGTCGGTTCAGACCACCGTGGGTTCCAGACCATGTCCTCCCTCGTGCAGCACCTGCGCGCGGATGGGCACGAGGTCGACTTGATCGCCGACTGCGGCGGCTCGAGCTGCGACTACCCGGACGTCGCCTACCAGGTGGCGCGTGCCGTGGCCGAGGGCCAGGCCGAGCGGGGCATCCTGATGTGCGGCACCGGGATCGGCATGTGCATCGCCGCCAACAAGGTGAAGGGCGTGCTTGCGGCGCTCGCCCAGGACGAGCTGAGCGCGCAGCTCAGCCGCACGCACAACAACGCGAACGTCCTCTGCCTGAGCGCGGACCTCACCGGCACCATGCTCGCCAAGCGGATCGTCGACACGTTCATGAAGACGAACTTCGAGGGTGGCCGCCACGAGCGGCGCATCCGCAAGATCCTCGAGATCGAGGAAGGCCACGCGCCGTCGAAGTAGGTCCGCGTCCTCCCGGACCGGCCTCGCGTCCCGCCGGGGACCTACCTCGCCTCGGTGTCCACCCAGTCCGTGAGCAGCCGGACACCCCAGCCGGTGGGGCCGGCGACGAACAGGTCGTTCGCACCGTCGACGTTTCCGACGCCCGCGATGTCGATGTGCGCCCACGGGGTCTTCTCGCCGACGAAGTGGCTCAGGAACGCCGCGCCCTGGATCGGGTGCGCGCTGCGCGCGGGGTTCGAGTTGATGAGGTCGGCGTGCTGCCCGCGCATGAAGTCGCGGTGCTCCTTCCACAGCGGCAGCCGCCACAGGCGCTCGCCGCTTTCCTCGCTGGCCGACTCGACGGCGCGCGTGAGCGCCTCGTCGTTGCAGAACCAGCCCGCGCAGAAGTGGCCCAGGGCCACCACCACGCCGCCGGTCAGCGTGGCGACGTCGACGATGGCCGTCGCGCCGAGGTCCTGCTCGGCGTAGGTGAGCGCATCGGCCAGCACCAGCCGCCCCTCGGCGTCGGTGTTGGTGATCTCGACCGTCACGCCGTTGTACATGGTGATGATGTCGTCTGGACGCATGCTGTCGCCCGAGACCATGTTCTCGGCGGCGGCGAGCAGCGCGTGCACCTCGATCGGCAGGTCGAGCTCGGCGATCGCCTGCATCGCGCCGAGCACCGCGCATCCGCCCATCTTGTCGTACTTCATGCCCTTCATGCCGTTGTTCACCTTCAGGCTGTAGCCGCCGGTGTCGTAGGTGAGGGTCTTCCCGACGAGGACGAGCTTCTTGCCGCGCGCCGCGCGCGAGCGCCTGCGCGGCACGTGGGCGAGGTGGATCAGGCAGCCCTTCGATTCGCTGCCGTGGCCCACGGTGACCAGGCCGCCCATCCCCATGCGCTTGGCACGCGCGTGGTCGATCACGGTGCACCGCAGGCCGTGCCTGCGCGCCATCGCGCGGGCCTGCTGCGCGACCCATGCCGGGTTGCAGATGTTCGGGGGCGTGGCGCCGATCGCGCGCGCGGTGTTCACGGCCTCGCCCATCACCAGGCCGCGCCGCATGCCGTCGCGGAAGTCGGCGTCCTTGGCGTCGACCTTCAGCGTTCCGCCGCGCGGCTGCCTGCGGGTGGCCGCGCCGTCGAAGCGGTCGACGCGCCAGTTGGCGATCGCAAGCCCCTCGGCGAATGCGCGGCCGAGCGCCTCGACCTCGGCGCGCTTGCGCGGGAAGCCGGCGGAAAGGTCCACCAGGATTGCCTTGTCCTTGCGGCGGTCGAGCGCCTTGACGAGCTTCGCCGCAGCCGTGCGCACGGAGGCGGGCGTGACTGCGTCCGGCGCGCCGAGCCCGAGCAGCACGTGCGAGCGCCCGGCGGGCAGCACCTCGCCGTTGTCGCCGGCAAAGCCCGGGATGCGCAGCGCGTCTGCCACGGCGTCGACCTTCGCGTGCGCGGACGGCACCGTGCGGCCGTCCGACGTGACGCCGACGACGGTGACGTGCGAGGTGGCGGAGCCGATCGAGATGCTGCTGAACATGGGGCGCGAAGTGTAGGTCGGGCGGGCCGTCCTATCCTGCTCCCGTGGCTCCGTACGACGTCATCGTGATCGGCGGCGGGCACGCGGGCGTCGAGGCCGCGTGGGCCGCGGCGTCGGCGCTGGGCGACGGCGGGCGCGTCGCGCTGATCACGATGGACCCCACGCGCATCGGCGCGATGAGCTGCAACCCGGCGATCGGCGGGCTGGCGAAGGGCCAGATGGTCCGTGAGGTGGATGCGCTCGGCGGCGTGATGGGACGCGCGACCGACCACGCCGGCATCATGTTCAAGGTGCTGAACCGCTCGAAGGGCGCCGCGGTGCGCGGACCCCGTGCGCAGTGCGACAAGTACCACTACGCGGCCGAGGTGCAGCGGATCCTCTCCACGCGGCCGGCCATCGAGGTGATCGCAGGCACGGTGGACGACCTGCTGGTGGAGGACGGCCGGTGCGTCGGCGTGCGGCTGCCCGAGGGGTGGCGCGCGGTGCACGCGGATGCCGGCGCGGTCGAGTCGAACCTCGCCTGCGACCGGATGGCGCGGCCGGTCTTCGCCTGCCCGGGCGCCCCGCGGCCTGCCGCCGCGCTGCGCGCCGAGGCCGTCGTGCTGACCACCGGCACCTTCATGCGCGCCCTGATGCATACGGGCGACGCGCGCACCGAGGGCGGCCGCGTGGGCGAGGGGAGTGCCGTGGGGATCAGCGCCATGCTGCGGAGCCTCGGATTCGAGCTTGGGCGCCTGAAGACCGGCACGCCGCCGCGTCTCGCGCGTGCCTCGATCGAATGGGATGCGCTGCTCCCGCAGGCGGGCGACGACCCGCCCGTGCCGTTCAGCGACCTGCCGGCCGCGTCGCTCGCGGCCGCGCGCTTCCCGGGACTGCCGCAGGTCGAGTGCCGGATGACGGCCACCACGCCGGCGATCCACGCGTTGATCCGCGGCAACCTGCACCGTGCGCCGATGTACAGCGGCCAGATCGAGGCCGAGTGCGGGCCGCGCTATTGCCCCAGCCTCGAGGACAAGGTGGTGCGCTTCGCCGAGCGCGACGCACACCAGGTCTTCCTTGAGCCGGAGAGCCTCTTCACCGACGAGGTCTACTGCAACGGCATCAGCACCAGCCTGCCGGCCGAGGTGCAGCGCGAGATCGTGCGCGGCATGGAGGGCTGCGCGCGCGCCGAGGTGCTGCGCTGGGGCTACGCGGTGGAGTACGACATGGTGTGGCCGCACCAGATCGACGCCACGTGCGAGACCAAGCGGTTGCGCGGGCTGTACCTCGCCGGGCAGATCAACGGCACCAGCGGCTACGAGGAGGCGGCGGGACAGGGCCTGGTCGCCGGCCTCAACGCGGCGCGCCGCGTGCGCGCGATCGACGCGGTGCGGATCGGCCGCGACCAGGCGTACCTCGGCGTGATGATGGACGACCTGGTGACGCGCACCCCGCGCGAGCCGTACCGCATGTTCACGAGCCGCGCCGAGCACCGGCTGCTGCTGCGGGCCGACAATGCCGACGAGCGCCTGACGCCCCTCGGGCGCGAGCTGGGGCTCGTGGACGATGCGCGCCTGCGGGCGTTCGAGGCGCGCGTGGCCGACCGTGCCCGCGTCCTCGCGGCCCTCGACGCGGCGCGCGAGGGCGGCCGCCCGCTGCGCGAGCGTGCGCGCCAGACCGACGTGCCGGCGTCGGACGTGGCCGCATCGCTGCGCGCCGCCGGCATCCACGCCGCGGACGACGCCGTCGACCGCGTGGTCACCGACCTGCGCTACGAGGGCTACGTGGTGCGCCAGCGCGCCGAGATCCGCCGCCACGCCGAGGGCGAGCGGTCCCCGATTCCCGAGGCGCTCGATCCCGACGCGATCGTCGGCCTGCGCACCGAGGCGCGCGAGGCGCTGCGGCGCTTCCGTCCCGCCACGCTCGGCCAGGCCGGTCGCCTCGCCGGCATCTCGCCGGCGGACGTCAGCCTGATCGCGGTCGCGGTGCGGCGGTGGCGGGCGGGCGGCTCAGCGCCGGGTGCCGCCCCCGCGCGCCGCTGACTCCTTCTGCCACCGCTCGATGTCCTGCACGTCGACCATCCCGTCGCCGTTGAGGTCGGCGAGCGCGGCGTCTGGGCCAATGATGGCGGCCAGCTCATCGATCGCGATCCGCGCGAGGGGCGGCTGCGTCGAACCGGACGTGCCGCACGGGCTGTCGCCGTTGAACAGGAAGTTGGTGGTGATGAACAGCCCGTCGGACGAGGTCACGGTGCCGCTGCCGTTGAAGTCCGGGTGGAACCCGGTCGTGGTGCAGTTGGTGTTCACCGGCATCGACATGCCTTCGCGCACCACGTAGATCGACCAGTCGACCACGTTCACGAGGTTGTCGTTGTCGAGGTCGCCGTTGCGGAGCGCGTCGCCGCCGATGGCATCGACCCGCCAGCGCGTCCCCTGCACCGTGACGTTGGTGCGCGACACGAGGCTGTGCAGCCGGTCGTCGACCGTCGCGCAGCTGTACGTGCCGAACGGCACCTCGAACGTGGCGGTCGCGCTCCCGTTCACGAAGGTCAGCACCTGGCTCACGGTGGCGCCCGAGCCCATGCGCAGGTCGATGCACCGCGTCATCGACGGCGCGTAGGCCACGCCCGCGATCGGTTCGTAGGACACCGCCAGCTGTACGAGGTTGGTCTGCGTCACGGTCACCGTGGTGGTGGCCGTCGAGGTTCGCCCGCAGCCGTCCGTGGCGCGCCACGTGACCGTCGTGCTGCCGCAGGGCCAGGGGGCATTCAGCGTGGTGGCCCCGTCGCTGCGGGTGAACGTGACCGGCACCGTCGCGGTGCACGGGTCGCTTGCCGTGGGCGTGTTCAGCGTGAGGGTGCCCCGGCACGTGCCGCCCGCATCCGCGGGAATCGTCTGGCTCGCCGGCACGCCCTGGAAGACCGGCCCGCTGCCGTCGATCGTCACCGGCAGCGGGTTGGACAGTGGCAGCGTGGTCGAGGCACCGGATCCCGCCGCGATCACGATCGGTTCCTCCAGCGGGTCGAACGCGACCTGCAGGTCGCCGTTGCAGTCGTCCTGGATCGCGCGGAAGTGCAGGCGCGCCATCCGCGAGCTCGAGCTGCTGCCGGTGCCGCCGCCCGTGACCGACGACACCCAGAACAGCGTGCCGGCCGCCTCGTCGACGATCGCCACCGGGATGAGCGTGTACGGCGCATCGCCCGGAAGGATGCTCTGGAAGTCGAGCACCGTTCGGTCGTACTCGACCGCGAACTGCCCCGCCGCCACCGCGAACGGCGGCGAGTCGACGTAGACGTCGAAGAACAGGTCGTTGCCGACGGAGAAGCAGCTGGTCACGCCGGCCTCGCGCGGTCCCGCGATGCGGATGCCGGGCGGCGGCGAGATCTCGTACCGCACCTTGTCGATGGCCCAGAAGTTCGCCGGGCCGGTGAACTTGATCGAGCGCGCCGGGCTTGCCCAGTTCCAGGAGAGCGGCTGCCACGTGTTGTAGACGTTGCCAGCGGGTCCCGACGTGTTGGCGCCGAAGGTCGTGGTCCCGACCACGGTGCCGGTGCCGTTCACGCCCGAGTAGGCGCGCACGGTGACGCCGACCCGCGAGGTGTAGAAGAAGCTCAGCGAGCTGATCGGCTCGTCGAGCGTCATCACCATGTCCTCGGAGAGGAAGGTCGAGACGACCCCTGGATTTGGCGACCCGGAGCCGTTGTAGGCGTAGTAGGTCTGGGTATTCCCGTCGAAGTTCGCGCCGTACTGCGGGCCGGGCCCCGAGCCGCGCGACCCGAGCCCGCCGTCGTAGAAGGCCGCCACGCCCTCGTTCTGCAGCAGCCCGATGAAGTCGAGCGACACCGGGACCGGGGGCATGCTCGACGTCGGGACGACGCTCGCGCATGGGACGAACCAGCGCGCGCTGCCGTCGTTCGGCGAGCGAGGGGACAGGGCATTGCCGTTCCCGTCGTGTCCGCAGGACTTCCCGAGCCACTCGACCAGCAGGAGTCCGTCCGAGGACGAGATCACCGTGCCCGTCTCGCCCGCGGCGACGCATGGCATGCCGCCGGGTGCGTCGACCGCCGCGCTGACCTGCATGCCGACGCGCCACGTCGTGCCGCACTGGTTCGACACGAAGGACCCGTTCGCCGGCACGGCAACGCGCAGGGCCTCCTGCAGCTTCCGGCCTCCCGAGAACGTCTCGTCGGCATGTTGGCGCCGGATGGCGTCGATCGACGTGCGTACCGGGCCGCGCTGCTTGTTCGGGTCGCGGGGCGCGCCGTCGTCGGCGCCGGCCGGGGCCACGAGCGATGCGGCCAGGAGCGCGGCGAGGAGGGCGGATGCGGCGAGCGGCCGCGCGGCGGACGTGGGCGAGCGATCGTTGGCTGCCTGCATGGCGATGCCTCCTGGCCCCCGGGGCCATGGTGCTCGCTCATCCGCCGGAATGCCGCGTCACCGCCCGCGCACGCGCGCGGGAAATCGTCGACGAGGCTCAGCCTGGATCCGGACCGACGGCATGTCGAAGCACCCCACTGATTCCTTGCTCCCCGCCCCCTGACTCCATAAAGGTACCGGGGCACCGCGGAAACGCGAAATCGGCCCCTGCCGCTGTCCTGCCGCTACGCTGTTCCCCGCTCAGGTCGGTCCGTCCGACGGCCCTCCTTGCCGCCGTAGCTCAATTGGCAGAGCACGTGATTTGTAATCTCGAGGTTGCCGGTTCAAGTCCGGTCGGCGGCTTTGATCCGCGGTGACGGGGGCGGCCGCTAGCCTCTCCGCCGCCATGAGCCATGGGTCCCCTGGAGCAGCGGGCGGCGGCCGTCCGCCGGAGGCGGGCGCATTCGCCCGTGCGATCGCCGCCGTCCACCATGCCGGCCCGTGGAAGCGGCTGCGCCGCCGGCTGCGGACGTGGCGCTCGGGCGTGCTCTGGCGGCGTCGCGCCGTGCCGGTGCCGCGCCCAGTGACCAGCCGCGTCATCGTGTCGCTCACCACCTCGCCGCTGCGCATCCGGACCCTCGACCGGGTGGTGCGCACGCTGCTCAACCAGTCATGCCCGCCGGACGAGGTGCACCTGAACATCCCGCACGTCTTCCGCCGGACCGGCGAGACCTACGTGATCCCGGAGTGGTGCTCGACCATCGACCCGCGCGTGAAGGTGTTCCGCGTCGAGGACGCCGGACCGGCGACCAAGTCGCTGCCGACCATCTTCCGATGCCGGCCGGACGAGGACGTGGTGATCGTCTTCGTCGACGACGACATCCTCTACCTGCAGCGCACGCTCGAGGTGCATCTCGACGCCATCGCGCGGGATCCGGGCTGCGTCTACGGCTTCGCCGGCTACGACATCCTGCCCGGACACCGGCTGCAGCACGGCCGAGGCAACGTCGACGTCGAGGTGCTCGAGGGGTGGGGCAGCATCGCGTTCCACCGCAGCACCGTCGGGAATGGCCTCGAGGCCTATGTCGAGGCCGCGCACCGGTCGCGGGCGTGCTTTGCCCAGGACGACTACACGCTCAGCAACTGGTTCGCGCTCCGCGGCGTGCGCCGGCGCGTGCTCGACGACCCGCGCGCGTCCTTCCGCATCATGCGCGCGCGCGGCGCCCAGCTCGACATCGGGTACCTCGACGACGCGATCCATCGCGGGCACGAACTCGACACCGGCCTGCCGCTCCTGCGCCACCCCGAGATCGAGGCGCACCTGCGCTCGATCGGCATGTGGGCGCTGGGGCGCGAGGCCGGGGCCGTCGGCGCATGAGCGGGGCTGCCGGACGCGTGCAGGCGTGCAGGGTCTGCGGGTCGGAGGCCCGGTCCCTGGGCATGATTCGCATCCTGGATCGCCATGATGGACATGCGTCGCAGTGCGGCGCGTGCGGGTTCGCCCAGCTGGCGGAACCATCGTGGCTCGGGGAGGCCTATGCCGAGGCCATCACGGGGACCGACGTCGGGCTGCTCGCGCGCTGCCGCCACCTCGAGCCGCGCATCCGCGGCGTCCTTGCCTGTGCCGGGCGCTCGGATGGAACCATCCTCGACTGGGGCGGCGGCTACGGGACGTTGACGCGGCTGCTGCGTGACCGCGGCATCGACTGCCGCCACTGGGACCCGCACTGCGCCAATCTCTTCGCGCGGGGGTTCGATGCCGACCTCGAGGCCCGCGACCGCTGGGATGCAGTGCTGGCCGTCGAGGTGCTCGAGCACCTCGTCGATCCGTGGTCGTTCTTCCGCCCCGTGGCGGCTCGCACGGACCTGATCATCGCAACCACCGAGCTCGTGTCGGAGCCGGCGCACGCATTCGATGCATGGGCGTACTGGGGTGCGGAGCACGGGCAGCACGTGTCGTTCCACTCCCGGCGCTCGCTCGAGCATGTGGCGCGTGCGGTCGGGATGGACTATCTCGCCGCGGGGCCGATGCACGTCTTCTCGCGCGGTGTCTCTCGGGCCCGCCGGACGGCGATGCGCGTGTCGGCCCTCCGACGTCTGGCCGCGGTCCTCGCGCGCCGCCGTTCGCTCATTGGCCCGGACCATGCGGCCGCGCAGCACCGCCTGCGCGCCCGGGTGTGACCGCGGATCCGTCCTGGCCTGTTACACTCTTTGGCCCGCGGCGCGCCGCGGACCCTGGCCCGCCTCGGCGGGCGACAACCTGATCGGGCGGATACTCAAGTGGCCAACGAGGGCAGACTGTAAATCTGCTGGCTTATGCCTACGGGGGTTCGAATCCCTCTCCGCCCACTCGAAGCA
>VEQS01000190.1 GCA_018883105.1 Phycisphaerales bacterium
CCGAAGCTGCGCAGCTTGTCGAGCGAGCGCACCACCTGGCGCGCGTTGCGGCCGGTCTCGTCGTTGTTCTTCTTGAACTTGTCGAGCTCCTCGATGACCGTCAGCGGGATGACGACCTCGTGCTCCTCGAACTTGAAGATCGACTGCGGATTGTGGAGCAGCACGTTCGTGTCGAGCACGAAGTGCTTCCTCGTGGACTGCGCCCCGGAGGCGGCGCTGCTCGTGGTGCTTCGGGTGTCGGACGCGTCGCGGGCGGCGTGGGTGGTCAACGCACGGTCCTCTGGACGGGGAAGGCGGGCGACGCCCGCGTGGCGACAGAATCCGTTCTGCCGGGGCCCGGGTCAAGGCGTTTCCGGCCACCTGAACGCTACCCTTGCGTCCCATGGCACGCCAGCCGCCGCGTCGACCCCGGCCCGCCCCGCGCGCGACCCGCTCGCGCCGAACGCCGCGGCCGCCGGCGGCGCGGCCCTCGACGGTCGGTGCCCTGGCCGCCGCCATGGAGCGCGTGGCCCCGGCGCGACTCGCGGAGCCGTGGGACAACGTGGGGCTGCTGCTCGGCGACCGCGAGGCGCCCTGCGGCCGGGTGCTCGTGGCGGTCGACTGGACCGCCGAGGTGCTGGAGGAGGCGCTCGCCCTCCGTGCGGACGCGGGGGTCGCCTACCACCCGCCGATCTTCGACCCCGTGAAGCGGCTCGATGCCGCCGATCCGCGCGAGCGCGTGCTGCTCGGTGCCGCGCAGGCCGGGGTGGCGCTGCTCTCGCCGCACACGGCGCTTGATGCCGTGAAGGGCGGCGTGAACGACTGGCTTGCCGAGGGAATCGCGGGTGGCGCCGGGGAACTGGCACGGGCTGCCGGGTTCGAGCCGCTGCGCCCGGCCGAGGGGCTGCCGGACGGCGAGCGCTTCAAGCTGGTGGCCTTCGTGCCCCCGGAGGCGTCCGCGCGCGTGCGCGATGCCCTGGACGAGGCCGGCGCCGGCCGCATCGGCAACTACGACCGCTGCACCACGCGCTCGGAGGTGACCGGCACCTTCCGCGGCGGCGAGGGCGCGAGTCCAACCGTCGGCCGCCGCGGCCGCACCGAGGAAGTTCGCGAGGAGCGCATCGAGACGGTGGTGTCGCGGGCACGCCTGGCGTGGGCGATCGCCGCGATGCGCGCGGTGCACCCCTACGAGGAACCGGCCTTCGAGGTGCACGCGCTCGCCGCGCGTCCGTCGCTCGACGAGGGGGCAGGGCGGCTCCTGGTGCTGCGCCGCCCAGCCACGCTGCGCGACATCGCCGCGCGGCTGCGCCGCCACCTCGGCACCGCGCGCATCGACCTGGTGGCTGCCCCCGGCGGCGACCGCCGTCGCCACGAGCGGATCGCCCTCTGCCCGGGCGCGGGGGCCGGGTTCCTCGCCGACGCGCGGGCGCGCGGCGCGACGCTCCTCGTCACCGGCGAGGCGCGCCACCACGAGCATCTGGCCGCGCGCGCGGCGGGCGTGTCGATGCTGTTGCCCGGCCACACGTGGACCGAGCGCGGCTACATGCCGGTGCTTGCGCGGCTCCTGGCGGAGGCAATTCCCGGCGTGTCGTTCACGACGTCGAAGGCGGACGTGCCGCCCGTCAGCGCGGTCGGCGGCCGGCCCGTGGGGGCACGAGCCGCGCGGCCTCGCGCACCGCGCCGCTGAGCGTGGTGGCGCCGGCCGACGCCCCGACCGCCTCGGCCAGGCCGGGGTCGGCGGCAAACGGCGTCCCGCCCACCAGAACCGGCACCGAGCGCCCCACGGGCGAGGCGCGCAGCGCGGCAAGCAGGTCGATGAGCGCCCGCAGCGAGAGTGCGGTGGCCGCGGAGGCGACCACGAGGTCGAAGGCACGGCCCGGCTCGGCCGCGGCCTCCTCGACCGAGATCACCGCTTCCGCCGCCGGCACGTTCGCGCCGAGGAACTCGACCGTCCAGCCGTCGAGCTCCAGCAGGTCGGCCGCCATGCGGATTCCGACGTCGTGCATGTCGCCGCCGACGGCCAGGCAGAGCGCGCGGCGCCCGTCGGGTGCGGCGCATGCGGCCGCGGCGCGCAGCTGCGCCACGATCGTGCGCGTGGCGGCGGTGCAGAAGTGCTCGTCGGCGATCGACGCCTCCTGCAGCGACCACATGCGCCCGATCTCGCCGAGGGCCGGCGCGACGACGCGCTCGTAGAGGTCGCCCAGCGGCATGCCGCCGCGCAGCGCGTCCTGCGCCAGGGCCAGGGCCTCGGCGGTGTCGCGCTGCAGGAGGTGGAGCAGGTAGAGCCGCGCGAGCGTCGCGTCGCGCGAGGTGTCCGCGAGCAGGCCATCGCCGTGGTCGTGGTGCGCGTCCGCCGCGGTGCGCGCCGCGTAAAGGTGCGCCCGCGCCGCGTCGCGTGCGTCGTCGGGGAGCTCGGCCTCGAGCGCGCGCTCGACGGACGCCAGGTGCGCGCGGATGTCCGCCTCGGGCACGTGGCGCGCGCGCAGCGCGGCCACCGCCCAGGCCACGTGGCCGGCGTAGATCCCGGGGCGCCCGCAGGCCACCGACTGCGCCAGGTGCGCCATGCGCGCCTCGCCCTCGGTGCGCCAGGTGCGCCGGGCGATGTCGCCGTAGCGCGCCTCGACCGTGGGGTCGGCCTCGAGCAGCGCGTCCACGGCGACGTCCGCAAGGCCCCGCTGGAGGTCCTCGATCGTGGCGGCGTGCTGGAGTGCGCGTGGGTCCATGGGCCGTGACGAACCGGGGTTCGCCGGGGCGGCCCGCCGGGATTCAGCCCCGGAAGCGGCTCAGCACCATGGAGGTGTTGTGGCCGCCGAAGCCGAAGGAGTTGTTGATGGCGTGGTCGACCGTGCGCTCCTGGGCCGTGTTGGCCACGAAGTTCAGGTCGAATCCGTCGTCCGGGCTGTCGAGGTTGATGGTCGGGGGCAGGACGCCCTCGACGATCGCCTTCACCGTGGCAACCGCCTCGATGGCGCCGGCGCCGCCGAGGCAGTGCCCGGTGACGCTCTTGGTGCTCGACATGGCGAGCGCCTGCGCATGCGCCCCGAAGAGCGACTTCACGGCCACCACCTCGGCCTTGTCGCCGAGCGGCGTGCTGGTGCCGTGCGCATTGATGTAGCCGATGGCCGATGGGTCGAGCCCGGCGTCGCGGATGGCGATCTCCATCGCCTTCTGCGCGCCGCGGCCCTGGTCGTCGGGCGCGGCGATGTGCGAGGCGTCGCCGGTGACGCCGAAGCCCGTGAGCTCGGCGTAGATGCGCGCGCCGCGGCGCTTCGCGTGCTCGAGCTCCTCGAGCACCACGATGCCCGCTCCCTCCGCGAGCACGAAGCCGTCGCGGTCGCGGTCGAACGGCCGGCTCGCCTTCTCGGGGGCGTCGTTGCGCGTGCTCAGCGCCTTCATCGCCGCGAAGCTGCCGACGCACAGGCGCGTCACCGCGCCCTCGCTCCCGCCCGCGACGATCACGTCGGCGTCGCCGCGCTGGATCATGTGGTAGGCCGCGCCGATCGCATGGCTGCCGGTGGCGCATGCCGTGGCGCAGGCGATGTTCGGGCCCTTCAGGCCGAAGCGGATGCTGACGTTGCCGGCAAGGGCGTTGACCATCAGCTTCGGCACCACGAACGGGCTCACCGAGCGCGGGCCCCTGTCGAAGAGCTTCTGCAGGCTGGTCTCGATGGTGTCGATGCCGCCGATCCCCGAGCCGATCGCCACGCCGTGGCGGTACGGGTCGCCCCGGGAGAAGTCCATGCCGCTGTCGGCGACCGCCTCCTCGGCGGCGCACATGCCGAACACGCAGAAGCGGTCCATGCGCGAGATCGACTTGGGGTCGATCCGCTTCTCGGGCTCGAGGTTGCGCACCTGGCCCGCGAAGGTGACGCTCCACTCCGGGGTCGGGGTGAACGACGTGATCGGGCCGATGCCGGAGCGCCCCTCGATGAGGGAATTCCAGAACTCGGGCACCGTGTTGCCCGCGTCGGTGACGGCACCGAGGCCGGTGACGACGACGCGACGGAGGGTGATCGTCCGCATGGGTCGGGAGGGAGACGCGCTCGCGAGAAGGACGCGCCCCGGCTCGTGGCCGGGGCGCCGTGGTTCAGCGGCCCGCGGCCGGGATCACTTCTGGCCCTTGGCCGTCATCTGCTCGTGGATGAAGTCCACGGCGTTGCCGACGGTCAGGATCTTGGAGGTCTGGTCGTCGGGGATCTGGATGTCGAAGCGCTCCTCGAGCTCCATGACCAGTTCCACCAGGTCCAGGCTGTCAGCGTTGAGATCGCTGGTGAAGTTCGTGTTGCGGTTGATCTTGTCCTTGTCGGCCGAGAGCTTCTCGGCCACCACCGCGATCACCTGCGGTTCGATCTCGTCCTTGGTCACGGCTCTCTCCTTGGGAGGGATGCGGCGGCCGGAGGTTTCCGGCCCCTTGGGTGAGGGCGGGAGGATACCCCAAATCGGGCC
>VEQS01000030.1 GCA_018883105.1 Phycisphaerales bacterium
CTTCACGGCCGAGGACTCGATCGACCTCGAGCGCTTCGGCGCGCATGCCGCGTGGATGGCGGGCCACGGGTGCGCGGCCATCATCACGCCGGGCTCGCTCGGCGAGGGCGGGCTGCTCTCGATGAACGAGAAGCGCATGCTCTGGTTGCGGGCGGTCGAGGCGCTGCCGGCCGGGGTGCCGGTGGTCGCCGCGGTGGGCGCGTGCGGCACCCGCGAGGCGGTCGAGATCGCGCGCTCGGCGGCCGAGTGCGGCTGCCGCGGGCTCATGGTGCTGCCGCCCTACGCCTACCGCGGCGACTGGCGCGAGATGCGCGCGCACTTCGGCCGCGTGATCGAGGCCACGCCGCTTGGGTGCATGCTCTACAACAACCCCCCCGCCTACGGCGTCGACGTGCTGCCGGCGCAGGTCGAGGAACTTTCGCGCGCGCACCCGAACCTGCACGCCGTGAAGGAGTCGAGCGGCGACGTCCGTCGGTTCACGGCGATCCGCTCGCTCGTGGGCGACCGCGTGGCGCTCTTCGTCGGGATCGACGACATGGTGCTCGAGGGCGTGGCCGCGGGCGCCGAGGGATGGGTGGCGGGGCTCGTCAACGGCTTCCCGGCCGAGAGCGTCCGGCTCTTCGAGCTGGCGCGCGATGGGCGGCTCGACGAGGCCGAGGAGCTCTACCGCTGGTTCCTGCCGCTCCTGCGCCTCGATGCGGTGCCGGAGTTCGTGCACCTCGTCAAGCTCGCCCAGGCACGTGCGGGGTGGGGCAACGAGCGGGTGCGCCAGCCCCGCCTGCCGCTCGACCGCCAGGCGCGCGACCAGGCCATGTGCATCATCGACGCCTGCATGAAGGTCCGGCCGGCGATCGCGCGGTGAGGCCCGGCGGCGGCGCGCTGCGTCCCGCCGCGTAGAGTGCCGTGTCCAGTGCTGGTCGTCTCCGACATCCGAAAGTCCTTCGGTGCGCTGCATGCGCTTGACGGCGTGAGCCTGTCGGTCGGGCGTGGCGAGGTGCTGGGCCTGCTCGGTCCGAACGGCGCGGGCAAGAGCACGACCCTCGCGGTGTGCACGGGCCTGCTCGCGCCGGACGCGGGATCCGTCTCGATCGGCGGCGCCGGATCGCCGCGCGACCCCGACGTGCGCCGGCTCCTCGGGCTCGCCCCGCAGCAGGTGGCCCTGTACGGCGACCTCTCCGCGCGCGAGAACCTGGTGTTCCTGGCGCGGATCCACGGGGTGCGCGAACCGGCGCGGCGTGCCGACGAACTGCTCGATTGGGTCGGCCTGCGTCCGCGCGCGCGCGACCGTGTCGAGACGTTCTCGGGCGGCATGCAGCGGCGCCTGAACCTTGCCGCGGCGATCGTCCACGATCCGCCGCTCCTGCTCCTCGATGAACCGACGGTGGGCGTCGACCCGCAGAGCCGCGGCGCGATCCTCGACCTCGTGCGTCGGCTGGCGTCCGAGGGGCGTGCCGTCCTCTACACCACGCACCACATGTCCGAGGCGGAACGTCTCTGCTCGCGCGTGGCGATCCTCGACCATGGGCGCGTCCTCGAGTCCGGAACCGTGGATGCCCTGCGCGCCGCGCATGGCGGCGATCTCGAGGCAGCGTTCATCGCGCTCACGGGGCGGGAGATCCGAGATTGATCCGCCAGGCCGCCATCCTCGCGGGGAAGGATCTCCGGCTCCTCCAGCGCGATCGCGCCGCCGCGTTCTTCACGTTCGCGTTCCCGCTGGCGATCGCGCTCTTCTTCGGCTACGTCTTCAGCGGCACCACCAGCGAGCCGCTGAAGGTGGTGGCTTTCGTGGAGCGGCCGTCCCCGCAGGCGTCCGCACTCGTCGGCGCCCTCGACGAGGACGGCGGCTTCGCCCTGTCGATGGCCGCGTCGCGCGCGGACGGCGAGCTTGCCGTGCGGCGCGGGCGCGCCGCCGCGATGATCGTGGTGCCCATCGGCTACGCGGAGGGCCTCGACGGCATCTTCGCCGGCGGCGGCGCGCGGCTCGAGCTGGTCGTGGACCCGTCGCGTCGCGCCGAGGGCACGATGCTCGTCGGAAAGGTGCACGAGCTGGCCTTCCGCACCGTGTTCGCGTCGATGGGGGACCCGGAGCAGCTGGCTCGGATGCTCGATCGGGCTGAGAAGTCGCTGGAGGGCGCCGACATGCCCATCACCGACCGCCTGGCCATCCGTACCGCGCTCGCCCGGGCCCGCGCGTCGGCCGCCGCCGGGGGCAAGGCGGACGCGGATCCAGCGGCCGGAAGGGGCTCGATCGCCTCCTGGCGGCCGGTGCGGGTGGACGTCGCCGAACTGGAGATGGCGCCCGGCGTTCCCGCCAACAGCTTCGCCATCAGCTTCATGCAGGGCCTGGCGTGGGCGCTCTTCGGTGCCGTGCTCTCGTTCAGTTCCGGGATCGCCGAGGAACGCCAGCGCGGCACGCTGGTGCGACTGATGGTGTCGCCGATGCGGCCGACCGCGATCCTCGCCGGCAAGGCGCTCGCCTGCTTCGTCGCATGCATGGCGTCGCAGTGGCTGCTGGTGATCGTCGGGCGCGCCTTCTTCGGCGTCCAGGTCTCGAGCTGGGCATGGCTCGCCGCGGCGTCGGCCGCCACGGCCTTCGGGTTCAGCGGCCTGATGATGCTGCTTGCCGGCGGGTTCCGCACGCAGGGCGGCGCGCAGGGCGCGGGGCGCGCGGTGCTCCTGGTGCTGGCGATGGTGGGCGGCGGCACGGTGCCGCTCGTCTTCATGCCCGGCGTGCTGCGCACCGTGAGCGACGTCAGCCCATTCAAGTGGGCGGTGCTGGTTGCAGAGGGCTGCACGTGGCGCGGCTGGGGCGCGGCCGAGATGTGGCTGCCGATCGCGGCCCTCGTCGCGATCGGCAGCGTCGGGCTCGTTGCGGGCGCGGCCCTCGTGCGCCGCACGGCGTGACGGCGGGCACGTTCAGCGCATCAGCATCCACGCCACCGCGGTCAGCAGCGCGATCGCGACCAGGTTGAGCACCAGCCCCACCCGCATCATGACCGGCTGCGGCACGCGGCCGGTGGCGAACACCAGCGCATTGGGCGGCGTGCCGACCGGGAGCATGAAGGCGTAGCTCGCCCCGAATGTCGCCGCCAGCACCGCGGTGCGCACGGGGAGTCCGATGGTCGGCGCCAGCGCACCGACGATCGGCACGGCGGTCGCGGTGAGCGCGGTGTTGCTTGCCACCTCGCTCGCGAATGCCATGGCGCCGACGAGCGCGGCCAGCGCCACCACCGGGTGCGCGCCGCCGAGGCCCGAGAGCGACCGCCCGATGGCCCCGGAGAGCCCGGTGTCCTGCATGGCGTCGGCGATGGCCAGCCCCCCGCCGAAGAGGATGAAGACGCCCCACGGCAGCTCGCGCACCGCGCGCCACGGCACCACGCGTGCATGCGTGCCGTCACGCGCCGGGATCAGCATCAGGAGCGCCGCGGCGGTGATCGCCACGGCGCCATCGGTGAGTTCGGCGGGACGCCAGCCCTCGGGCCAGGCGCGCCCCGTCGTCCACGTGAGCACCGTCGCCGCGAACACGGCGAGCGTCGCGCGCGCCTGCCATGTCCACGGCGTGTCCCTGGCGGATTCGTCCGGCACAAGCTCGATGCCGCGCACGGGAAGCATCCTCAGCAGCACCGCGATCGCCGCCATCGACATGAGTGCCGCGGCCGGCACGCCGACCGCGAGCCACCCCGCGAAGTCGATCGGCTCCCCCCGCTCCGCGAGGTACTCCGCCGCGATGGGGTTCGGCGGGCTTCCGACGATCGTCGCGGCGCCGCCGATCGACGACCCGTACGCGATGGCAAGGAGGGCGGCGATCCCCAGGTTGCGCCGCGCGCGCTCGGCCGCCGCCGGTTCGGTGCCGGGCAGGGCCCGTGCCCGTGCGGCGATGCCCGCCGCCAGGGGCAGCATGGCCGCCGTGGTCGCGAGGTTGCTGACGAACGCGCTCACGCACGCGGCGGCCACCAGGAGCGCCGCGACGACCATCGCCGGCGACCGGCCCGCCACCGAGAGCATCGCGCCCACGAAGCGCGCGCTCAGGCCGTGGCGCTCGAGCGCCCAGCCGAGCGTCGCGCCGCCGGCGAACAGGAAGATGACCTGGTCGGCGTAGTTGGACGCCACCTCGCGGAATGGCTGCACGCCGAGCATCGGCAGCAGGATCACGGGAAGAAGCGACGTCACCGCGAGCTCCGCGGCGTGCGTCATCCACCAGATGGCCATCCAGGCGAGGAGACCGAGCGTCCAGGCCGCGGGCGCCTCCAGGCCACCGGCGCCGAGTGCCGCGGGATGGGTCAGCGCGACGAGCACGCCCCCGATCAGGGGACCGGCGAACCGTCCCGCCATGGCGGCGGGGCCGGCGTGCTCGGCTTCCTCTCGGATGGGCTCCGGCGTGGACATCGGCGGCATCATCGCATGGATGCAGGGCGGGGTAGCCTCTTCCCGGGCCTGCGATACCCGTGCCCGTCCGCGGGATCCGGGTGGAGCGAACGACGTGACCCCCGACACGGAATCCATCCCCGCGGACGTGCGCGCGCGGATCGCCGAGCTCGAGCGCCGCGTGCGCGAGCTCGAGGAGCGCGAACGCGCCGAGCGCGAGCTGCGCCGTGCCGCCGAGTCGTCGAGCGCCGCGAAGACCTTCTTCGTCGCGAGCGTGTCGCACGAGGTGCGCACCCCGATGACCGCGATCCTGGGATACGCCGACCTGCTGCGTGACGAGGGTCTCTCGCCCCGCGAGCGTGCCGCGCACCTCGAGACCATCCGCCGCAACGGCGACCACCTGCTCGCGGTGATCGGGGACATCCTCGACCTTGCGCGCATCGATGCCGGCCAGTTCGCCATCGTCCCCGCCGACGTCGTCGTCGCCGACCTCGTGCACGACGTGGTTCGGCTGCTTGCGCTGCGCGCGGCGGCGCACGGGGTCACGCTCGACCATGTCGTGGCGGATTCGGTCGCCCGGATGCCGGTCCGCACCGATCCCGTGCGCGTGCGCCAGGTGCTCCTGAACATCGTCGGCAACGCGGTCAAGTTCACCGAACGGGGCGGCGTGCGCGTCTCGGTTCGTGCGCACGAAGAGGGCGGTTCGGTCCGTTTCGCGATCGAGGTCCGCGATTCCGGACCCGGCATCGCGCCGGAGGACCTCGAGCGCATCTTCGAGCCGTTCGTGCAGTCGGACGCGGGGCACGCGCATCGCCATGGCGGGACGGGGCTTGGCCTCTCGATCAGTCGCCAGCTGGCCGGCCTCCTCGGGGGAAGCCTCGCTGCCCGGAGCCAGCTCGGCCGCGGAAGCACCTTCACCTTCGAGTTCTCCGCCGCCCGCTGCAGCGAGCCGTCGTCGACTTCGCCCGCGCAGGATCCCACCGCGCCGCCGTCACGACGGCCCGCCGACGGCCCGCTCTCCGGCATGCACGTGATGCTGGTCGAGGACAGCATCGACTCGCAGCGGCTCCTGTCGACGTTCCTCTCGCTCGAGGGCGCGGACGTCACCCTCTCCGCCGACGGAACGGACGCGGTCACCCGCTTCGACGGCACGTTTGCGCCGGACCTCGTGCTCATGGACGTCCAGCTTCCGGGAATCGACGGGATCGAGGCGATGTCCCGCATCCGCGCGCGCGGCTATCGCGGCCGCATCGCGGCGCTGACCGCGTCGGCCCTCGGCGCCGAACGCGAACGCGCCGCGACGGCCGGGTGCGAGCGGATCGCCCTCAAGCCGATCACGCGCGCGGACCTCGTGGCGCTCTGCCTGGGCGTCGCGCCGGCACACGCGTGACTTTCCGCGGGAATTCCGTCGGTCCTGCGGGCGCGCGCTATCTTGGCCCGCGACATGCGACGGACGTCCTGCCTCGCCGCGATCCTCCTGCTCTGCCTGACGCCTCCCGGCGCGGCGTTGGCGATGCAGCGGGCGGACGACGATTCCCCGCGTGAGCGCGCTGCGGCGGCGGGCGACGAGGACGGGCCGTCGCTTCCCACGGCGCTGCCGGATGGCGCGCGCCTGCCCGAACCAGCGGTCGTCAAGTCCATGCGCGCCGACGGCGTCGCCGGGCGCATCACCGTGCTCGACCGGTCGCTGTCTTGCCCGAAGTGCGCGGGCAAGGGCACCAAGGTCACGCGCAAGCGCACCGAGCGCGGCAACATGCTCGAGCCGGTCATCACCGAGACGGTCGACGCGTGCCCGGCCTGCGGGGGCTTCGGGTTCACCGACGAACCCCGGCGCGTCGGCCCGGTGCTCGACGGGGTGGTGACGGCGATCGCGTCGCTTCCACATGACCTGCCGACGGCGCCGGTGCTGGTGGAGCGCGCACGCGCGGTGCTGGTGCGCGTGGGCTCGACCGGCCCGCTCACGCAGGCCATTTCCGCCGTGGACCGCAACGAGCTGGTCGGCGAGCGCATGTCGAAGCCCGGCACGGCCGTCTCGGTCACCGGCTTCGTGGGCAAGCCGATCCTGATCGGCGGCGGCCGCCGCGCCTACCCGGTGCTCGTGGACGGCCGCGCGCTGATCCTCCTGCGCACGCCCACGATCCACTGTGCGCCCGAGCGCGGTCCGGCGCTGGTGGGCGGGATCCTCTCGGGTCCGATCGAGGGCGCGGAGTGGGACTTCGGCCGCACGATGGTGCTTGACGGCGGGTTCCTGGTGCCGATCACCCCGCCCGTGAACCGTGCACCGGCGCCGGCGGCTGGTGATGATGCCGGCGCCGCGGGCGGCAAGAACGCATCCGGCGCGGGCAGCGCACGGTCCGGCTCGGGCAGGAGCGGCGGCAAGTGAAGCCGGCACCGGACGGCACCGTCCAGCTCGTCTTCGATTTCGACAGCACGATCGTCGCCGTGGAGGGGCTCGACGAGCTGGCGCGCCTGGCGCTTGCCGACGATCCCGCGCGCGACCGGACGGTCGAGGCCATCGAGGCGATCACCCGCGACGGCATGAGCGGGGCGATTGGGATCGACGAGAGCCTCTCGCGCCGGCTGGCGATGCTCGTCATCGAGCGCCGTCACGTCGACTCGGTGGTCAGGCTCCTTCGCCGGCGCCTGAGTCCGTCGTTCCGCCGGCACCTGAAGGCCGTGCGCCGCAACGCCGCGCGGATCCACGTGGTCTCGAGCGGCTTCCGCGAGTATGTCGAGCCGGTCTGCCGCGACCTGGGCATCCCGGCGTCGCAGGTGCACTGCAACGACCTGCAGTGGAAGGGCAGGCGCGTCGCGGGCTTCGACCGCAGCAACCCGCTGGCGAGGCCTGGCGGGAAGGCTCGCGTGGTGCGCGGGCTGAGGCTCCCCGGCCGGGTGGTCGCGGTCGGGGACGGCATCACCGATGCCGAGATCCGCGACGACGGTGCGGCGGCCGAGTTCGTGGCCTACTGCGAGAACGTCGAGCGTGAGCAGGTGGTGGCGCGCGCCGACCGCGTGGCACGCTCGGTGGACGAGGTGCTCTGGCTCTACCGCCTTCCGGGTTCGCCCTCCTTCCCGAAGAGCCGCATGACGGCGCTCCTCTGCGAGAACGTCCATCCGGACGCCGCGCGCCTGCTGCGCGACGAGGGCTACCGCGTCGAGACGCTGAGCGACGCGCTCGGCGAGGACGAATTGGTGCGCGCCGTGAAGGCGGTGAGCATCCTGGGGATCCGCTCCAAGTCGCGCGTCACGCCGCGCGTCCTGGGCGCCGCCGACCGGCTGCTTGCGGTCGGCTGCTTCTGCATCGGCACCGAGCAGGTCGACCTCGCCGCCGCCGCCGCGCATGGCGTGGCGGTCTTCAACGCGCCCTACAGCAACACCCGCAGCGTGGTGGAGCTTGCCATCGGCGAGCTCGTCATGCTGATGCGCCGCGTGCCGGATGCCTCGCGCCTGCTGCACGACGGCGGGTGGCGGAAGTCCGCCGCCGGCTGCGCGGAGGTGCGCGGCAAGGTGCTCGGGATCGTGGGCTACGGCCACATCGGCTCGCAGCTCTCGACGCTTGCCGAGGCGATGGGGATGCAGGTCATCTACCACGACCTCGAGGAGCGGCTGGCGCTCGGCAATGCTCGCAAGTGCCGCTCGCTCGCCGAGCTCCTCGCGAAGTCCGACGCGGTGAGCCTGCACGTCGACGGCCGCGCATCGAACCGCCACCTGATGGGCGAGCGCGAATTGCGCCGCATGAGGCCCGGCGCCGTGCTCCTCAACCTCTCGCGCGGGCACGTCGTCGACCTCGACGCGCT
Source organism: Phycisphaerales bacterium (assembly GCA_018883105.1). Lineage (GTDB taxonomy): Bacteria > Planctomycetota > Phycisphaerae > Phycisphaerales > SM1A02 > UBA966. The sequence goes on from VEQS01000030.1 coordinate 8,163, forward strand.
CGCCGCCTCGATCCGCGCCGGTCACGTGGGCGGCGCCGCGGTCGACGTCTTCCCCGAGGAGCCGCTCTCCAACCGCGATCCCTTCGACTGCCCGCTGCGCGGGCTGCCGAACGTGCTGCTCACGCCGCACGTGGGCGGCAGCACCGCCGAGGCGCAGCAGGCGATCGGGGCCTTCGTCGCCGCGCGGCTCGTCGAGTTCGTGAACACCGGCAGCACCGGCGGCTGCGTGAACCTTCCGGCGATCGCGCCGCCGCCCGTCCCGCGCGCGCATCGCTTCCTGCACCTGCACCGCAACCAGCCCGGCGTGCTCGCGGCGGTGAACGCGGTGCTCGCGCGCCACCGGCTGAACATCCTCGGCCAGGCGCTGCGCACCGACGACGCGATCGGCTACCTCGTCACCGACGTCGACCGCCGCTACCCGGCATCGGTGGTCGACGAGCTGAAGACCGTGTCCGGCACGGTGCGGCTGCGCGTCCTCTACTGAGCGCTCATCCGCCCGTGGCCGTCGCGCCGCCCGGCGCCCGGTGCACCGTCCCGCACTCCGGGCAGCGCGCCTCGCCGCCGCGGCGCGGGTAGCCGCAGTCGGCGCACACCGTGCGCACCCAGCGCAGCCGCGCCTCGCGCGTGGCCATCAGGAGGAGCGCGGGCCCGCAGAGCAGCACGAGCGCGGTGGTGCCGGCGGTGATCGCGAGCCAGCTGCCCCACGAGCACCAGCAGCTGTCGCGGCGCATCGCGAAGACGTAGGTGGGCGCGGCGATCGCCAGCTCGAGGCACGTGCCGCGGAAGATCCAGCGCACCGTGCGGTCGATGCGGTCGGGGCGCCGTGCCGCGCCTGCACGCGCCAGCAGCCATGCCCATGCCAGCCCGGCCGCGAGCCACGCGGCGAAGAGCGGGAGGCCGTTCCAGGCGAGGAGCGTCGATCCCCGGCCGATCGAATCGGAATCGATGGCGCCGACGGCCCAAAGCGCCAGCGCCAGCGCGTCCCAGAGCGTCATCAGGATCCCGAGCGCGCACGCACCGCCGAGGATCGATGCGCCGGCGACCGAGGCGCGAAGCGAGCGCCGGTTCGGCTCGCCGTCCCAGCGCCCGAGGGCCGGCGCCGAGAGCAGCGCCGGAGCAGCGGTGGCGAGGACCGCGATGGCCAACACCGCGATGCCCGTCGGTCCGTCGGGCACCAGTTCCCCGACGACCTCGGCCATCGCCGAGCACCACGCGCGGAGGAGCTCGGGGACCTCGGCCCAGCCGAAGAAGGGCATGGGCGGGGACGCCACCCGCCCGTTCAGGAGGTCCGCCAGGCGATTGCCGAACATGGCGAACAGCCCGCCCACCGCCGTGCACGTCGCCAGCCCGACCACGAACGATCCCAGCGCGATCGCCGCGAACGCAAGCGCGCGGCGAAGGCCGTTCCCGGGCGTGGTCATCGCGCGGAGGGTAGCGACGGTGCAGGCGTCAGCCCGGGCACGGTCCCCATGCGCCGAGCAGGATGCCGAGGTCGTTGCCGTCGACGATGCCGTCGCCGTTCAGGTCCTGCGCGGGCACTTCCTGCGCCCAGGCGTTGAGCAGCACGCCCAGGTCATCGCCGTTCACCGCTCCATCCTGGTTGAAGTCGGCCGGGCACGGCGGTGCCGACGGCCCGAACTCGATCACCGCCAGGTGTGGATACGTCGCGCCCGCGTTGTTGAGGTCGTTCCAGCGGCCGTTCGAGCCCAGCATTTCCGCGTAGTGCTCGGTGTTGCTCGAGTTGTTCGGCTCGCCGGCGTTCCAGTTGGTGAACGATGCCGGCGTGCCATCGGTCCACGCCCACGTGCCCTCGGACGCCTGGTCGGTGAAGCCGATCCAGAGGCGGCGGTCGGAGCCCGCGAGGTTGCCGAAGTTCTGCAGCACCCAGTCGTTCTCGGCCTGGTCGCCGATCGACGTGAGGTGCCCGCCGAGCTGCACCGCGAACGCCTCCGCCGATGTCCACGTGGTGGCCGCGACGGCGATGTAGCGGTGGCCGTTCGCGGGGTTGGTGAACTCGGCAAGCGGCGGCACCGGCGCCATGGTGAGCGTGCCGGTGCCGGAAACGGTGCTCGAGTAGGCGCCGATCCGGATCAGGTACTGCTGGCCCGCGGCTGCCGCGAATTGCACCTTGCTTGCGTAGGCCGCCGTCCCGCCGCCGCACCCCGAGGCGCAGGTGCAGCCCGTGGAGTCGTCGTTGCAACCGATCGCGCTCCCGGCCGCCGGGCACGCGCAGCCGGCGTACACCGCCATCACGGTGTCGAAGGTGGTCGAGCCGCACAACGCGGCCTCGGCAATGCCGGAGCTCGGCGCGGTCCAGCAGAACCACACGTCGCGGTAGGGCTGGCCGCCGCCGCAGCCCGTCTGCAGGATGCCGTCGCTCGTGGCGTTGACGGTGCTGAAGGGCGTGCTGCCCCAGCCCTGGATCGGGGTCGGCGCGGCGCATGAGTCGCTCTGCGCGGCCGCGGCCGAGGCGAGTGCGAACGCGGCGAGGACGGCGGCAAGTCGGTGCATGGATCGGCTCCTGGATGGTGACCCGGTGCCCCGCGCACCGCGGGGCGCCTCCTAGTATGCCCTCATGCAACGATTCCGCATGCACCTGGCCTTCCTGGCGGTCCTGGCGCCGCTGGCCGCTTCCGGGGCGCTGTGCGCCCAGACCCCCGTCGAGAAGCCGCGCCTGGCCATCCGCGCCATCGCCGCGACGCCCGCCGTGCAGGCGCAGGCGAAGGCCGAGGGCACCGACAACGCCCTCATGCAGGTCGAGCAGGGCGCCGACCCCCAGCTCCTCGACGCACTCGCCGAGACCGGCCGCTTCGAGCTGGTGGCCCGCAGCGACCTGCCGAGCGTGTCGAAGGAGCAGGACCTCACGCTGAGCGGCAACGTCAACGTGATGGACCCCGAGGCCGCGCGCGCCTTTCAGCTCGCCGGGGCGCGCTACGTCGCCACCGTCACCATCGGGAACTTCCAGGACATCTCCGAGCGCACCGAGCTCCTCAACCAGTTCGGTTCCGCGAAGGCCGAGCGGCGGACGATCGACCTGCAGGCCACGGTGAAGATCTTCGACACCACCACCGGAGCGCTGTTCCGCTCGACCACGGTGACCCTCTCCGAGGCCGCGACCAACGAGATCATGCCCGGCGTCGAGCAGAAGGGCAGCAAGACCAACGTCGTGCTCGGGCAGGCGGCCGCACGCCTGGCGCGCGAGGCCGCGGCGAGGATCGCCGGCTCGATTCCCGAGGTCGCCGCCGCGCCGTCGGGCGGGGCGGCGGCGCCGGGTGGCTCGGTGTCCGCGTCCGCGCGTCCGCTGCGGCTGGCGATCTTCGTGAAGCAGCGCCCCGGCTGCATTCCCGCCGAGAAGGTGCCGGTCTTCGAGGACCTCGTCACCGCGGCCGTCACCGGGCCGTCCACCGAGATCATCCGACGCGAGGACGTGGTGAACGCGGTGAACCGATTCGCGCGCGAGGGCGCCAACGCCGGCACGGCGGGCCCCGACGCCGAGACCGTCGACCGCCTGCTCTCCGACCGCACGTCGGCGTCGCAGCTGGCGGCCCAGATGGGCGCGGACCTGATCCTCACCGCGTCCATCTCGCAGCTGCAGACGGCGAAGCGCCGGCTCGACGACCCGTCCACCGGCACGGCCACGGACGTCGAGCAGTGGACGCTCATCGCCACCTACGGCGTGCTCGACGGCGCCACCGGCGCCAGCAAGACGGCGGGCACGGTGCAGGCGGACTTCGCCAACCGGAGCACGCGCGAGCTCAAGGTCGAGGTCGACGCGGTCGACCAGGTGCTGCGCGACGCGGCTGCGCGCATCGGCCCGCCCGTGCGCACGGCGATCGAGTCCGGACGCACGACCGCCGCGACGGCCGCCGCCGAGGTGCAGGTCCGCTTCAGCGCGGTGCTTGCCGACCTGAGCGTGCCCGACGTGCGCATCGATGCCTCGGGCCAGTACTCGGTGGGGGCGAACAACTACCAGCTGGCGCCGATGGACGTGCAGGTCATCGTCGACGGCATGGCGATCGGCAATGCCCCCGGCAGCCTGCCGCTGCGGCCCGGCATCCACCGCGCGCGCTTCCAGCGCCCCGGCCTGGAGCCGGTCGAGATGGTGATCAACGCGCGCGAGGGCCTGGCCGTCTCGGTGCCGATGCAGCTCTCGCCCGAGGGCCGCGCCAACTGGCAGCGCGACGCCGCATTCTTCAACGACCTGAAGAACGGCGCGGTGCTGCGCGACGCCGAGCTCATCAAGATCCGTGCCATCGCGGACTTCCTGAAGCAGAGCAGCGTGCGGATCGACACGTCGAACGTCCAGAACCTGAACGTCGGCGGCCAGTCGCTCTGGTGGCAGCTGATCCCGTGACGGTCGCCCGCCGGGCGGCCCCCGCCGTGCTCGCCCTGGCCGCGCTCGCCGGCCCGGGCTGCCAGCAGGACCTGCGGCGCGACGCGGCCGCGATCGACCGCGCCTTCGCCGCCGGCAACTTCCCGCAGGCGCGCTCGTTCGCCGAGGATGCCTGCGAACGGAAGGGCGACGACCAGCAGGACCGCCTCGTGTGGTGGCTCGCGGCCGGCCGCACCAGCCAGGCCGACATGGCGATCCCGGAGTCGATCCAGTGGTATGGCAAGGCCTACGAGGCGGTGCGCCCCTACCTCGACGCCAAGGCCGAGGCCACCGTCAGCGAGGCGCTGGTCACCACGGCCGTGAACCAGACGATGCGCATCTACCGGGCCACGCCCCCGGAGCGCATCATGCTGTGCACGCTGCAGGGAGCCAACTACCTCTGGCTCGGCGACGTGGCCAGCGCGCGCATCGAGCTGAACCGCGCCGCCGACTTCCAGCAGGACGCGGTGGCCCGCTACGTGAAGGAGGTGAATGCCGCGCAGGACCAGGCCAACGCGCAATGGCGGAAGGAAGGCTGGGACTCCGCGGTCGCCACCGACGCCGTGGCGCGGGTGCGCCGCGAGTGGGCCGCCGATCCGGCGACCCTCGGCAAGGCGTCGTTCGCCAATCCGTTCACGAGCTACCTGCGCGCGGTCACCATGATCGCCGCCGGACGCGACGCGGGCGACCGGCAGAACGCGCGCGCCGACCTGCGCGCCGTGCAGGAGATGATGCCCGGCATGGCGGCGGCGGCGACGGACATTGCGCTCATCGACGGGGCCGGCGACCCTGCGGTGACGTGGATCTTCTTCCTCACCGGCCTCGCCCCCGACTACCGCGAGTTCCGGCTCGACATCCCCATCCCCGTGGGGCAGGTGAACTACCTGTCGGCGGCCTTCCCGATCCTGCGCCGGCGCGGGGACTTCGCGCCCGAGGTGATGGTCGAGGGCGAGGGCGGCGGTCGATCCGAGCTCCTGGCCGACATCGACGCGATGGTCGAGGTCGACTTCAACGGGCGCCTGCCGGCGATCGTCACGCAGGAGATCATCAGCTCGGCGTCGAAGGCCGCGGCCACGTGGGCCGCCAGCCAGGCGGCGTACCAGTCCAGCTCCACCGCGGGGATCCTGGTGCAGATCGCGGGCATCGCCTACCAGGCCGGCTCGACCGCCGCCGACCTGCGCGCCTGGACCACCATGCCGAAGCAGGTGGCGCTGCTGCGCGTGCCGACGCCGGCATCGGGGCGCATCCTGCTGCGGCGCGGCGACGGGTCGCGGCTCTGCCGGCTGTACGTGCAGCCGGGTGCACCGAACATCGCGCTGGTCACGCTGCCCTCCGCATCGACGTCGACGCCCTCGGTCATGATGTACCGTGGTGCTGAGGTGGTCGGTCCGCCGATCCCGGCGGACCATCACGACCCGGCCTTCGACGCGCCTCCCACGCCGACCACGCCATGACGACCCCCTCCCGATTCGCCGTCCTCGCCGCCGCGTGCTCGCTCGCCGGCTGCGGCACCGTCAACACCACGTACACCCGCACCGAGCCGGCGAAGACCGCCGTGCCCGCGCAGACCCGCGTGAACGACCTGCTGCAGCAGATCTTCCTCAGCTGCAAGGAGGTGCGCATGCAGCCGACGAAGGGCGGGCCGCTCGAGGTGCAGGTCGACGTGGAGAACAACGGGTTCTCGTACCGCACGTTCGCGTACCGGTTCGACTGGGTCGATGCCAACGGCTCGGTCATCCCGTCGATGACCAGCCAGTGGAAGTCGACCAACGTGCCGTCCGGCGGATCGACCGTGATCCGCTCGGTCGCGCCCAGCGAATCCGCCACCGACTTCCGCCTGCAGGTCCGCCGCGCGGACACCTGAGCACCGTCCCATGACCCTCCGGAGCGCCACCATGCCGATCCGTCCCACCGCCGCCGCCGTCGCCGCACTCCTCGCCCTTGCCGCCTGCGGCGAGCGCGCCCGCTACATCGAGACGGGCAGCACCGAGGGCATCGTCAGCCCCGGCGAGGTCGACATGCAGGACATCCTGAAGGCCACCGGCGGCATGCTCGAGTCCCTGGCCGAGACCGGGATCCTGAAGACCGGGAAGAACCAGCCCGCGCAGCTGGTGGTGAGCGACGTGGTCAACGACACCAGCTCGCGCTTCGACGTCGGCGAGCTCACCTACCGCATGCGGGAGCAGCTGGTGAACGGCGGCCAGGCCACCGTGGTCACCACCTTCGGCAACAACGCCGAGGACAAGACCGCGCAGGACGTCCTGCGGCGCGACGCGTTCCTGAAGGGCGACGGCAAGGCGCAGCTGCCGGACCCGGACTTCTCGCTCACCGGCAAGATCACGCAGGTGAAGCGCTCGGCCGGCGACACCAAGCAGTCCACCTACACCTTTCGCCTGACGCTGACGAACCTGCGCACGGGCCTCGAGGCGTGGACCAAGACCGTGGACATGACCAAGATCGGCAACAAGCCGGCGGTCGGGTTCTGACCGGGCTTCGGCACCGCACGGGCAGGGCACCATGGCGATCGACCGTTCCCAGCTGACGGCGATGGCGCTCGGGGGGCTGGTCGCGCTCGCCGGCGTGGCATGGCTCGTCACGCGGCCGAGCGACCAGGCCAGCGACGTCGGCAGTCCCGAGTCCACGCAGTTTGCCGGACCTGCGGCCGTCGCGGTCGAGCCGTCGAACCTCGAGTTCGGAGAGCTCGTCCCGGGTAAGCCTTCCTCGCGCACGGTCACCGTGCGCAACGTGACCGACCGCGAGGTCCGCCTCTCGGCCGCGCTCCCGAGCTGCGGCTGCACCACCGTCGACTGGCCGCGTGGGCCGATTCCCGCGGGCGGCACCGCCGAGGCCACCGTCACCATGACCGCCGGCGACTCGCAGGGCGAGCGGCTGGTCAAGAGCGTGGCGTTCCTCGTGCAGGGCGCCTCGCCCACGGTGATCGCGGTGCAGGGCACCGTCGGCATGTTCGTCACGTGCGAGCCGCGCATGCTCGAGGGGCCGCCGGAGCGCGAGGCGTCGCCGGCCGAGGGCGTCGTCCGCCTCGAGGCGGCTGACGGCGTGCCGTTCCGCGTCATTCGCGTGCAGCCTGCGATCGCGGCAGCGCTTCCAGAGGGCGCGGCGGCCGAACACTCGGTTGCCATCGACTGGCTGCGCTGGCGCGCGCTCGACCGGCCCGACTACGTCGAGATCACGACCGACCACCCCAAGGCGCCCACCTTCACGGTGACGCTGCGGCGGTCGGTTCGGGCGCCCGAACCCCCATGACCACGTCGCGCCGCCGGATGGCGGTGCCGAAGTCGTCGGCCCCTGCGGCGCGTGCATCCGAGGTGATGTTGGCCTCGGCGCGCACGGCCTCGAACGAGCGCGTCCGGTCCAGCCGGCCCTCTTCCCACGCCCGCTCCTCCCAGGTTCCGTTGAGCAGCATGCGGAGCGGGGGAAACAGCGGCATTCGGTCTCCCCAGGCGGTGCGCATGATGTCGACCCCGCAGCTCTGCGTGACCGCGTTGTACCAGCGCGGTGTCCCGGCGAGGGTCTCGGTCTCGATGGCGTAGCGCTCGAAGAGCACGCGCACCTCGTCCGGCGTCATGGCGAGCCGGTACCGGCGCAGGTCCTCGCCGCGGAACTTCGCGCGCACGCCGACCACGTCGCGCTCGGTGGCCCAGACATAGAGCAAGGTGAACTGCCGGAACATGCCGCCGACCGCGGAGTACGTCTGTCCCCGGCGCTTGCGGACCTCGATCGAGACGGCCACGTGCACCATGCCGCCGTCCGGCTGCTCGAACCCAAAGCTCACGAACGTGTGGCAGATCAGCTTGGGGCCCCACGAGGAGAAGAAGAGGTCGGCGGTGCGGATCCGGTCGAGTTCGAAGGTCCGGTCCGTCCACCGAGGCTCGGCGTCGATGTCCGAGGTCCGGTAGTCGAAGTCGCGGATGCCGCGGACGGTCACCGTGCCTTCGCCCCACTCGACGGTGGGCGCTTCGGCGCACTCGGGCAGCCAGTCGGCCTCGGCAGGCGGCGGGACCAGCAGGAACCACCCGACCGTCGCGACCCACGCCCCGACAAGCGCCATGCGCGCCGACCACCGTCGGCGGGCCGAGTGCGTGCGCCGCGCCGCCACCCCGGCGGCCACGAGCATGGCGCCGACCGTCGCGGCCGCCGCCGCCGTCGTGGCGGACGGCCCAGTCGGGGCGTACCCGATTGCCGCCACGCACCAGGCGCTGATCCCAAGACTGGCCGCGAGGCGGGCGGCGGAGGCAACTTGGGCGAACATGATCCAATGATAGCAATTTTATTGGTCATATTTGGTTCTTCCGAATCCGTCCCCCTTCCATTTGCCCTCCCCCAAAGCGGGGCTATGTTCGGTCGACGGCATTGTTCCCGTTGGGTCTCGCGGTTCCCCCCGTGCCGAGGCCGACACCAAGCCGTCGTGTGTGTCGAGTTCTTCCCCGAAGACTTGTTGTTTCCATCGGAGTTTCCCCATGCTGAACCGCTCCCTTCCTGTTGCCGCCGCCTCCGCCCTCGCCCTGAGCGGCGCTGCCTCGGCCGGCATCATCTCCTTCAACGACGCCAGCCTCTTCGCGCTCTTCGCGACCAGCAACGGCAAGGTCGTCGCGACGGAGGAGTTCTCCTCGTATTCGGGCTTCTACACGTCGCCCCTGACCGGCAACTTCGCCTCCGCCCCGGGCTTCACCTGGACGGCCACCGCCACCGGCGGCCTGTTCGCGGACGCCGGTTTCATGTCGACGAACAACTCGACGGCCCTGACCTTCACGTTCAACCAGGGCGTGCAGGGCGTGGGTGGACGGTTCTTCGCCACCGACATCGCCTTTGCCGTCCAGCCCACCTTCCTGCAGGTCACCCTGTCGGACGGCTCGGGCTTCATCGGCGCGATCAACAGCGCCACGGCCTTCACCGGCTTCTACTCGACGGGCGCACTCATCACGAGCATCTCCATCTCGGTGGACTCGGGTGAGTATCCGACGGCCGACACGCTCTCGATCGTGATTCCGGCCCCCGGCGCGGTTGCCCTCCTGGGCGTCGCCGGCCTCGCCGGTCGCCGCCGCCGCCGCTGAGGTCGGCGCTCCCCCCGGGGAGCCCGATCGGCAACAAGACTTCGGTCCTCACACACACTGCCGCAGGCAGCCCGAAACGGCTGCCTGCGGCGCTTTTGCCGCGCCCCTCGCCCGCGCTGGGGACCCGTTCGGGTTGACCATACGCTGCCCGGCCATGGACGATCGTGATCACGCCCGCGTCGCCCACGGCCCCGCATGGGTCCGGACGGCGTGGATGGCCGTGGCCCTGCTGTGGCCCGTGGCGCTCCTGAACTACCTCGACCGCCAGATGCTGGCGTCGATGAAGTTCTCCGTGATGGCCGACGTGCCCGACGTCGGCACCGACGCCAACTGGGGACTGATGCTTGGGCAGTTCAAGTGGATGTACGCGTTCCTGAGCCCGCTCGGCGGACTGGTGGCGGACCGGTTCGGACGCCGTCCGACCATCGTCGCGAGCCTGGTCGCCTGGAGCGCGGTGACCTGGGCCACCGGCAGCGCCACCACGTTTCGGGAGCTGATGTGGGCGCGCACGCTCATGGGGATCAGCGAGGCCTTCTACATCCCGGCTGCGCTCGCGCTGATCGCCGACCATCACTCCGGTGCGACGCGGTCGCGCGCGGTCGGCGTGCACCAGACGGCGATCTACGTGGGGATGATGCTCGGCGGCTTCGGCGGGTACGTCGCGGATGCGCCTGGACTGGGCTGGCGCTTCGCCTTCCACGTGGCCGGTGCGATGGGCGTGCTGTACGCGCTCCCGCTCGCCTTCCTGCTGCCGCCTGCGCGCGCGGCGGGAGCCACCGGCGACGGGATCACCCCGCCGCGGCCGGGCATGGCCGCGTCCCTGCTTGAGCTGCTCTCCAGCCTGCCGTTCCTCCTGCTCGTCGCGTGCTTCACGCTCCCCGCGCTCGCCGGATGGATCGTGCGCGACTGGATGCCGGCCATCCTCAAGCAGGAATTCGGCCTGGGGCAGGGCGCCGCGGGCGTCTCGGCCACCCTGTTCACGACGATTGCGATGATGGTGGGCGTGGCGCTCGGCGGCGTGGCGGCGGACCGATGGTCGGGCCTCACGCCGCGCGGGCGCGCCTACACCAGCGCGGTCGGGATCGCGCTCCTGGTGCCGGCGCTCTTCGGCGTCGGGAACGCCGGTTCGCTCGGGGTGGCGGTGGCGTTCCTCGCGCTCTTCGGCCTGGGCTGGGGCCTCTTCGACTGCAACAACATGCCGATCCTGTGCCAGCTGGTGTCGCCCCGTTCGCGGGCCACGGGCTACGGCATC
>VEQS01000031.1 GCA_018883105.1 Phycisphaerales bacterium
GCCGGGGCCGCGAATCCGCGCCCCGGCGCGCGCGAAGACGCGGACATGACGTCCGCCATGGCCGGCGAACCTCCTGCCACGCCGTTCCGCCCCTGGATGAGGCGGTGGCTCCTTGCCGCCGGGATCTACAACCTGCTCTGGGGCGCCGGGGTGGTGCTGGCGCCGGACGCGCCGCTGGCCCTCTTCGGGGTCGAGCCGCTGGTCGGCACGGGGCGCGCGATCTGGCAGTGCCTGGGAATGGTGATCGGGGTCTACGGGATCGGCTACCTCGCCGCGAGCATCGACCCGGTCCGCCACTGGCCGATCGTGCTGGTCGGCTTCCTGGGGAAGATCTTTGGACCGATCGGGTTCGTCTGGTGCGCCTCGCGCGGCGAGATCGACTGGCGCTTCGGGCTCACCATCCCGACGAACGACCTCCTGTGGTGGATCCCGTTCTTCCTGATCCTGCGCGCATCGTGGGTGTCGGCGCGCGGCATCGACGCCTGCGGCGGCGCGTGCGCCACGATGGATGCCGCGGCTGACCGCGGGCCGGGGTCGGCGGTGCTCCCGGTCGGGTCGGCGCTCTGCATCGCACGCGATCACCGCGGCCGGTCGCTCAACGAACTCAGCCAGCGCCGCCCGGTGCTGCTGGTCGCCGTGCGCCACTTCGGATGCACCTTCTGCCGCGAGACCCTCGCCGACCTCGCGCGCCGGCGCGAGACCCTCGAGGCGCAGGGGATCGAACTCGCGATCCTGCACTCGGCCGACGCCGTCGACGCGGCGCCGCACCTCGCCCGCCATGGCCTGGGGGACGTGCCTGCGTTCGCCGACCCGGACCAGCGCCTCGCGCGCGCCCTCGGCATCCGTCGCGGCACGTTTGCCGAGCTGCTGGGGCCTCGCAACCTCCTGCGCGCGATCCCCGCGTTCTTCGCCGGCCACGGCGTCGGCTACCCAGTCGGCGACCCGCTCCTCATGCCCGGGGCGTTCGTGATCCACGCCGGCAGGGTCCGTAATCACCATCATTCCGCCTACGCGGGTGAACGAACGGACTGGGCGGCCCTGCTGCAGGGCGCCGGGCTTGCGGGCGGGGGCGTGCCCGCGCATACTTGAGGGCCTTGGCCCCGCGTTTGTCCATCGAGACCGCTGCCACCCTGCCCGCCTACCCGGCGCGCGGCGGCATCGCGTCGACCCTGGCAACGCTGGCGGCCGTGCTCCTGACCATGGCCGTGATGGCCACGGTGCCGGGCGCCGGCTCGGGGTCCATGCTCTCGGGCGTCACGACGCTGGTCGACTCGGCGGCGCCGGGTGCGACCGTGGTGCGCGCCGCGCGACTGCCTGCCCCGGGGACCACGGCCACGCCGGCCTGCCGGCACCGTGCCGCCGATGCGCAGCTTGCGCGCCGCGCGGCCATCCTGCTGCGGCACACCTCGCTGCCGCCGCCCGCGCGCGCCTGAGCCGCGCCGCCGCCGCTGCCCGTCCTCGGGCGCGGCCCGTTCCCGCCCTCCGCGGGCCATCCGTCCATCTTCCGCACCGACCTCACGATGCCGGCGTCGCCGCCGGCCCACTCCCATGTCCAGCAACCAGCTCCTCCGTGGCATCCCCATCCTCGACTGGGTCGTCCGCAAGACCCTCGGCACCCAGAACCAGCGCATGGTCAAGCGCTACCTCAAGCAGGTCGAGCTCGTCAGCAAGCTCGAGCCCGAGGTGCGCCGCCTCACCGACGCGCAGCTCATGGCGAAGACCGCCGAGTTCCGCGACCGGATCGCCACGGGCGAGAAGTCCGTCGACATGCGGCCGGAGATCTTCGCCGTCGCCCGCGAGGCGATGGACCGTGCCGTCGGCATCCGCAGCATCTTCAACCCGGACCTTCCCGAGGACCAGCGCTTCGACCCATCGCGGCTGCCCGCCGCCGCGCGCGCGCTGTACGACGACGCCATCGCCCGCATCGCCGCCACCCCCGAGGCGCCGCCGGAGGGTGCGTTCCTCGGGTGCGAGAAGGCGACGCCGTCCTGGATGTTCGTCGACCTTGACCCCGCGCTCTACGAGGCCGTGCGCGAGCTCTTCCCCGAGAGCCGCCCACCCTTCCGCGCGCGGCCATTCGACGTGCAGATCATCGGCGGCGTGGTGCTGAGCGAGGGCCAGATCGCCGAGATGCGCACCGGCGAGGGCAAGACCATCGTCGGCCCGCTGGCCTGCTACCTGGCGTGCCTGGAGAGGCTCCAGGTGCACGTGGTGACCGTCAACGACTACCTGGTGCAGCGCGACCGCGACTGGACGTTCCCGTTCTTCCGCGCGCTGGGGCTGACGGTCGGGGCCATCCACCCGATCCACATGCAGACGCACGAGGAGAAGCGCGCCGCCTACGGCTGCGACGTGGTGTACGGCACCACCAGCGAGTTCGGCTTCGACTACCTCCGCGACAACATGAAGATGCGCCCGGAGGACCAGGTCCAGCGCAAGCACGACTTCGCCATCGTCGACGAGGTGGACTCCATCCTGATCGACGAGGCGCGCACGCCGCTCATCATCAGCGGCATGGCGCACGCCACCAAGCCCCGCTACGAGCTGGCCGACCGCCTGGCCGCAAGCCTGGTGCAGAAGCAGGAGCCCTGGAACGAGGCCGAAGAGAAGGTGAAGGCGGCGCAGGCCCGTTGCGCGGGCCTGGAGGGCGACATCCGCAACACCCGCGACAAGGGCGCCGTGCCCCGCCTGCGCGCGGAGCTGAAGGCCGCGCAGGGCGAGCTGAAGCAGCTCGAGAAGGCGCGCGACCGCCACCCGCAGTTCTACGAGGTGGAGCTCGACAAGAAGCGCGCCACGCTCACCAGCGACGGCATCACCGAGGCCCAGAAGGATGCCAAGATCGGCAGCTTCTACGTGGGCGAGAACGTGGACATGCCCCATCTCCTGGAGCAGGCGGTGCGCGCGCGCACGGTCTACGTGCGCGACCGCGACTACGTGGTGGCGCCGGACGAGCACGGGCAGCCCGGCGTCGTGATCGTCGACCAGAACACCGGCCGCAAGATGGTCGGGCGGCAGTGGTCGGACGGCCTGCACCAGGCGGTCGAGGCGAAGGAAGGCGTCCCCATCAAGGAGGAGACGCAGACCATGGCCACGATCACCATCCAGAACTACTTCAAGCTCTACAAGCGCCTCGCGGGCATGACCGGCACCGCCGACACCGAGGCCACCGAGTTCCACGAGATCTACCGACTGGGCGTGGTCAGCATCCCCACCAACAAGCCCGTGGTGCGCGTGGACCGAAACGACATCGTCCTCCTCTCGCAGAAGGACAAGTGGCCGGCGATCGTCGAGGAGATCAAGCGCCTGCACGACCTGGGGCGCCCGGTGCTGGTGGGCACGACGAGCGTCGAGAAGAGCGAATTCCTGAGCCGCCTGCTCAAGCAGAAGTACGGCATTCCCCACGAGGTGCTGAACGCCAAGCAGCACGAGCGCGAGGCCGAGATCGTCGCCGGCGCCGGAAAGCTCGGCGCGGTGATGATCGCCACCAACATGGCCGGCCGCGGCACCGACATCAAGCTGGGCAAGTGCGACCCGGCGACCCTGGTCGAGCACTGGAAGCGCCGCGACCTCTGCCCCAAGGAGGCCGATGCGTCCTGGGGCGAGGAGCGCGTGCTGGAGGCGATGTGGAAGCACATGGCCAGGCGCCAGCTGCGGCGCGACGGGCGCCCGATCCCGGCCTCGGAAGCCGAGGCGATGGGCGTCGAGGAGGCGCGCCTGGCGCTCATGAGGCAGTGGGCGATGGAGCACGTGCCCGGCCTGCAGGACACCAAGGTGGCCACCGCCGGGCGCGAGGACCTCGAGGAGACCCTCGACTCCATCGGCAGCTTCGGCCTGCACCGGCTGCGGTTCTTCGAGTCGGTCGAGGCGATGGGCGGCCTGCACATCGTGGGCACCGAGCGCCACGAGAGCCGCCGCATCGACAACCAGCTTCGCGGCCGCGCCGGCCGCCAGGGCGACCGCGGCTCCAGCCGCTTCTTCCTGGGCCTCGACGACGACCTGATGAAGATGTTCGCCGGCAAGGCGACGCTTGCCCTGCTCTCGCGCCTGGGCATGAAGGAAGGCGACCAGATCGAGGCAGGCATGCTGACCCGCGCCGTCGAGAAGGCGCAGCGCAAGGTCGAGGAGCGCAACTTCCAGTACCGAAAGGCGATCCTCGAGTACGACGAGCCCATGGAGTACCAGCGCCGCACCTTCTACGGCATGCGCCAGCCGGTGCTCGAGCACCGCGGCATCCGCGACGCGTCGATGCGCTACGTCGAGGAATCGTGCGTGGACTCGGCGCACCGCCACCTCGGGCCCGACTATGCCGCGCGCGAGATCTCGGAGTGGGTGCGCGAGCGCTACAACGTGGTCATCGAGCCCGAGCGGTTCGTGGGCCGCGATGCCGACAAGGTGAAGCGCGTGATCGACGTCGAGACCCTCGAGGAGGCCTCGGTCACGATCGGCAACACCGTCGGCGAGTACATGGACCCGGACGTCGACCCGTCGGAGTGGAACGTCGAGGAGCTGCAGGCATGGGCCCGCACCAACTTCGGGGCCGAGCTGCCGGCGGACCTGGTGACGGCGGGCGACCCCGAGCCGGTCAAGCGCCTGATCGAGGAATCGGCCGCCGCCAAGTTCCGCACCATCGACAACTCCCCCGTGGAGGCGTTCCTGGTGAAGAACTACGGCGCCGACGAGCTGGCCAAGTGGGCGACCAACAAGTTCGGCGCGTCGTTCGACCCGGCCGACCTGCGCGCCTGCAAGACCCCCGAGGAGGCAGGCACGAAGCTTGCTGCCCGGGCACGCGAGCTCTACCAGGACCGCGAGGTGCGCTACGCCATCGACTACTGGATGGAGATGACCTCCGCGCGCCTGGCACAGGCGTCGCAGTCGCCCGAGCAGCAGGCCGATCTTGCGCGCGGGGCGCTTGCGGACTTCTGCACCTTCGCGCGCACGCGGTACGGCCTGGACTGGACGCCGGAGACGCTGCCGTCGCAGCAGCCGGCCGAGCTGGCCGGGTTCCTGTCGGAGGCCGCGCGGAAGCTCGACGCCGCCGAGCTCGACCGGCGGGCGCAGGCGTGCCTGGCCGCGGGCCGGGACGTCGAGTCGGTCGCTGGCTGGTTCGAGCGCGAGTGCATGCTCAGCCTCGGCGAGTTCGAGCGCGAGCGCTGCGCGAAGGACCCCGACGGCTTCGTGCGCGAGCGCCTGAGGTCCTTCGCGCGCCACGAGCTCGAGCAGTTCGAGCGCTGGGTGCTGCTGCAGATCTACGACGAGGCGTGGAAGAACAACCTTCATGCCATCGAGCAGCTCAAGGATGCCATCGGCTACCGCGGCATCGCGCAGAAGGACCCGCGCATCGAGTTCAAGCGCGGTGCGGCGGAGACGTTCAACGAGACGCTCGAGCAGGTGCGCGAGCGCACCAGCGACATCCTGCTGAAGGGGCGAATCCAGCCCCAGGTGCGGGCCGCGCCCCGGCCGGCGGCGGCCCCGGCCGCGCTGCCGGCAGACCCGGCACCCACCGCCGACCAGCAGGCGCAGATCGAGCAGGCCGAGCTTGCCGGCTCGGGCGGCGCACCCGCGAAGAAGGAGCTCAGCGAGAAGGCCATGAAGGTGGTCGGGCGCAACGAGCCCTGCCCCTGCGGCAGCGGCAAGAAGTACAAGTCCTGCCACGGCGCCAAGGCATGACGGCAGGGGCGAGGTCTCGCTATACTTCTCGCCTCGCCAGCCTGCCTCGGTAGCTCAGCTGGTAGAGCAGCTGACTCTTAATCAGCGGGTCCAAGGTTCGAATCCTTGCCGAGGCACTCGACGCGCCCCGTCCCCTGCGGACGGGGCGCAGTCGTTTTGCGCGGCGCGCCTACCGCCTGAGGAACGCCTGCACCACCGGGATCCCGGCCAGCGTCAGCATGGCCGCCAGGAGCGCCAGCACCACGATCACCCGCCACTTGCCCGCGAAGGGCCCGGGCGCGCGGCGCGGCGCATCGCCGCCCAAGTAGGCGAAGCACTTCGGGCAGACGTCCGCCTCGCTCCAGACCGGGCCGCCGCAGTCCGGGCAGCGCGCATCGGCCATCGGGGAGTCCTCCCCGAAGCGGTCGAGGTCGGACTCCTGCGGGCCTTCGTCGGGGTCCCTGCGCGTGGGCACGGAACGAGCGTACCGCCGTCCGCGCGCCTACCCTCACCGCATGCCTCCCCTCGAAAGCACGTTCAAGCTCGCGACCGGCAGCCCCTGCCCCGCCTTCCGGCTCCGCGACGTCGTGAGCGGGCGCATGGTCGGGCGCGACGACTTCGCCGGCATGCCGCTCCTGGTCGCCTTCATCTGCAACCACTGCCCGTTCGTGAAGCACATCCGCACCGAGCTGGCGGCGCTCTCGCGCGACGCCGCGGCGCGCGGGTGGGCGTGCGTCTACGTGTGCTCCAACGACGAGGCGAAGTACCCCGCCGACGGGCCCGACGCCATGACGGCCGAGGCGGCCGACGCGGGCTACGCATGCCCGTACCTGCATGACGCGGACCAGTCGGTGGCGCGCGCCTTCGACGCCGCGTGCACGCCGGACTTCTTCCTCTTCGACCGCGCGCACCGGCTGGCCTACGCCGGCCAGCTTGACGACAGCCGCCCGAACAACGGGCAGCCCGTGACGGGCGCCAGCCTGCGCGCGGCGATCGACGCGGTGCTTGCCGGGCGGCCGTGCCCCACGCCGCAGCGGCCGAGCATCGGATGCTCGATCAAGTGGAAGTCCTGAGAAACACGGGCCTTCCGCGCGGACGGCGGGCGGCGGCACGGCACGATGCCGCTTGCGCCCCCGGCCGGATTCGCTATCATTTCCCCTCCGCAGCGGCCCGGCAACGGGCGCGCACGGGCCCGAAGGGGCGGTAGCTCAATTGGTTAGAGTACCGGCTTGTCACGCCGGTGGTTGCGGGTTCGATTCCCGTCCGCCTCGCTTCACGGCCCCGTCCAACGACGGGGCCGTGGCCGTTTTGGATCACGGCACCCTGCCTCGCCCGTCCATCTGACGGGCCGCCGCATGCTTCGCCACGCACCCGCATCCGCCATCCGACGTGCCCTCCGCACGCTCCCCGCGTGGCTCCTGCCGCTGGTGCTCGTCGCGCCGGCGACGCCGGCCGCGTCCGGTGCCGCGCATGCCGGGACCGGCGAGCTGGTCGCGCCGCCGATCTCGCTCGGGCGGCTGCGGATCCTGCTGGAGGAGCACGTCGACCCGCCCCCGACGCCGGACGAGCTGTCGATCGTCGCGTCCGCGCACCGCGACATGATGCGGTCCTACGGCGCCTTCGCCGAGGGCGACGGCGGAACACGCTGGCGGGCAGGCACCTCGCTCTACGACGAACTGCGCTTCATGCGCCGCGACCCGTCGCGGGCGCGCATGCGCGAGGCGGTCCGCGCGCAGGAACGGATGCTTGCCGATGCCGAGGCCGCCGACCGCGCGATGTTCGAGTCCATCGCGGCGGTCCTGGCCGCGGACGAGCCCGACCCCGGGCGGCAGGCGGCGGTCCGGGAGGCCGTCGGGCGCGCGGCGACCGCGCGCGAGGCCGACCGGCTGCTTGGATCGCTGCCCATGGAGGAACCCACGGGAGTGATTCCGTTCCTCAGCGAGGCCGTCGCACGGCTGGACGTCGATCCTGCCATCCGAGCGCGGCTGCGCGCGACGCTCGCAGCGCGCAACACGACGCTGGTCGCCCTGCTTCGGCGCGAGATCCGCGACTACGGGGCGTTCGCGATGGCCGCCGCAGGCGCGTTTGAGCAGGTGTTCGGCGGCGTGCTGCCCGCGGTCGGCGCGGCGTTCAGCGAAGAGGAAGCCGAACGCCTGCGCGCCCGCATGCGCGAGCTGTGCGGGGATGCAGCCACCCCGTTTCTCGAGGCCCGCAACGCGGTGCGCGCGGCCGAGGACGCGACGATCGAACGCCTCTGCGCCGACCTGCCCCCCGATGAGTGCCATGAGCTCCGGCTGCGCACGAGCCCATGGGCGGTCCTCACGATGCCTGGCGGCGCCGGCTGGATGGTGCTGTCGACGGAGGGCCACCTGCGGGACGCGCTGGCCGCGCTGCCCGCCGACGACCCCGTGCGCGCGGCCATCGAGTCGATCGCCGCGCGGTGGCGACCCGCGGTCGTGGCGCGCATGGCCGCCGACCGCGCGCGCATGCGCAGCCGCGAGGACGAGACGTTCCTCGACCCGGGCCCGATGCGCGGACTGAGTCTTTCGCTCGATGACCCATCGCTCAGTTGGAACCAGGGTGGTGCGAGCAACGACCCAAACGCCCGCAGGCTTGAGTCGCTGCACGCCGAGCTGGCCCGCGTCCTGGGCCCACGCATCCTGGCGGCTGGCGGCTCACTGGGCGGGATCCGCGTGAACCACGCCGGGCGGGACAGCTACTGGCTGGTCCAGCGCGACACCATGACCGAGTGGCAGCGCGAGATGGCCGAGGCCATGCCGCCCGACCCGGATCCGCCGTCGCGCCTCGCAATGGTCGAACGATTCTCCGACATCACCGCCGGATTCACGCCGGAGTTCCTGGATGCCAACGGCTACGTCCGGCGTGGCATCCCGCGCCGCCTCGACGCGCAGGCGATGCGGGAACGCGTGAGGTCCGCGCTGGACGGCACGGCGTCGGCCGTGGCGCTGGCGTGCATCGACGATGCATGGGCCACCCACCAGCGGCGCTGGGACGCCGAGGTGGAGGCCGCGATCCCGAGGCTCTCGGAGACGCGCCATCGGCTGGCGCCGAGCATGGGTGCAAAGAACAACGACTGGCCGAAGCACCTGCGCGAGGCGCTCGCCATCAGAGACACCGCCTGGCGCGCGGCCGAGTCGATCGACGAGGCGTTCTTCGAGACGATCGCCCAGTGCGTGCCGGCCGGGATGGACGCGGCGCAGCAGGCGGTCGCGCTGGAGCGGCTGCGGCGCTTCACCGATCGCGAGGTGACGGGCATTGACTCCGCCGCCGCGTCGGCCGACCGCATCCGCGTCCACCCGCGCTGGATGGACATTCTCGATGCCGCCGCGCTCTCGCCCGCCGCAGCCGCACGGGTGCGCGCGGCCATCGTTCGCGAGTCGCCGCGCTTCATGGCGGCGATGCCCGCCCGGCGGCGGGCGGCCTTCGACCTCGCGGCGGCATGGGACGAATGGAACGCAAAGCGGCTCGACCTGCGAAGCCCCCCGAACAACCACCGGCAACTTGACGCGGCGAGGACCGCCACGATCGCTTCCGACCGAGCCACGGTGGCCATGATGGCGGCAATGCTCGCCGCTGCCGAAGATGGACCCGACGGCGCGGCGCAGCGCGCCCGGCTCGAGTCGGCGCTCCTGCGCGGCGTCTTCCGGAACTGGCGCGAGGACGGGTCCGCGCGCCGGACGGGCATGCGAGCCGCAGCGGCCGCCCGCACCGACGACGAGCGTGCCGCGGTGGATCGGGCCTTGGAGAACTACCGACTGGCCAGCCGCCTGTGCAACGAGCGTCGCGCCCGGGTCGCGATCGCACGATCCTCGCTCGGGGACGCCGGTGCGACGGAACTGCTTCCGTTGCCCCCCGAGGCCGCCATCGCCGGCTCGGCCGAGCGGCTCGACGCGCGACTCGATGCGGAATTCGCCGACCTGCACACCGCCCTGGAGATCGACCTCGTCTGCATCCTGGGCCGTGACCGCTGGCGGGGCGTGGCGCCGCCGGACATGCTTGAGTTGTTCGGGGCGACGCGCGGGCGCGCGTCAGGCGCTGCACGCCCCTGAGCCGGTCGGGGCGCGTGCCGCGACCTCACTCGTCCGCCGAGCGCGGCCCGAGCGCGATGGACCTGCCGGTGGCGATGTCGATCACCGCGACCTCCCGTCCGCGGCGGATCATGCCGACGGAACCAAACCGGTCGCCGAGGGCCGACAGCAGCTCGGCATCAAGCTCGTCATCGCCGATGCGGCGCGGCGAGATCGTGTGGGCGTGGCCTCCACGGACCACCGTGACGTCGATGCGCGACTCGCCGCCCCGGAGGATCACCACGTCGACGCGGCCGTGATCGGAATCGGCAACGGGCGCCGGACGCGGCCATGCCGCCACCAGCACCGCGACCGCCATCGACGCCACGGCACCAGCGGCGGCGAACCGACGCTGCGCACGGCGACGCCGGACCGACCGGTCGAGCGCCCGCCCGGCAGCCTCGAGCACCTGCATGCGCCTGGCCTTCACGGCACTGCGCAGATCGTCGTCCATCATGGGCGCCCCCCTTCGCGCAGCCGCGCGAGCATGCGCCGCACCCTGCTCTCGACCCGCCGCGGCTCCGACGCAATCCACCGGGCAATCGCGGGGATGGACCATCCATGCACGACGCGCAGCCTCAGCAGCTCGCGCTCGTCGTCGTCGAGCCTCGAGAGGACGCGCTGCAGCTCGGCCTCGGCTTCACCGGCGTGGCGAACGCCCGCGGCAACGTCGGCCGCCGACGACCGCCGCCGCTCCGCCGCGTGCGCGCGCTCGCGCCGGACCCGGCGCGACTCGGCAACGAGCGACGAGCGCGCCACCCGGATCGCCACGACCCGGAGCCAGGCGCCGAGCTCCTCGTCGGCCGAGCAGGACGGCGGATTCGCGGCGAGCCTCACCATGGTCTCCTGCAGGCAGTCGAGGGCGAATGCCTCGTCCCGGCCGGTCCGGCGCCGCACGTCGCGCACGATCGCCTCGGCGAACCGGTCGTACGCCTCGGCGAGCGCGTCGCGCGACCCGGTCCTGAGTTCGCGCGTGATCCACGCCGCGTCGCGCCCGGCACGAGGCACCTCACGTTCGCGCGGCACGGGCTCGGCGTGTTCATCGGACGGCACGTGGGGACGTGTTGCGAAGCGCCTCGTCGGCGGGTCATCAGGGCTTCCCGCCGCCTGGGTCGGGTCCTTCGCGGTGGATGATGCGTTCGACGACGTCCCGCACCAGCATCCGCTGTGCGTCGTCGCCCTTCACCATCAGCAGGCCAGTCGGCTCGTGAATCCGAAAGTCCCTGGCTTCGACGCCGAGTTGCCCCGAGAGATCCAGTGCAGCGCCGATGGCATCCATGAGGCGATCGAGACGTTCCTTCGCCGGTGCGGCCTGCAGGCCAGTTCCGTCCTGGAACAGATAGGCGCTCAGGTCGATGATCTCGACGGCCGGACGGGCCGCCGGAGACGGAGCACCCGGCGACCCCGCCGTCGGGCGCGACCAGATGGTGATGATCGGCGCGCCGGCCGCCCGACCCGCCTCGCGCGCGCCGGGCCCGGAACCCGGGGCATCGGGCGTCTCGTCGCCGGTGACCTGGACGAGGAGCTCATTTCCCTGAGGCGCCAGGTAGACGAGCGACCGAAACAGCGCGGTCGGCGTGACGTCGCGCACCGAGATCGGCCCGATGTGGACCGAGCTGACCGACCCGGTCGCCCCGTCGCGTTCATGCAGCACGACGTTCACCGGCTGCCGGGGCACCGCCACCTGCACGGCCTTGACGAACTCACCGAGCGTGCCGCCTGGCCAGTCGAGCCGGACAAGCCCAGCCCGTGACTCGCTGGCCTTGTTCTCCCGCTCCTGGAACTCAAGGGCGGTCCGCTCCGCCTCCATCACCAGGACGCGGTTCCAGACATGGGTGATCTCCTCGTTCAGGGCCACTGCCGCAAGGGCGACCATCCAGCGCTCGCCGCGAACGACCACCTCCGACAGGGTGTTCGACACACTGAAATCAACGGAGCTGTAGCCCGGCAACAGGAGGCGCGACTCCGCCCGGCGGACGGCCTCCCCGATGTAGGAGTTCGCGCCGCGAGGCACGTTCGCGTTGCCGGGCGCGCGTCCGAGCTCCGACGGGTACGGCATGATCCACGCGGTCCACTCGGATTCCGGCATGGCGGCGAGCTCGGCCGCGATCTGCTCGATCCGTCGCCTCATCTCGATGGCTTCATCTCGACCCGCGGACTGACGCTGCTCGGCAAGGCGGTCGGCTTCCGCCTTCAGCGCACGGATCCGCGCCACCACGGCCGGGTCGACCGTGGGTGCGGTCCCGGGCGCGGCCTGGGCGTCGACGGCATGGACGTGGGCAACCGGCGCGAAGACCACCGCGGACGCCACGACGAGCGCACGCAGGCCAGCAAGAGTGATGCGCGGCTCCTGCCGACGCGCGGACGTGGGTGCGAGGGCCGATCGGACGCGATGACGTGCGGGTTCTGGTCGCATGGGATGCTCCTGTACACGAAGAACCACGCCGAGGCGACGATCCCGCCGACCCGGCACCGGGATTTCCGGAGATTTCCGTTCGGACGGCCCGGACCGATCGTTGGATCACCGGACCATCCGTTCCCGGCACTCGCGCTCTCTCAGCGTGTCGACGTCGAACTGCAGCTGCTGGAACACCGTCGTGATGCGGGCCACCTCGGCGGAGGGTGGGCCCGGGTCACTCGCCGGCCGATTGGCGAAGGCGATGGACTCGAGTTCGCGCACGCTCGACGCCAGGAGCGTACGGGATCGCGCCCGGCCATCCTGCGGCGCGGTGCCAGGCAGGTCCCGCATGTCGGCGAGGTCGCGCAGCACCGGGAAACATGCCACCATCCAGCGTGCCATGATGGCATCGCATGCGGGCACCGGGAGCGAGGACCGAAGCTCGTTCCGGACGCGCTCGCACGCCCACAGCCATGCATCCCACGCGACACGCACGCCGGAACCGCATTCGGGCCCCGCCGGACGGTTCTCTGCCTGATCGAGCGCGCGCCGGCCGTCGCAGACGTGCGCTTCCATGACCGTGCGCACCAGTTCCCGGTACTCCCGGAGCAGCCGGTCGCCGTGCTCCACGCAGATGCGGATCGCCGAGGTGCGGTCCGCCTGTGAGAGCCCCGCATCCTCGATGGCGGCCCGGGGCGACACCGGATGCGGGTACTGCATGCCCACGGTCGCGACATGGCTGAGCGGGATCGCGGCAAACGCCTCGGCAAGCCGCTCCACGCGGGCCAGCGACTGCGCGCCGGAAGGGACGACTTCCGCCGGGAAATCCACCTCCAACTGGCCCTCCGCCGAGACGATCGCGCGCACGGCCTCGGACTGCGCCGCCGAGCTCGCAAGCCACGCCTGCGCCGCCGCCGCACTCGCGTCCGGATCGGCCTCGCGCCGATCGGCGGACACGGCTGCCAGCGCTCGCCTGAGCTTCGGCACGAGGCGTTCCTGCCAGGCTGCGAACGCCGCGCCAACGCGCTCGCGTTCGGCAGGATGCAGTTCCCGCCCCAGGATCGAGCTCCACAGCGCCTGGAATCTTCCGGGGTCGTCGTCGGGCGCCTGGACCAGCACGTCCACCACGAACAGCTTCGAGACCGCCATCACGTTCGCAGGGTCCAGCACGAGCAGCCCGGACACCCCTTGATCGCCGACAAGCGTGCGCGCCGTCGACACGGGGTCAAGGAGCGCGTCCCAGTGGCCCACGAGCGCCTGCACCTCGCGCGCGGTGCCCTCCGGCAGGCACGTGAGCAGCTCCGCAAGGCCGGCGGGCGGTCCGGTGCCGGCGTGCAGCAGCTGGGTGAGCTGCCGTTGGTCCGCGTCGCCTTCCGTCACCCGGGACGCGAGTTCCTCCAGCGCAGCAACGCGGCGTGCGCATTCGGCGTCAAGCCACGCCCGAGCGCAGCCCGACTGCTCGGCATCAAGCCCGGGCAGGAACCGGAGGATGACCGCCGCACGCGCCATGGGCAGGTCGCGGGGAAACCGAGCGATCGCGGCCGACAGCCGTTCGCGCATCCGCCTCGCGTCAGCTCCTTCGGAAACGCCCCGCAACGCGTCGATGCACTTCGTGACGCTTCGCACCGCGGCCATCTCGACCTCCGACGGCGCGAACACCGACGAACTCATGGGCGTGCCACCGGCGGCGATCGTCCGCTCGGCATCGGCGACGAGGGCACGCAGCGCGTGGACCGACGCGGCGCGGGCGCCGGCGACCTCTGGGCGAAGTCTCGGCCCGGACGTGCCCACGACCTCGTCCACCGATGGGATGCAGGTCTCGATCCGCATCTCCGCCAGGCGACGCCGAAGCCGCGATTCCTCCAGCACAAGCTTCAGCGCCGACACGCACTCGGCCGAGATGCCGGTGACCGCCGCAAGGTCGTCCGCGAAGCGGGACTCGAGCGAGCGCTGGTTCGACGCCGTCGACTCCGCGGGCGCGAGCGCACGCCACTCCGCGATCAGGCGGTCATGGAGCTGGTCGACGACCGGCCACGACGCTGGCTTGAAGTCCGGGCACATCGAGAGCGCTGCGGTGAGCTCGGCCGCCGTCGGCGGGGAGATCGACCTTGCCGACACCGCGGCCGCAGTCAACGGCCCGGTCATTGCGCAGACGCGCCAGCGCACGCGCGGCGTGTCGCCCGGACTCGCCAACGCCCTGGCCTGGGCATTGATCATGTCGTGATGCGCCGGTTCCAACTCCGTCTCGTACTCGGCGCGTACCGTGGCCCGCGTGGTCCATTTCGGCGCGCTGGTCACCTGACCGACCCACGATCGCTTGAGCATCGGCAGGGCACTGGAGAACGTCACCTGACGTCGTCCGGCAAGCGGCTCGCGCGCGGCCAGCTGTCGATCGATGGGCGTGAGATTGGCACCATCGAGCCACGTGCGCAGCGAGGATTCGGTTCCGACGAACCACATTCGCACCCTGTCGGGGTCGAAAGGCACCTCCGGCGCAGTGGGCTGATCCCGCGGCCCGACCACGAGATAGACCTCCCATGCGAAGATTGCCGTCGGGTCCGTAGCCGCACTTCGGTTCGTCCTGAGATGCGAGCCCGCATCGACGATTTCAAGGGGCGTGCGACCGCGCAGCAGCACGGAGTCTCTCTCGAAGACGAAGCCGGGCACGCCGCCGATCGATGTCGGGTAGGCCACGTGCGCACCGCCATCGGCTGCGGTGGCGATCGTGGCCCGGGCGATGGCCACGCGCATGTCATCCGCAGGCACCGTCGCTGCCGGCATCCATCCGCTCGTGCGCGGGACATCCTGTCGGATCGGCAGCTCCATCACGGGACCTGTGAAGCCCTCAGGCATCACGATCCTGAGAGCCGACTTGGGCCAGGCGGGGGCGATGAACGCCACGGTGCCGTCGTCACGCGTGACCTCCCGGAACTCGCTCGGAAGCCGACCGCTGCCGTGGCCGACATACGCGGGCCCGTCGGGGCCAACCCACCAATACGACTCGCGCGAGATATCGATGGCATTCATGGCGAGCACGCCGCGCTCGTCCGAGGTCGCCATGACCTGAAGCGGGGGCTCGAACTTCCTGGGCGCGACCATCTGCCTCACTTCCGCGTCGCGTGCCGGCTGCCCTGAAAGTCCATCGACAACCTCGAGCTGGACTGGCCGGGTGCCATGGAACGGGGTGCAGCCGGCCGGCGGGAGCACTGCCGACATCACCAGCAGTCCACTGATCCCGATGGCATGGGTTGGGCATTGCGGCATGGAAGCGCTCCTGTCGGAGATGGACGCACCCTACCCCTCCGCGTGAGCGGAGGCAGCGCAGGCCGAGACGCATGCGGCGGCGGGCGCGCCCGATCAGGGGCCGAGCATGGGCGCCTGCGGCCGATCCCCCACTCGCGGCGGCCAGTCAGGTGAGATCGGCCGAGCCGAGAGCGCGTTCGCAGGCAACGGACCCGTCACCGGTTCGACGGCCAGACGGACCGCCCTCGCGAACTCTGCTCCGCACTCGGTCGCGCCAGCCAAGGCGTCGATGCTCGCGACGAGGGCAAGCGCACACTGCTGAGACCGAACGGCGGCCGCGCGCATCACCGGCCCGTACTTCGCCCGGTCGGGATGGGAGGGCGTGGCCCCGAACACGGTATCGGCGCGCCAGGCTTCGCGCGAGGCGATGCGCATCGCCTCGAACTGCAGGCGGAGGGTGGCTTCCGCATCCCGGAGGTTCGCCGACATCGCGGGGTCCATCGACGGGGCGATCAGCCGCCTGATGCCGAGCCACGCGTCGATTACCTCCTTGGCGTGCGGATGCCTGCGTACCAGCACGCCTCGCAGCCAGCGGAACTCGGGGTCCTTGAGATGCGCCGACACCGCATCGATCGCGCGACCATCAATATCGCCCATCCGGTCGTTCATCGCGGAGACGCCCCGGAGCACGCGCGGCGTGTCGTCCGGGTTCGTGAACGCCCTGGCCTGGGCATTGATCATGTCGCGAAGCGCCGCGTCCCACTCCGTCTCGTACGCACGCAGCGCATCTTCCAGCGCCTGTGACTTCGATTCGACCACCGGCAGGTCCGCCACCTCGTCCCGCAGCGACATGGTGACGATCGTGGGCACCGGGATCGGTGCGGGATCACGGAGGAATCGCGAGGCTTGCGTCCGCCACAAGAGCTTGGACGCGTGCTCGCCGACCTGTGGATCGACCTCGGTGCCGATTGCCTTCGAGAGCGCCGCCACGAACGCCGCGCACTCCGAGTCAAAGTCGGCAAGCGACGCGCGGACGCAGTCGCGGCTGTAGTCGCTTGCCAAGGCGATGGTGGCGTCGTCGGAGGCGCTTCCGCGCCCCTCACTTGCGGCCATGAGTGCATTGATCCGCTCGTACGTCGGCTGCAAGTCGCGCTCGCGACACGCAGCCAACGCCGCGCGGAAAGACTCCGCCGACGCGCGAAGGGACGCGAATTCCTCGCTTGTCGGATCAAGACGAATGGACGTGGCCTTGCGCGCGACCTCGATCCAGTCGTCCGGCGCGGGGAGGTCGCTCAGCGGCGCGGCCAGCAGACCCGCACCCACCACGCCGACGAGGCCGCTTCGGAACGCCACCCGTTCCCCCGCGTGCAAGCCCGGACTTCCTGCCGCCGATGGGTCAACCTGCGCGACGGCACCGGCCGCGGCAAGCACGGCCAGCGCTGGCGCGCTTGCCCCAGACGATTCCCATCCAATCGCGGCAACTGCCGCCATGGCACATGCTCCCTGAACCCTGGCCATGCGACTCATCGATCCTCCGATTCGAATCGTGCTCCTGACGAGGCCAGCCCGTCGCTCGACTGCACGGACGCACCGTGTCCTCCCGCGTGAGGGACGTTCCGGACCGACGGCAGCCGCCCGCAGGAAATCCGGGGTAACAACCGCGCGACGAGCCCGACGGGAAGTCAACTATCCGGCGCGTCAGGCGCCATAGAGGAGCTTTCCCTCTCGCGCGATGGTCCACGGCAGGGACGCCACGACGCCGCGACGCGCGACGAAATCACGCTCACGGAGGACCACGACGTCGGCGCCGCGCTCAAGGCCCCAGAGAACCTCGGCGGCAACGACCGGCGCAGCGTCGCTCGCCGGTGCATCATCGCGCACGATCACGGCCAGATCCAGGTCGCTGTCGTCGCCGGCATCACCACGAGCCTCCGACCCGAAGAGATAGACCTGCACGGGGCGGTAGGCATCCACGAGCCGCCGAAGGATCTCGGGAAGGACGGCAGCGTTCCCAGAAGTCATGACCAAATTCTAGCGCTGGTCAACGCGCTCGCCGGGCGTCATCCTGCCACGGACACGAGACCGGCTCTGCTGCCGCTGCCCTGCCCTACAGTGCCCCGATGCCCCCGAGCATCCGACCGATCGAGCCGCGCGACCTGGCCGAGATCCGTGCCGAGCTCGAGGCGCACTGGCACTCGCACCAGATCTGGTCGCTGGGTCGCTGCCACCAGGCGGACGCCCTGCCGGGATTCGTGGCCGAGGCGGACGGAGTATTCGCCGGGCTGGTCACGCTCAACATGGATCCCGGCGCATGGCAATGCGAGGTGATCACGCTGAGCAGCCGCCGAAAGGCGCCGGGAACGGGTGCCGCGCTCCTGGCGGCGGCCGAACGCCATGCGCGTGAACAGGGCTGCCGGCGCATCTACCTGACCACGACCAACGACAACACCGCCGCCATGCGCTTCTACCAGCGGCACGGCTGGCGGCTGGCGATGCTGCATGCGGGCATCGTCGACCGCGTGCGACGGCTGGTGCCGGACCTTCCCCTGACGGGCTTCGACGGCATCCAGATCCGCGACGAGGTGGAGCTGGAACGCTGGCTCGTGGACGGGGTGGAGTGAGGACCATCACCTCGCCTCCGTCTCGTCCCACGTCGGCCCCGTGGGCTTCGTGATCGTCGCGAAGACCGGCCGCATCTTGATCTCCCGTCGCGGAGGCTCTTTGAGCCTGCCTGTTCTTCACCGCAACGCACGTCCCCACACGGCACGGCCGCACTCGGGACAGGCAGCCTGGCCGGCGAGCAGCGGGTGCCCGCATCCGGCGCAGCCGCGGGCGCCCAGAACGCCGACCACCCACAGCCTTCTGAGGCGCCGGGCATGCGTGCTTGAACATCTTTCGGCGAAAAGCGCGGTGTCGCGGGAGTGGCGGGATGCCGCCCTCATCGGCCGGGGCGCACCGGCATCCGTTCACGTTCCTCCGCCCCAGCCGCTTCCTGCGCCTTCGCGCTTGCCGAGAGTCGCTCCGGCCCGTCGGTGCACGTGAGTTCGGCATCGACGACCACGTCCGCGCCGTCCCTTCTCGAAGTGATGCGCACCTCCGTCGCGCCCACGTCGGAGCCGAGCTTGATCGATGACGCTTCGCCGACCTTCGCGAAGACTCGCGGCGCCGCGAGCACGGCGCCGGAGGCGTCGGTGACGCGGATCTGCGCCATGACCAGTTCCGGGGATCCGGCGTCCGGCTCGGGGCTGTGCACCAGACGTGCCTCAACCGCCATCGCGGCGGGCCGGGCGGCCTCAGAGACCGCGCCGAGTCGGACCTGGGCGGGGATCGCCTGCGCAACCGGCGATTGCTCGCGATCGGAACATCCGGCGGTGCCCATGGCCGTTGCGAGAAGGAAGGTTGCCGGAATTGAATGGCATAGAAGTGTTCGTTGCATGCAGGCGGAACGCCAAGGCGAAGGGTGTGTTGC
>VEQS01000191.1 GCA_018883105.1 Phycisphaerales bacterium
GTGCACGACCGCGAGCGGCGCACCGCCGCACTCGTGGCGGCACTCGTCTCCGACCTGCCCGGGACGACCGTGGACGTCCGCGAGGCCGCGCATGGCGCGATGGTGACGACGGTGTTCCTGCCGCAGTCGCTCGCCACGGAGCGGGCGGCGATCGAGGCGGAGGGAGACCTCGGGGCGTGGCTCGAGTCCGAGCGCGCCCGCATCGCCGGCCGCATCGAGCCGTTCGTCGTGCCCGAGGCCGGCGCCGCGTGCGGCGGCGCGGTCGTGCTCGCGATCATGCCCGAGCCCGGCCCCGAGCCGGCCGAGCCGTGGACGGTCGCCGAGCAGCGTGCCGTGCCCGCCCCCGCCGTCTCGGCGTCCGTTCCCCTGCGCACCGTGGCGGAGGCGGAGGTGCGCGAGCGCGCGACCCCGCTGGGCGCCGCGCCGGCGTCCGCGGCGACGCCGTTCCCCGTGGCCTTCATGGTCGGCGGCTTGGCGGCCGTCGGCCTCGCCGCGTGGTGGGCATGGCGGCGCACGACGTCGCATCGCGCGGCCGCGGCCGCCGAGCCCATCGCGTCGCCGATCGAACCAGACCATGTTCACGGTGTCGAGGCATCCGAAGCGGTGCGCGACGCCGTGGGCGCATCCGCGGCGATCGTCCGCTCGTGGATCGATGCCGGGCGATCCGACCGCGCGGCGCGCCTGGTGGTCGCGCTCGATGCGCCGGCCGCCACGTCGCTGCTGCAGGCGCTTCCGGTCGCGTGCGTCCAGCGGGTGACGTCCGCGCTCGGCTCGCTCGACGCGCCGACGCACGCGGAGCTCGCCGATGCGGTGCGTGCGTTCCTCGACGAGCACGTGATGGCCGTCCAGGTGCATCCCGACGTGCAGGAGGCCGCGTGACGTCTTCGTCCGGCCCCGGCCCGGGCGACGGCCGGGCACCCTCGACGCAGGAAGAGGTGGTCGCGTCAGCGCTCGCCGCCGTGCGGCGGCACCTCGGCACCCTGTTCCGCGCCGCCCGCCGGGCGGAGCACGATGCCGGCCCGGTCGGCGAGGCGGTGCGCACCGTCCGCGACGCGGCGCAGCAGGCGTGGTCGGACGCCGACGGCTCGACGAAGGATCCCGGACCCGGTGCGGCGCCGAAGCTGGGCGAACCCGGCTCCGGGCGTCGTGCCGATTGAGGCGAGCGCGCGGCGATTGCCGATGGAGTGGGTGCGGCAGGGCGCCGCAAGGAAGGTCATTCGCGTGATGGAAGCGGCAGTGCAGCGTTCGGTCGGGTCCCGCCACGTTGGTGCCGGCGCGGCGCCGCGGCCGCTGGTGCCGCAGGCCTCCGCCGTGGCATCGCAGGCGCGGCGCGCCCTGCGGGTGCTGCTCGCGCAGCGCGGCGGCACGATGCTCCTGCGGCTGTGGTCGGGCGGGGCGGAACTGCGCATCGACTGCGCGGTGTCGGGCGCCTCGGCCGACGTGACGTTCTCGACCCGCGACGACGTGGTGGCCGCGGTGCTGCGGGCGCTCTTCCCGGCGTTCGAGGCGGAGTGCTCGCGCTGCGGCGCGACCCGCGCGCGGATCGCGTGCAGCGGCCCCGCGGCGCGGCCGGCGGCCGCCTGAGGAATGCTCAGCGACGGGGGTTGCGCGGACGCCGCGATGCCGGGGGCTCGTGCCCGGGGCGAGGCGGGGTGCGCGGTTGCGAGGTGGCGGCGCGCGCCATGGCCTCGACCGCCGACGCCTGCTCCGCCGCGGGCTCGCCCCCGTCGACGTCCTGCACCCCGGCCTCGTCGCCCGCGATGCGCGCGAAGACCAGCCGCCCCGCGGAGGTCTGCACCGTGTTCGTCACCACCACCTCGACCGTGCTGCCGACGCGGCCCGCGCCGTGGTCGACGACCACCATCGTGCCGTCCTCCAGGAAGCCGACGCCCTGGTGCGGCGCCTCGCCACGCTTCACCAGCTCGATGCGCATGCCGTCGCCGGATGCCTGTCCCGGCCGCATCGCCGCCGAGACCGCCGCCAGGTTGAGGACGGGCACGCCGTTGATCTGCGCCACCTTCTCGAGGCCCGAGTCGAGCGTCACCACGCGGAAGCGCTCGTCGCGCGCCACCTCGACGAGCGCACGGTCGGTCGAGCGGCCCTCGGCACGGAACTCCTCGATCTCGACGTCGAGGAACGGGTTGGCCTGCAGGCGCTGCAGCACGTCGAGGCCGCGGCGGCCGCGCTGGCGCTTGCCGGCGTCGCCGCTGTCGGCAAGCGCCTGCAGCTCGTCGATCACGAAGGCGGGCACGATCACCGGGGCGTCCACGATGCCGGTGCGCCCCAGGTCCTCGATCCGCCCGTCGACCAGCACCGAGGTGTCGAGCAGGAGCGGCCGCGTGCCGCGCACCTGGCGCGCGAACTCGATGTAGGGGATCACGACGCGGAAGTCGTCACGCGTCGTGAGCACCACCGACACCGAGAGGTAGACGAGCACCAGCCCGATGGTCACCTTGGCGAGCCCCAGGTAGACCGCGCTCGACTCCTTCAGCTCCCACGAGTTGGCCACCAGGTCGATGACGCTGCCCACGGCGACGGCGCCGACCAGGCCGAGCATGGTGCCGACGAAGATGCCCACCACCCACGCCAGGCGCTTGTTGGGCGTGAGCGCATCGACGGTGATGATGATCAGCCCGAGCGCCGCGGACGCCATCAGCAGCCCGACCACCGTGCTGAAGCCGAAGTCGAGCCCCTCGCGGCGGTTGCTCGCCACGGTGAGCACCACGACCGAGATCAGCAGCACCACGAACACGGCGCGCAGCACGAGCATCAGGATGCGCTGCGAGCGCGCGTCCGCCGCCGCGAACCGGTTGCGACGCGGCGACACGCCCGGCTTCCCGGGGCCCTCCGAGCTCGGCTCGCGGTCGTCGTGCATTCCCGGTCGAGTGTAGTGACGCGAGGATCGCCGCCCTCCCGCGATCGGCTAGGATTGCGCGTCCCGCGGCGGCGGGGAGGACGGCCGGGCCCCGTCGTCGGTCGGCCCGTGAACCTGGTCAGGGCTTGACCGCAGCAGCCATAAGCGGCGTCGGCCGAGCGCCGGTCAGCCTGGCCGTCCTCCCCAGCCGCCGCGTTCCGTTTTCCCCGCGCTGCGGGACGAGGCCCACGTGGCGACGCGCACGAAGAAGAAGTCCGAATCCCAGGCCGCCGACGACGAGGCGCCGACCTCGCTCATCCCCGGGCTGGAGGCGCCGCCCGCGCGCCCCTACACGGTGCTCGCGCGCCGCTACCGCTCTCGCGACTTCGGCGAGGTGGTGGGGCAGGAGCCGATCGCGCGCACGCTGCGCAACGCCATCGAGACCGGTCGCACCGCGCACGCATACCTCTTCTGCGGCACGCGCGGCGTTGGCAAGACCAGCATGGCCCGCATCCTGGCGCGCGCGCTGAACTCGCCGGGCCTGGTGCAGGCGGCCGAGGTGGGCGACGCCATCATGCGCGGCGAGGACATCGACGTCGTCGAGATCGACGGCGCCTCGAACCGCGGCATCGACGACGCGCGCGACCTGATCGCGGGCGCGGGCATCGCCCCGGCGCGCGGCCCGTGGAAGATCTACATCATCGACGAAGTGCACATGCTCACGGTGCAGGCCTTCAACGCGCTCCTCAAGACGATGGAGGAGCCGCCCCCGCACGTGAAGTTCATCCTGTGCACCACCGAGCCGCACAAGGTGCCCGCGACCATCCAGTCGCGCTGCCAGCGCTTCGACTTCCGCAACATCGCCGCGCCGCGGATCGCCGCGCACCTGCGCGACGTGCTGGCGCGCGAGTCGATCCAGGCCGAGGACGCGGCGGTGCTGCAGGTGGCGCGCCTCGCCAACGGCTCGATGCGCGACGCACTCAGCCTGCTCGACCGGCTGGTGGCGGCGAGCACCGACGGCCGGATCACGCAGGCGCTGCTCGCCGAGGTGCTCGGCCTGCCGGACACCGCGGTCGTGTCGGCGCTCGCCGCCGCGGTCGGGGCAGGGGACCCGCGCGCGGCGCTCGAGCGCGCGGCGGCGCTCCTGGAGGGCGGCACCAGCGTCGAGCAGGCGCTCGAGCTGCTGGCCGACCGTTTCCGCACCCTGATGCTGGCCGCGGTGTGCGGAGCGGGCAGCGAGCTCGTCGAGCTGTCCGAGGAGCAGCGCGCCGAGGCCGCCCAGGATGCGGGGCGCTTCGACGCCGCGACGCTCGCGCACCTGATCGCCGTGTGCGACGGGGTGCTGCGCGCCGCCAAGCAGAGCGGCTCGCCGCGGACGCTGTTCGACGCGGCGGTGGTGCGCATGGCGCTCGCCGCGCGCTTCGCGCCGGCATCCGACGTCGCGGCGGGGCCGGTCCCCGCGGAGCCTCCCGCAAAAAAAGCGATGCGCCTCGCCTGA
>VEQS01000032.1 GCA_018883105.1 Phycisphaerales bacterium
GTCCTTGGACACGCGCGCGCCGCTGAAGAGGCCGGTGGTGCCGTCGTCGCCGGTGCGCGTGTAGAGCCTCATGGTCGGGTCTCCTTCGCCGCGCCTGCGGGCGCGGATTCGTGGCGGATCAGTCGTCCCGCACGGTGGCGCCCGGGGGCTCGAGGCGCGCGCCCGCGGGGGTGCGCACGGCGAGCAGGAACCCCTGCCGCAGCGCCGCCGCCGCCACGCGCCCGTCCGGCGCCACCGCGACGATGACGGCCTGGTGGTGAGGCTCGATCGCGCGCACCGCGGCGATCCGCGCCACCGCCTCGTGCGCGGCCTCCAGCGGCGACGCCCCTCGGCGCATGCACTCGACCGCGAGGAACGCGCCGCACGCGCTCGAGATCAGCTCGCCGGTGCCGGTCGCGGTCGCCGCGCC
Source organism: Phycisphaerales bacterium (assembly GCA_018883105.1). Taxonomy (GTDB): domain Bacteria; phylum Planctomycetota; class Phycisphaerae; order Phycisphaerales; family SM1A02; genus UBA966. Next base: position 410 of record VEQS01000032.1, read on the forward strand.
CGCGGCCGGGTCCACGTAGAGCCCGTGGCCGACGATCGGCGAGTCGCCGACGCGCCCGGGCAACTTGTAGGGCACGCCGCTCGTCGAGCATGCGCCGGCCATGCGCCCATCGCTCCCGATGGCGATGGTGCCGATCGTGTCGTGGTGGCGCCAGCGCGACTCGCCGGCTGCATGCGCGCCGAAGAGGGCGCCGCCGCTTCCGGGCCCGCGGTCCTCGGGTCGCAGCGCGCGGTCACGCACCTGCCGCGATGCCTCGCCGTCGCCGCCCCCGGCGCGCCAGCGTTCCCACGCCTCACGTGCCGCCGGTGCAACCAGCTCGCGTGCCTCGACGCCGTGGCGCTCGGCGAACCGGTCGGCGGCGTCGCCGGCGATCAGGTGGTGGGACGTGCGTTCCATCACCAGCCTTGCCACGCGCGCGGCATGCAGGTGCCGGCGCATCGCGCACACGCCGCCGCAGGACGCAGGGGAGCGCATGACGCAGGCATCGACGGTGACCGCGCCGTCCGCGTCCGGCAGCCCGCCGAAGCCGACGCTGTCGATCGACGGATCCTCCTCGGCGACGCGGCAGGCTTCCACGACCGCGTCCATCGGGTCTCCTCCGGCCGCCAGGGCGGGCCACGCGGCCTCGTTGCAGCGCTCCGCGAAGCTCCAGGTGGAGGCGATCATCGGGATGGACCAGGGCGCGTGAGCCATTATCAGGACGCACAGTACCGGAGGCGGTGGTGCGTCCTGCCGCCGCACGGGGCGGAATCCACGCCCGAACGCCGGATCTGCAAGGGGACCGGCCCCCGTATTCATCCACGGATGGCTATCGTTTGTCATCCCGGGACAGCAAGCAGGAGTGCACCCTGCGTCCCACACGGCTCCGTGGACCTGCCGCCAAAGGTCCGCATCCTTCGGGTCCAGCCTGCCGGCTGGCCGTCACCGATGTCGAAGCCTCGGTGCCAGCCCAACGCCGGTCACGTCTCGGTTCGGATCCTTCATGCGGCCCGCGGGCCGCGGAAAGGCGAGGTCGGAATGAACCGCCTCAAGAAGAATGGCTTCACGATCGTCGAGCTGCTGGTGGTCGTCGCGATCATCGCGCTGCTCATCGCGATCCTCCTCCCGGCCATCGGCCGTGCCCGTGACGCCGCGCTCATCACCCAGAGCCTCGGCAACCTCCGCAACCTGAGCGCCGCGTGCGTCGCCTACGGCGCGGACTACAACGACCGCCAGTACACGGCCGTGCCGGACGAGACCGGCATGTACGGCAACTACTGCGTCGCCGCCTGCACGGCGCTGACCGCCACGCAGTGCCTGCCCCAGATGATCCTGGGCTGGGACTCCGGCGGCGGCCTGTGGGGCTACTGGTGCCGCGGCAACCCGCCGCGCTGTGCCGGCTGGCCCGGTTCCTGCGGCCAGAACTTCGTGATCTACCAGGCCTGCGACTACTGGGGCAGCTGCCAGGCGCGCTGGCTCGGCTCGTGGCGCCTGACCAACTGCAAGGCGTTCAACAGCTACCTCAACGGCCGCTACTACGACAAGGTGTTCTGGGCGCCGAAGGACACGGTGACGCTCTCGAACGTCGAGAAGTACTTCTCGACCCCCGTCGAGTTCAACTTCACCAACGGCGACTACGCCGAGCCCACCTACTGCTGGAGCCCGGCGGCGATGTGGTCGCCCGACGTGCTCGACTGGCAGCGCCGCACCGGCACCGGCCCGGCCGCGTGCATCGGCCCGCCGCCGCAGCAGAACACGATGCCCGGCGCCTACAAGAGCCCGGCGTCCGGCATGGCCGCGTACCCGTCGCTCAAGTGGCGCATGTGGGAGCACCAGTGGCTGCAGAACCGCGAGGGTGGCGAGACCAACCCCGCGTTCACCACGCCCACGCCGTGGTTCTACAACCAGGGCTACAACAGCGCCCCGGCCGTGATGTGCTTCGACGGCCACACGCAGATCGTGTCCATCGCCGGCATCCAGCAGGACAACGACCTCGCGGGCGCGCAGGGCTTGCCGCTCTACTTCACCTGCGGCGGCGGCGCGAACGCCTACTTCGCGGTTGCCGCGTACGACATGCTCGTCACCGGCCAGGGCGCCTGCAACGCGGGCGTCATGACCGTCAACGGCATCCTCGGCCGCGACTTCCTGCGCATCGGCGACTGACGCCGGGCGCATCCTGCCTGTCCTCTTCCGCGAGGGCCGCCCGACGGGCGGCCCTCGCGCGCTTTTGCGGGAGGCGCCCGCGACCACGCCCGTACACTCGATCGCCCGACACGAAAGGCCGAACGCATGCTCGAACTCGCCCCGTCGATCGCGCTCCTCGCCCTGGCCCTGCAGGCCCCTGCCGCTCCCGCGCAGGACGCACCGGCCGCCCCGAAGGAGGCCCCGTCGCAGGATGCGCCGGCCGCCGCCAAGGACGTGCCCGGCGAGCCGCCGGCTGGGCCGAAGGTCATCGAGGGCGCGGTCAACATCTACTCGTGGGGTCCCGACGACCGCTCGAAGGCGGTCGAGGCCAAGGACATCAACCTGCGCAAGGTCTTCGAGGACCTCGGTCCGGTGGCCACGCGCTGGTACCAGCACGCGCTGACCCTCTCGAACCCGTTCTTCGAGGGCCGCGCCCCCGGGCTGCGCGGCAGCGAGGTGGCCGCGGAGTACCTGGAATTCTGGATGAAGGACATGGGCCTCGAGCCCGCCTTCCCCGAGCGCGGCACCGACGGCATCACGCCGAAGGACGGCCCCTGGAAGAGCTACCGACAGCATTTCACCCTCACCGGCGGCGCGCCGAAGGTCGAGGAGGCAAGCATGTCGGTCGCCGGCGGCGAGGCGCTCGAGCGCGGCAAGGACTGGTCGGTGCTCGGGATCTCCGGCAACGCCTCGATCGAGGCCCCGGTCGTCTTCGTCGGCTACGGCATCGAGGAAGGGCAGGACGGCTACACGAGTTTCGAGGAAGGCACCGACCTCGAGGGCAAGGTGGCGATGGTCTTCCGCTACGAGCCGCTCGACGAGCGCGGGCGCTCGCGGTGGGCCACCCGCCGCTTCAGCGAGTTCTCGGCGATGACCGACAAGGTCAAGGCGCTCGTCGACCGCAAGGCCGCGGCCATCATCCTGGTGGCCCCGCCCGGCGCGCGCGATGGCCGCACCGCGCTCGAGGACGTGGCGACGAGCCGCTGGGGACGGCCGCTCGACATCCCGATGGTGCAGGTGTCGGAGGCGGTGGCCGAGGGCATCCTGGGGCGCGGCATGCCCGGGGGCGGCTCGCTCATGGACTGGCGAAGGAAGTTCGACGAGGGCGCGGCGAAGACCGTGGCGCTCGGCGACGGCGCCAAGGTCGCGATCTCGACCAAGCTCTCGACCGGCGGCACGCCGGCGCAGAACGTGGCGGGCGTCGTGCGCGGCAAGGGCAAGCTCGCCGACGAGTGGGTGATCGTGGGCGCGCACTTCGACCACGTGGGCTTCGGCTACTTCGGCACCGCGCCGCAGTACACGGGCCAGCTGCACCCCGGCGCCGACGACAATGCGAGCGGAACGTCCGCCATGCTCTGCGTCGCGCAGGCGATCGCCGACCTCTACGGCGGCAAGGATGCGCCGGCCGACGCGCGCAGCGTGCTGTTCATGGGCTTCGACGCCGAGGAGAGCGGCCTGCGCGGCTCGCGCTGGTACGTCGAGCATCCGACGGTTCCCGGCGACAAGGTGTCCATGATGATCAACATGGACATGGTCGGCCGTCTGCGCTCCGACGACCTGAGCGTCGGCGGGATGAAGAGCGCCAAGGACCTGGTGGACATCCTGCGCCCCGCCTTCGAGCGCAGCGGGCTGACCATCCGTGCCGACCCCTCGGGCCGCGGCCCGAGCGACCACGCGAGCTTCTACGGCGTGGGCATCCCGGTGGCGTTCATCTACACGGGCAACCACGACGATTACCACACCCCGGCGGACAAGGGCTTCACCCTGAACCCGGAGGGCGCCGCGAAGATCGTCGCGCTGGCGGTCGACATGGTGCAGCTGGTGGCCATGCGCCCGGGGAAGCTCGAGTTCCAGGGCAGCGAGGGCGCGACCCCCGACCGCGGCTACGCGGGCGTGCGCCTGGGCGTGATGCCCGCGATGGGCGGCGACGAGGACCGCGCGCCCGGTGCGCCCAAGGGCGTGCTGGTCGACGCGGTGAGCGCCGACACCTCGGCCTCCGATGCGGGGATCGTGAAGGGCGACATCATCACTGCCTGGAACGGCGAGGCGCTCGACGGCGCCGGCGCGATGATGGGCAAGCTCCGCGGGCACAAGCCCGGCGACGTCGTGAAGGTGAAGGTCTGGCGCGACGGCAAGGACGTCGAGCTCGACGTCACGCTGCGCGCGGCGAAGCCGAAGGAGTGACCGCGCTCACGGCTCGATGACGACGGTGCGCGCGCCCGCGGGACCGGGCGGCAGGGGAATCGTGCGCCCGTCCTCGGGAATGGAGATGCTCGATGCACCGCCGACGGTGACCGTGGCGCGCGCCATGCCCGCGGGCAGCCGGATGCGCATCGCGCGGCCATCCGGGGCGCGCAGCGTGGCGCGCACGAGGTGCCCGTCGCGCCAGTCGAGGTCGACGGCCACGGCGCCGCGCGCCATGAGGCCGTGGGCGCGGCCTGTGCGCCATGCCGAAGGCAGGGCGGGCAGGAGGTCGATGCGGTGCACCAGCCGGCCGTCGACCCACGTGCGCACGTGGCTCTGCAGGAGCATCTCGGCGATGCCCGCCGTGCCGCCGAAGTTGCCGTCGATCTGGAAGGGCGGATGGTCGTCGAAGAGGTTGGGGAGCGTCGACTTCGAGAGGAGCGCGTGGACGTCGGCCAGCGCCCGGTCGCCGTCGCCGAGGCGCGCCCAGAAGTTGATGAGCCACGCGCGGCTCCAGCCCGTGTGCCCGCCGCCGTGCGAGAGCCGCGACTCGAGCGAGGCGCGCGCCGCGGCCGCGAGCCCCGGCGTGCCGTCCGGCGTGATGGCGTTCGCCGGGTGCAGCCCGTACAGGTGGCTCATGTGCCGGTGCCCGGGCTCGGCCTCGCCGTAGGGCTGGCTCCATTCCATGAGCCGCCCGTCCGCCCCGACCTTCGGGGTGGCCAGGCGGGCGAGCGCCGCCTTCGCCTCCCCGGCAAGCGCATCCTGCTCGCGGCCGAGGACGCGTGCCGCGTCCAGGAAGTTCTCGAGCAGGTCGCGCGCGATCCACTGGTCCATCGACGTCCCCATCGAGACGTCGGCGCGCTGCCCGTCGGGCAGGATGAAGGTGTTCTCGGGGCTGGTGCTCGGGCCGCTGACGAGCATGCCGGACGCCGGGTCGACCACGAGGTAGTCGAGCAGGAAGCGCACGGCGCCTGCCATCGCCGGCCATGCGCGGTCGCGGAGGAACGCGTCATCCTGCGTGAACGCCCAGTGGTCCCACGCGTGGCGCACGAGCCAGGCGCCGCCGAGGGGGTACATGCCCCATACGGTGAGGCCCTCGGGTGCCGTCATCGCCCAGGCATCGGTGATGTGGTGGCAGCACCAGCCGCGTGCACCGTAGAGGTCGCGCGCGGTGCGCTCGCCGCGGGCGCGCACCCGGTCGATCAGGTCGATGAGCGGCAGCTCGGCGTCGGCGAGCGCCGTCGGCCCCGCGTGCCAGTAGTTCATCTGCACGTTGATGTTGGTGTGGAAGTCGGCGTTCCACGGGGCCCGGAAGTGCTCGTTCCAGATGCCCTGCAGGTTGGCGGGCAGGCTGCCGGCACGGCTTGAGGCGCGAAGCAGGTAGCGGCCGTAGTCGAAGTACAGCGCGACGAGCCGGGGATCCCACTCGGGGTGTGCGCGGAACTGCGCGAGGCGTGCGTCCGTGGGCAACACCTCGTTCGGGGTGCTTTGCGGGATCTGCGCGTGCGGCGCGCCAAGCTCAAGCGCCACGCGGTCCATGCCCTCGGCGAACCAGTCCACGGCCCGGCGGCGGAGGTCGGCGTAGGGCAGCGTCGCGCTGCGCAGGTCCGCGTCGCACTCCGCAACCGGGTCGCCGCCGAAGTAGCCGGTGCGGCCGGCGACCGCGATGGCGATCGACTGCGCGCCGCGCACCACCGCGTCGCCGCCATCGACCGCGACGGTGCCGCCGTCGGCCATCACCGCGGCGGTGCACGCGTAGCGCACGCCGCCCTGGCCCGTCCGGCCGGCGAACGAAAGCCGCGCGGCCGAGGTTCCCGGGATGGCCGCATGCACCGGAACGTCGGATTCGAACGTCTCGCGCCGCAGGCGCACGCGCAGTGCGGGAAGTGTGCCGCCGGGCGCCCGGACGCGGACGACGAGCAGCTCGTCCGGAGCGCTGGCGAACACCTCGCGCTCGATGCGCGCATCGCCGAACAGCATCGCGGTGGTCGCCACGCCCGTGCGCAGGTCGAGGGAGCGGCGATAGCCGTCGGCCGGGGTGTCCGCGGCACCGTTGGCGGTCGCGGCGCCTTCGCCCGCACCGGCATTCGTGCCCGCATCCGCATCCACCAGCTCGATCCACAGGTCGCCGAGCGTCTGGTGGCTGCGCGGCAGCATGTTCCCCGGCAGCATGCAGTCGCGCTGCAGGATGCGCTGCGCTTCGACGACCTTGCCGGCGAGCGCCAGCTCGCGCGCGGCGCGGAAGCTCGCCGCGGCCTCGGGGGCGTTGCGGTCTTCGGCGTTCCCTTCCCACACCGTGGCTTCGTTCAGCTGCAGGCGCTCGCGCGCGGTGCCGCCGAAGACCATCGCGCCGAGCCGGCCGTTGCCCACCGGGAGCGCTTCGTTCCAGTTGTTCGCGGGCCGGTCGTACCAGAGGTCCGGCATGCGATCGGCAGGCGCGACGGCCGCCGCGACGGCCGAGATCATGAAGGCAAGCATCGCGCCGGTCATGTCCATGTTCTACCGCGCCCGGCCGCGGCTACCCTCTCCGCCATGCAGCCCGCCATGCTTCCGCTCCAGGGTCGCCACGCGTTCGTCTCGGGTGCCACGCAGGGCATCGGCAAGGCCACCGCCATCGCCATGGCCGCGGCCGGTGCCACCGTCACGGTGTGCGGGCGCAACGACCAGGGCTTGGTGCGCGCGCTGGAGGCGCTGCCCGCGCCCGTGGGACAGAAGCACTGGAGCGTGGAGGTCGACTTCTCGAGTGCGCGCGAGGTGGCGTTCGCCGCCGCGGCGCACGTGAAGTCGGCCGGCGCGGTGCACGTGCTGGTGAACAACACGGGCGGCCCGCCGGCCGGCAGCGCGATCGAGGCCCGCGCCGAGGACTTCGTGAAGGCGTTCGAGATGCACCTCCTCTCCTCGCAGGCGCTGGTGCAGGCGTTCGCGCCCGGGATGCGCGAGGCGGGCTACGGCCGCATCGTGAACATCGTGTCGACGAGCGTGGTGACGCCGATCCGCGGGCTGGGCGTGTCGAACACGGTCCGTGCCGCGGTGGCCAACTGGGCGCGCACGCTGTCCGTCGAGCTGGCGCCGTTCGGCATCACGGTGAACTCCATCCTGCCCGGCTTCACGCGCACCGCACGGCTCGAGGCGCTCTTCCAGGGCCGTGCGCAGCGCGCCGGCAGCTCGCTGCAGGACGTCGAGGCCGACGCGATGCGCCTGGTGCCGATGGGCCGCTTCGCCGCCCCCGAGGAAATCGCCTCGGTGGCGGCGTTCCTTGCCTCGCCCGCCGCCAGCTACGTGACGGGCGTCAACCTCCCGGTGGACGGGGGGCGGCTTGCCCTCGGCTGATCCGCGCACGCGTCACCCCGTCGTCCGCGCCGCCGCGCTTCCCTTCGAGCTGACGAGCCGCGCCGTGCGCCGCATGGCCCGCTGGGAGGGCATCGTGGTGCTGCTCACCACGCTCGGCTGCTGGTCGACGGTGCCGCTCCTCATCAAGCACCTGTCGCCGTACCTCGACCACTGGACCAACAATGGGTGGCGCTACGGCGCGAGCGCGCTGCTCTGGCTGCCGGCGGTCGCATGGGCATTGGCGCGCGGGCGGCTGCCGCGGTCGATCTGGGTGGCTGCCATCGTGCCGGCGGCGGCGAACACCGCCGGGCAGATCGCCTTCACCGCCGCGCACAGCCACATCGGGCCGGGGCTCCTCACGTTCGGGCTGCGCATGCAGCTCGTGGCCGTGGCGATCGGCGCATACCTCCTCTTTCCCGACGAACGGCCGACCATCCGCTCGCCGCGCTACCTGGCCGGCATCGGGCTGCTGATGGCGGGGATGGCGGCCGTGCTGCTCGACGGCGGCGCATTGCAGGGCGGCGCGTCGACGCTCGGGGTCGTGCTGTCGCTTGCTGCCGGCGCGGGCTACGCGGCGTATGGGCTCGCGGTGCGCCGGTTCATGTCGGCCTACCACCCGATCATCGCGTTCGGGGTGATCGCGCTGTACACGGCCACGGCGCTCGTCGTGCTGATGCTCGCCTTCGGACGAAACGGCGGCGCCGACGTCCTGCAGCTCGAGTCGCGCGAGCTCTGGGCACTTGCCCTGAGCGCGTTCTTCGGCATCGCGCTCGGGCACGTCCTGTACTACACGTCGATCGACCGGCTCGGCGTGGCCACGACCGCTGGAGTCCTGCAGCTGCAGCCCTTCGTCGTGAGCGGCATCAGCCTCGCCCTCTTCGGCGAGCGGATGACAGGCATCCAGTGGGGCGGCGGCGTGGCGGCGGTCGCCGGGGCGGCGCTCGTCCTCGGTGCGCAGAAGGCCGCCGAGCGTGCGCGGCGTGCGCGCACGGCGTGATGCGCGCGGATGGTTCCCGGATGCGAACGGTTCGCGCGTGTTTCCCGTCGAATCCCGGGTGCGCGCGCCGTACGGTCGGGGCATGTCACAGAAGCACATCCAGGCGTCGCTCCGCGTGGAAGGCGATGCCATCGCGGAAGCGCACGACGCGGTCGTGGTGTTCATCGACCACCAGCATGCGCGGCTCGTCTTCCTCGACGGCATTGACCTCGAGCAGGCGTCGTTCGCGCAGGTCCGGCTCATCGAGCCGCACCGGCGGTTTCGCCTCAGCGATCGCAGCGAAGGCGCACGGTCCGGAAAAGCGCATCCCGACGAGACCGCCTTCTACGACGCCGTGATCGCCGCGATCGGCAAGTGCACGCGCGCGATCGTGGTCGGCCCGGGCACGGCGCCGCGCGCACTGCTCTCCCGCGCAGAGGCGAATGACCCTTCGTCGATCGAGGGCCGGTTGGTGGGTGTCGAGCGGAGCGATCGACTCACCGATGCGCAGCTCGTGGCCCTCGGCCGTGCTCGGTTCCCGATCGCCGGCGGGCATCCACCGCCGCGCGGTCGGTAGCCTTGGCCGGATGCGGCTGCCCGATCGGGTCGACAACTGGATCGACGGTGCGTCCCGGCCCGCGGCCGGCGGCGCGACGATGCCGGTGGTCGAGCCCGCGACCGGACGGGTGATCTCGCAACTTGCGGCGTCCGGCGCGGCCGACGTCGAGGCCGCGCAGGCGGCCGCGGTGCGCGCGTTTCCGGCATGGATGGCGCTGGGGGCGGCCGCGCGCGCCGAACGCCTCGAGCGCCTGGCCGCGCTCGTCGAGCGCGACCTCGAGCGCCTGGCGCAGCTGGAGAGCGCCGATTCCGGGAAGCCGCTCGCCCTCGCACGCACGGTCGACATCCCGCGCGCAGCCGCCAACCTGCGGTTCTTCGCGGAAGCGGTGCGCGCATGGCGCCCGGACGAGGACCTGCGCGCGCCGCATGCGGTGTCGCGCGTGATCCGGCGCCCGTCCGGCGTCGCCGGGTGCATCAGCCCGTGGAACCTGCCGCTCTACCTCTTCACGTGGAAGGTCGCGCCGGCGCTCGCCGCCGGGTGCACGGTGGTCGGCAAGCCAAGCGAGGAGACGCCGCTCACCGCCGCGGCGTTCGCCGAGCTCTCGGCCGAGGCCGGGTTCCCGCCCGGCGTCCTCAACGTGGTGCAGGGCCGTGGCGCCGAATGCGGCGCGGCGATCGTCGCGCATCCGGGCATCCCGACGATCTCGTTCACCGGCGGCACCGAGACCGGTGCGCGGATCATGTCCGTCGCGGGGCCGATGTTCAAGAGCGTGGCGCTCGAGCTCGGCGGCAAGAACCCGACCATCGTGCTCGACGACGCCGACCTCGACGCCGCGGTCGCCGGCGCGGTGCGCGCGGCGTTCCAGAACCAGGGACAGATCTGCCTCTGCGGCAGCCGCGTGCTCGTGGCCCGCCCGCTCCACGCGCGGTTCCGTGACGCGTTCGTCGAGCGTGCCCGGGCGCTTCGCCTGGGCGACCCGCTCGACGCGGCCACCGAGCAGGGGTCGCTCGTCTCGGCGGCGCACCGCGCGAAGGTCTCGTCGGCGGTCGAGCGTGCGCGATCCGAGGGTGGCCGCGTGCTCAGCGGCGGGCATGCGCCGGACCCAGACTCGCTCCCGGAGCGTGTCCGCGGCGGCGCGTACTACCTGCCCACGGTGATCGAGGGGCTGCCGATGGCCTGCGCCACCAACCAGGAGGAGATCTTCGGCCCCGTGGCCACGATCCAGCCCTTCGACGGCGACGACGACGCGGTGCGGCTCGCCAACCACAGTTCCTTCGGCCTCGCGGCCAGCGTCTGGACCGGCGACCACGCGCGCGGCATGCGCGTCGCGGAGGGGCTCGAGTCCGGCATCGTGTGGATCAACGCGTGGCTCCTGCGCGACCTGCGCGTGCCGTTCGGCGGCGTGAAGCGCTCCGGCCTCGGCCGCGAGGGCGGCGACGAGGCGCTGCGGTTCTTCACCGAGCCGAAGTCGATCACGTGGCCGGCGTGACCTCGCGCACGTCGCGCTCCGCGGCCTTGCGGTTGAGCATCAGCGTGCGGACGTCCGGGTCGACCACGGCCTTCGTCGGGCGGAAGTCGCTCTCGAGCGCGAACTCGACGGTCTCGCCCGGGCCGATCGACTGCCGTGCCCGTGCGTCCCGGTACTCCGGCCGCTGCGTGGCGGCGGCCGCGCGATCCTCGGCGGTGCGCACGACCGATGCCTCGGACCAGCGTTCCTCGCCGTTCGTGACCGCCACCTCGAGCGGCACGGTGCCCGTGCCGGCGTTGCGGACCTTCACGACCGTCTTCCAGGCACCGCCCGCGGTGGCGGGCGGCACGGCTTCCGCGGACTCGACCGTGAACTCCGGCACCACGACGTCGAAGAACCACTGCTTCACGAACGCGTCGTAGGCCGCCGCGTCGGGCGCGTGGGGCCGCATGGCCTCGACGAAGTCCTGGAGCAGCGGGAAGTCCGGGCCGCTGAGGAACCGGCCGATGAACGCGCGCACGCCGGCGTCCATCCGTTCCTCGCCCATGTGCTCCATGAGCATCCAGAACACCCAGCCGCCCTTGTCGTAGGTGACGGTGCCGTCGCCGCTGCGTGAGCCGTCGATCTGCACCATCGGCAGCTCGTCGTCGGCGCTTCGTGAGTTCCCGTAGAGGAACTCGATCTGGCGCATGAAGGCCATGCGCGCACGCTCCCCGCGCAGCTGGCGGATGAGGCGCGCGGTGGACCAGTGCGCCATGCCCTCGCTCAGGATGTTGCCGCCCGGGCCGTCGCCCGGCCGAAGGATGTTGCCCCACCACTGGTGCGCCGCCTCGTGCGCGGTGACCATGAAGGGGGTGTCCTGCTCGGGGGTGGGCTTCGACATGAAGCCGATGCCCTCGCTGAAGACGATGTTGGTGGGGAAGCCCTGCGCATAGCCCGCCAGCGCGGGGAACTCGCTGATGCGCAGTTCCTTCCACGGGTACGGCCAGAACCACTTCGAGTACCACTCGTGCGCGCCGTCGAGCGCCTCGAGCATTGCCGGCACGTTGAAGCCGTGCTGAGGCAGGTGCCAGATGACGGTGGACTTGCCGCGCGACTCCTCCCACCGGCCGGCGGCCACGTTCATGGCCATGATCGGGTGGTCGGACTCCCAGCGCATGGTGCGCACGCCGTCGGCGACGGTGTCCTCGGTGCAGACGCCGGGCATGTTGGCGCGGAACTCGGCGGGCACGCGCACCACGGCCTTCATCGTCGTCTCGCCGCCGGTGCCGAAGGCGGTCTTGGTGACCTTCTTCCAGTCGTCGGGCCCGGGGCGCTTCGGTTCCGGCACGCGCTCGGGGTCAAGCCCGATGCCGTCGACGAAGCCCATCATCGGCAGGAAGCTCGGGCCGAAGCTGTTGAGGAGCACGGCGGATCGGATGATGAACTCGCCGGCGCCGGCCGGGTTCTTCTGCGTGCCGCGCCCGGGTGCCACGTGGCGGAAGCCGAGCTCGACGCTCGAGCCCGGCGCGATCGGTTCCTTGGGCGTGAACACCCAGAGCCCGGCGCGGTTCGCGACGCGCTGCGCCCAGGGGCTCTGCCGGCGTTCCTTGGCCGCCTTCGCGTCGTCCCACTCCTCGCCTTCGAAGGTGAACGCGAGTTCGGTGAACAGGCTGCTCGGGGTGACCGCGAACTGCCGCATCGGGGCCTCGGTGCGGTTCGTCAGGACGTACGACCCCTTGACGGCGATCGTCCCCGCCTCCGGGTCGACCGTCAGGTCGAGGTCGGCGCCGGTGATGAGCGGCTGCGGCGCGTCGCGCCAGGTGCGGTCGTTGGCCACGTAGTAGTCGCGCTGCAGCCGCTCGGCGGGCCCGCCCGAGGTGCCATTGCGCACCATGAGCGCGAGCGCCGTGCCGCACGCGACTGCCGGCGCGCCGAACACGAGGAGCCGCGCCGCGCGCTTCCACGCACGCGACCACTGGAGCCGGGTGGTGATGCCCTGCGCGTCGGGCGCGCGCCGCCGCCACCACTCGAGCGCGGCATGCAGCATGACGAGGCCGACCAGGATCCACAGGGCCCGGTTGAGGAACATCGCCCCGCGGTCGAGCGGCAGGAACTCGAAGTCCGTCCATTGCATCCCGCCCCAGAGGTGCCAGTTGAAGACCCAGTTCATCCATCCGCGGGTCACGCACCACCCGGTCACGATGAGCGCCGCGAGGCCGAGGACGTAGTTCGCCCAGCGGTTGCGGAACAGGCTCCAGGAGAGCGCGAGGAAGCACATCCACGCGAAGAGCGTGCCGGAGAGGAGCGCGGCCCACGCGAGCGCGAAGGGCACCAGCGAGGGCGGCAGCATGATCCCGGTCTGGACGGCCTGCACCACGCTCGCGACGGCAAGCGTCGACCACACGGCGCCGAGCACCGTGAGCACCACGGTCATCGCGCACGCGAGCATCTTGCCGAGGACGAGCGACGCGGTCGGCGCGGGGCTCGCGCCCACGATCGCGCCGATGCGCACCCGGTCGTCGCGCGCGAGGCTCTCGGTGAAGTAGTAGAGCACCATCAGGAGCGAGAGCAGCGTCACCGTGTTGTAGGACTGCGCCGCGAACATGCCGGCCGTGACCAGGTTCGGGGTGTCGAACGCGCCCGGCACGAAGACGAATCCCGTGCACTGGAGCGCGATCAGCGGCACGAAGATCCAGAGCCCGGGCGAGCGGCGGAGCTCTCGCGCCTCCGCGCGGAAGGCGTCGATCGCCGCGGCCGCGGCGCTGCGCACGCCGCGCGGGGCCTGGCGCATGCCGAGGGCCGCCATCGGGCGGTGCGGTGCGGGCGCCTGGTCCTGCACGCGCCGGGCGCGGTCGGCGGCGGCGATGATCGCCGTGCGCGAGGCGGCGTCAACCGCGTACGGCGCGCGCCAGCGGCGCTCCTCGCGGCGTGCGGCCAGGACGAGCGCCCCGACGCCGGCGGCCGCCAGGCCGATTCGCTGCGCGACGATCAGACCGTCGAGCGCGATCGGCTGGGTGTTGTAGAAGGCGACCCCCCGGTCGACCTTCAGGTAGGTCTCGTTCAGCCACCGGAACCCGGCGATGTCGGCCACCTGCAGCGCGCGGTCGGCCCACGTGGGCAGCCAGCTCGGCGCGAAGCTCCACAGGAAGAAGACGCTCCCGAGCAGGATCGCCACCGGCAGGGCGAACACCAGCACCGCCTGACGCGTGAGTGCCCCGATCGCGAAAGAGATCGCGCCGAGCGACAGCACCGGCAGCGCCACGAAGAGCGCCATCGGCCGCAGGTAGTTCACCAGGTCGAAGGCGCCGCGCACCTTCTCCGGCTCCTCCACGGGGTAGAGCTGGAAGAACGCGACCTGCAGCACCAGGTTCACCGCCATGATGCCCATGTAGGTGCCTGCGATGCCGAGCCACCGACCCGCCACGTACTCGCGCGGCGTGAGCCCCGTGCTGCCGACGATCGGGATGACGCGCAGCGAGTCGTCCTCGCTGGCGGCGTTGCCGAAGGCCGTGCACACGAAGAACACCCAGAACAGCGCGAACACCAGCATGTCCATGAACGCGAGGTTGAACTCGCTGTTCAGGAAGGCGCGGTCGCCGCCGGCCACGCGGCTGCCCGCGCCGATCGAGACGCTGCCCGCCGAGAAGCCCCAGTTCAGGAAGAGGAGGATGGCCAGGAGCATCCACACCGACGGCCGTCGCCAGGCGGAGCGGAGCTCGAGGAACGCAAGGGTGAGTGCGCGTCGCATGGTGGTGGCGCTCCGTGGGTCAGGCGGCGGTGGCCGTGCCGGCGCGCGCGGCGTCCGAGGCGCGGCTCTCGTCCATCACGCCGAAGTACACGTCCTCGAGGGTGGGCGGGACCGGCACGAAGCCGGCAGGCTGCGATCCCGGATCGCCCTGCACGCGCGTGCGGAAGAGCGATCCCTCCACGAGCACGGCCTGCGTCACGCGGTGCGCGGCGCGGACGCGCTCGAGGTCATCGGGCGAGACGATCCCCTCGAAGACGCGACCCTCGAGGCGCTTGCGTGCCTCCGACGTGCCTCCGCTCGTCACGCAGCGGCCGCCGCGGATCACCGCGAATCGCGGGCACAGCGTGGCGATGTCCTCGACGATGTGCGTCGAGAGCAGCACGATCCGGTCGCGGCCGAGCTCGGCGAGGATCCGGTAGAAGCGCTGCCGCTCCTCGGGGTCGAGGCCCGCGGTCGGCTCGTCGACGATCACCAGGCGCGGGTTGCCGGCGATCGCCTGCGCGATGCCCAGGCGCTGGCGCATGCCGCCCGAATAGGTGCGCACCTTGCGCTTGGCGGCGTCGGCCAGGTTCACGCGCTCCAGGAGCTCGGCGACCAGCGCCTTTCGGCCCTGCGGGGCATCGACGCCCTTCAGGCGCAGCAGGAAGTCGAGCATCTGCGCCCCGGAGAGCGACGGGTAGAAGCCGAAGTCCTGCGGCAGGTAGCCCAGTCGGCTCCACACCGCGCGCGGGTCCTTCACGATGTCCGTGCCGTCGAGCGTCACCGAGCCGCCGGTGGGCTCGAGCAGCCCGGCCAGGATGTTCATGAGCGTCGACTTGCCGGCGCCGTTCGGGCCCAGCAGGCCAAAGAGCCCCTCGGGGATCTCGAGCGAGACGCCCTTCAGCGCGGCGACGGGACCGGGATAGATCTTGACGAGGTCGTTGATGCGGAGCATGGATGGATCCTGGACCGTTGATGGTAGCTGCACGTTGTAAATCGTTCAGGCGCGCCAGGCGTTGGCGCGCGGCGGCAGCGCGGGTCGGGGGCGCGCGACCTGGATCGCCTGCACCACGTGGCCGTAGACCCAGCCCAAGCCGCGGACGAGCCACAGCGTGGCGGTCATGAGCGCGATGCCGGCGAGGAACGTCGGCAGCACCGCGGTTCCGGGCAGCCACACGTTGCCGTCCGCGTCGGGGCTGAGCTCCATCCAGAGCAGCCGCACCGTGAAGTCAGGTTCGCCGTCGACCGAGGCGATCGGCACGCCAAGGGCGAAGAGGACCGGCATCGCCAGCAGCACGGCGCTGAACGCCGTCAGCACGATGGTGACCGCGAACGTCGCCACGCTCGCCGGGAAGTTCCCCAGGAGGTACGCCAGCGACAGCCAGCTGCGGATGTCCCGCAGCCAGCACCAGATGCGCTGCCAGAATCCCACGCTGTCCGCACCCGCGACCGGCTGCGTGCGCCGCGGCATGCGGACGCCGAGCAGCGCCTGGACGACGCGTCCCTCGAACAGGCACAGGGCGCGTGCGCTGCCGAGGAGCGCCACGAAGATCGGGAACCCGAGCAGCGTGGGAAGCAGGCCGATGGCGACGGCGCCGACGCTGACGCTCCAGACGAAGTACGCGAGGGCCAGCGCGAACCCGACCACGCCGAAATAGAGCAGGGCGCCCCACGCCTGCGGCTGCGCCCACACCCCGATCACCGGCAGGCGCCGGAACCCGCCGCGCGGTGCAGGTGATTCCGCGGATGCAAGCGATGGTCCGGGCGCCTCAGGCGACGCCGACGGGCCGCCCCGCCACGGCGCCGGTCCGCCGTCGGCGTCGCGGTAGGCGCGCGCGATCTCGTCCGGCGTTCCGTAGTCGGCGATGGCCCGCTCGGCGGGCGTGCCGGCGCGCACCGCGGCGCGCAGGTGCGCCTCGGCGTCGAGCAGCGCGTCGTGGCGCAGGGCGGCATCGCATCCGTCGAGCGCGGTGGAGAGCTGCGCGAGGTAGCCGCGGATCGCGGTCTCCGGCATGGGTGCGCCGGGCGCGGCGGGATCACTTGGTTCCATCGATGCCTCCCACGATTCGGTTGACCCAGCGGCTCGTGCGGCGCCAGGTGTCGGTCCAGGCGGCAAGCACGCGGCGGCCGTCGGGCGTGAGCACGAAGCACTTGCGCGCGGGGCCCTCGTTCGACGGCACCAGCGAGCTGCGGATCAGGCCGTCCGCCTCCATGGCGCGGAGCATGGGGTAGAGCGTCCCCTGCTTGAACGACAGGCCCTCGGGCGCGTCGTCGGCGAGGCGCTTGGCGATCTCGTAGCCGTGGACCGGGTCGTCGGCGCCGGCGATCACCGCCAGCACCACGAGCCAGGCGGTCCCGACGCTGAGGTCGCGTTCGAGCTTGTCGGTCATCCGTGGAGGCACGTCGGTAGTGTAGTAGCCACACTACTAAAATGCAAGGACTACCGGGCCACTAAACTGCGGGGCATGCCAACGGGCTCCCCCCAGACGACGTCCCCGATCGCCCCGGACGGGCAGTTCAAGGAACGCCCCTTCGCCCCGCTGAGCGGCTGGCTCCTGCTCCCGGTCACCCTCGGCCTGGCCGCGCTGGCCGTGGGATCCGTGATGACGGCGGTCCGGCGCGGCGAGCCGCCGGTCGCCCTGCTGGCCCTGCCGGCAGGGGTGCTCTTCTTCCTGTCGCTGGTTGGCTACTTCGTGGTCGGCCCGAACGACAGCCGCACGCTGGTGCTCTTCGGCCACTACCGCGGCACGGTGCGGAAGATCGGCCTGCACTGGACCAACCCGTTCACGTCGAAGAAGCGGGTGTCCCTGCGCGTGCGGACCTTCGAGACCGGGTCTCAGCAGACGGCGGCCCTCAAGGACCCGACGGGCAAGGTGCTCCAGGAGGGCACAAGGTCGCGCCACCCGCTCAAGGTGAACGACCTCGACGGCAACCCGATCGAGATCGCGGCGGTGGTGGTGTGGCGCGTGATCGACACGGCCGAGGCGCTCTTCTCGGTCGACGAGTACGAGAAGTACGTCGAGATCCAGAGCGAGGCCGCATTGCGAAACCTCGCCAGCCAGTACCACTACGACTCGCCCGAGCCCGGCGCGGTCAGCCTGCGGGGCAGCACCGACCACGTCGGCCAGCGCCTGAAGGAGGAGCTCGACGGCCGGCTGCGCGGCGCCGGCGTCGAGGTGCTGGAGAGCCGCATCTCGAGCCTCAGCTACGCGGCCGAGATCGCCGCGGCCATGCTGCAGCGGCAGCAGGCGTCCGCCGTCGTGGCGGCCCGCCAGAAGATCGTCGAGGGCGCGGTGGGCATGGTCGAGCTCGCGATGGAGCAGATCCACGCGAAGAAGCTGGCCGACTTCACGCCCGAGCAGAAGGCCGAGATGGTCACGAACCTGCTGGTGGTGCTCGTCAGCGAGCGCGGCGCGCAGCCGGTGGTGTCGACGGGGCAGTGATCCGCCGGAGGAACCGAACCATGGCCGAACCGATCGTCTCGTCGCGCGCTCCCGAGCCCGTGGGGGCGTACCCGCACGCCAAGCGCGTCGGCGACCTGCTGTTCCTCTCGGGCGTCGGCCCCCGCGTGCGCGGATCGAGGGAGATCCCGGGCGTGACCCTGGCGCCGGACGGCAGCGTGGCGTCGTACGACATCGAGCTGCAGTGCCGCACCTGCTTCGCGAACGTGCGGGCCGTGGTCGAGGACGCCGGCGCGCGCTGGGAGGACGTGGTGGACGTGACGGTGTTCCTCACGGACATCCGCCGCGACTTCGCCGCGTACAACCGCGTCTACGCCGAGTGGTTCGCGGGTCCGGGGAACCCGAACCCGGCGCGCACGACGCTCGGCATCACGGCCCTGCCGACGCC
>VEQS01000033.1 GCA_018883105.1 Phycisphaerales bacterium
ATCGCCGTGAACGCCCCCTCGAGCGCCATGCGCTCCGGCGGCCCGGCCATCCGGGTGGCGCCCACCGGGCCGAACCGCAGCGGCTCGGGCGGCGAGGTGACGCTGCCGAACGTCACGTCGGCGAAGTACCGGTTGACGCCCGCGAACCCCGACGCGCGGCCCTCGGGCTCGATGCGCAGCGTGGGCGGCCGGTCGGTGACGTCCACCTGCCTTCCGCCCGCGTCGACGAGCCGCACGCAACGCCACTCCGTCGAATCGATGCGCGGAAGCGGCGTCGCCTGCAGCGCTGCGGACGTGCCGCCGGTCGCGGCCGGGGCCGGGCCACCGGAGCAGCCGGAGAGGAGCGTCAGGAGCGCCAAGGCTCCGCCAGCCAGGGGACAGGAGGCACTCTTCATGCATGCACAGTACCCCGCGTCGCGCCGAAGCGGCAACGCGGGGTACGGGTGTCAGGCGAGGTCGCGGCGCTCAGCCCCACGCCCCGAGCAGCTGCCCGAGGTCGTCGCCGTTCACCGTGCCGTCACGGTTCAGGTCGGCGGGTCCGCCGGTGCCCCACTGCGCGAGCAGCCGGCCGAGGTCGTCGCCGTTCACCGCACCGTCGCAGTTGAGGTCGGCCGCCACGCAGCCCGGCGTCACGTTGACCGTGCCGAGGGCGGTCGCGCCGTTCTCGTCGGTGTAGCGGACCGTCATCTGCGAGCCCTGGTGGTTGGCCGGGATGGTGAACGCCAGCCGGGCGCGGCCCTGCGCGTCGGTGATCGACTGGCCGACCGAGGTGCTGCCGACCATCATCGACATGCTGTGGCCCACGTTCACCAGGTCGCCACGACGGCTGACGGCCGACAGCTCGACCGTCTGGCCGGGCGCGCCGCTCGCGACCAAGGGCTGCACGAAGCCGTTCTGGACGGGGAGCGCCCAGAAGCCCGGCACCGATCGGCCAGTCGCGCCATCGGTGGCGGAGCCGAACACCAGGCCATTGCTGCCGACGCCCGAGGGGAACGCGAAGCGCTGGCCCGCGGGCATCGCAAGCGGCGTGAACACGCCGTCGAGCCACGCCACGCCCTTGATGATGAAGTTGCCGGACTCGTCGTTTGAGTAGTAGTAGCCGGCCGCGATGCCGTTTCGGCTCATGGTCAGCGCCGTCGCGCCGATCGGGTCGCTTGCCGGGACCGCCAGCACGTTCACCGAGCCGTCAGGCTGCACCAGCGCCGGAGCGCGACGGCTCGGCGAACCGAAGTAGCCGTTGATCAGCACGCCACCCTCATTGTCGATCGAGACGCCCTTCGTCTCCTCGCCCTCGCTGGGAACGATCGACACGTTGCCCTCGGCATCCCAGCGCACCGCGGCGGACGGAGTGCCCGAACCGGCCATGCCACGGACCGTGCCGGTGATGATGCCGGACGAATTGACGCTGTTGGCCAGCGTCCAGACGATGCCGTCCGGCGTCTCGAACTCCGGGACCGCGAGCACCTCCAGCTGGCGGTTCACCCACCGTGCGGCGAGGTAGTTGCCGCCCGAGATGACCTGGCCGATGACGACGCCGGACTCGTTGATGTCGACCGCGTAGCCGCCCTCGCCGAGGTCAGGCAGGACGACGCGGTCCGAGCCATCCACCCAGAGCACCGGCACTCCGTAGATGCCGCTCTGCTGGAACTCGCTGCCGACGATGTCGCCGTTGGAGTTGATCGCATAGGCGTAGCCGCCGTTCACGTTGGGCAGCACCGCCGGCGACGCCGACGGCGACGCCCAGACCACGGGCACGTACGAGGTCGAGCCATCGACGCGCACCCCGCCCACGATGCGTCCCGAAGAGTTCACGTCGAAGGGACTTCCGCCGAGGCCGAAGTCCGCCAGCTGCTGGAACGGGACGTCGGCCGCGGCGACCGACACGAAGGCGACCGAGGCGGCCGCGGACAGGATGGAGAACGGGGATCGCATGCCATCGGATTCGGGCCGCGTCGCCGAGCGGATTCTTTGTAAGAAAAAGAATGCGCGACTCCGGCATGTGCATGCAGAATCCCAAAACTCACACATTATTGGCCAAAAGGGTCCGAGGCGACTCTCGCGGCCCTCGCGCCTACTCCGGCAACCGGAGCCACACCTCGCCGCGCACGAATGGCAGCGGGTACTCGACCACCATCCGGAAGCGCTCGAAGTCATCCGGGTTCCAGCCCAGCAGCTCGAACGCGCGCACGCTCATCGGCACCACGAAGTCCTCGGCCGCCTTGCCGCGCATCGCGAAGCCGCTCCCCATGGGCACGAACCCGGTGCCGTGCTCGACGAAGCCGCGCCCGCTGCGATCGGGACCCAAGAGGTCCGGACTCACGGCCGGCACCGTCTCGGCGGTGAACACCGCCTCGGGCGAGCACCCGGTGAACGTGTCCCGGTGCAGCAGCACCTCGCGCACGTGCAGCCTGCAGGCGCGCGACACCGTGTACTGGGTCATCGTCCACCGGCTTGCCTCGGTCGCCCGCGCGGCATCGAAGTCCACGTTCACCACGCCATATGCCAGGTCCATCGGCTCCTCGAGCGGCGGCACCGTGGCATCGAGCACGAGCGAATGGAACTTCCCGCGTCGCTCGAGCCGCAGCTCGGACGCCGACGGCGAGCAGAACTCCGGCAGCAGCGCCACCGACGGGTCGTCGAGCAGCGGCATGCCGCCGAGCGCGGTGCGCGTGAAGCCATGGTTCGAGCCCGGGTTCCCCTGCAGGCTCAGGACGGCGTATGGACTGCCGCGACGGAGCCGGCGCAGCCCCGTGGTCGCCATCACCATCGCCTGGTCGAGCATGCCGGGCGTGCGCCCGGGGCCGAGGATCGTGATGCAGGAGGTCGTCTCGCACGAGATCCCCTGCGCGAAGAGCAGCGCGTCGTATGCGCCGCGCCGCGCCGCACGCAGCCGCGCAGGCGACGCCACCGCGTCGCGCGCCGCCGCCGGGTCGGCGGCCGCGCCGCCCGCGGCCACCGCCGAGGCCAGCGACGCGCGGTCACCGGGGAACGCCGCGATCGCCTCGTCAAGCGCCCGCACCGCCGCACGTGCGGCGGCCACCGCCGCCGCGTCGGCGCCGATCCCCTCGGCGCGCGCGACGAACCGCTCCAGCATCTCCGTCCCCGGCAGCTCGCGCAGCGCCGCGCCGGCATCGGCCGCACGGATCGCGCGCGCCATCCGGCTTGCCACCGACTTGTCGAGGGCCAGCCGCTCGCGCAGCTCGCTCATGCGCGGCCGCTCAAGCCCCAGGGACGCAAGCATCGGGACGAATGCACCCCGCACGCCGTCCGCCGCCTCGAGCACGCGTTGGAGCGACGCCGACTTCACTTCGTGAAGATAGCGCGTCCGCCCGGGCCGCCGGGGCGGCGGGGCGCGCTCACTGCCCCTGCGGCTGGGTCACCGCTTCCATCACGCGCTCCAGGTTGAAGCTGCCCGGCTTCTGGCGGGGCGGGAACTCCCGGAAGCTCTGCAGCCACTTGCCGACGTAGGCGCCGGCGGGCGCGATCATGAACATCCGGTCGAGGTACCAGCGCTGGTAGCCCATCGCGTCCTCGTCCCGGGCGCGCTCGAAGGGGTCCATGCGCAGGTTGGTGAGGAGCGGCGCGCGCAGCTCGACGAACGGCTGCTGCCACACCTTGAGCCCCTCGGCCTCCTGCAGCAGGAAGGTCGCCTTCCAGTTGCCGTAGCGGAGCGCGGCCACGCTGCCGTCGTCGGTCCAGTAGATGAACTCGCGCCGCGGCCACTCCGCCTGGCCACGCAGCGCGGGGCCGAGGTCGTAGCCGTCGAGGTGCACCTTGTAGCTTCGGCCGCCGACCTCCTGCCCCTTGCGCAGGTCTTCGACCGCGGTCGCGTTCCCGGCGGCGGCGAGCAGCGTGGGCAGCATGTCCTCGTGCGCGCCGACGTCGTTCACCACCGTGCCGGGCTTGACCGTGCCGGGCCAGCGGATCAGGCATGGCACGCGGTAGCCGCCCTCCCACTGGGTGTTCTTCTCGCCGCGGAACATCGTCGTGCCGCCGTCGGGCCAGGTGAACGTCTCGGCGCCGTTGTCGGTCGAGTACATGATGATCGTGTTCTCGAGCTGGCCCAGGGCCTCGAGCTTCGCCAGCAGCACGCCGACCTGCCGGTCGTGCTCGGCCATGCCGTCGGCATAGATGCCGAGGCCCGTGCGGCCGTCGGCACCGGGCGCGAGGTGCGTGAAGATGTGCATCTTCGTTGAGTTCCACCACAGGAAGAACGGCTTCTCCGCCTTCACCGACCGCTCCATGAAGTCCATCGCCTTGGCGTTCACCTCCTCGTCGAACGTCTCCATGCGCTTGCGCGTGAGCGGCCCGGTGTCCGCGACGCGGCCGTCGGCGAAGCTGTGGATCACGCCCCGGGGGCCGAACTTCTTCCGGAACTCCGGGTCCTTCGGGTAGTCGGGGTTCTCCGGCTCCTCCTCGGCGTTCAGGTGATAGAGGTTGCCGAAGAACTCGTCGAAGCCGTGCACGGTCGGCAGCATGTCGTCACGGTCGCCAAGGTGGTTCTTCCCGAACTGCCCCGTCGCGTAGCCCTGCGCCCGGAGCATGGTGGCGATGGTCGGGTCCTCCTTGCGCATCCCCTCGGGCGCGCCCGGCAGGCCGACCTTGGTCAGGCCCGTGCGGATCGGCGACTGCCCGGTGATGAACGCCGCGCGCCCGGCGGTGCAGCTCTGCTGGCCGTACCAGTCGGTGAACACCGCGCCTTCCCGACCGATGCGGTCGATGTTGGGCGTGCGGTAGCCCATCATGCCCATGTTGTAGGCACTCACGTTGAACTGCCCGATGTCGTCTCCCCAGATGATGAGGATGTTGGGCTTGCGCGGCGCGGTCGCGGCCGTGGTGCGCGCCTCGGCGCATGCCATCGACGCGGCCGGCAGCACGAGGGCGAGCGCGCCGACCCCGGCAGCACGCAGCAGGGACCGAGCCAAGCGAAGCGCGCGGACCGCGGACGGAACAAGTTGGTGGTGCATGGAATGCTCCGGGAGGACAAGCGCCGGACTTTCCCCAGGGAAAGCGGCGGACCGAGACTGTATCACGCGGTCGCCGGGGACACGGCGTCCGCCGCCGCTGCCTCGGAAGCCTTGCGCAACCGAGCGTCAATCAGGGGCGGCACACACCACCCGAGCACGAGGCCAACGAGCAGCACCGCCAAGCCGCCCGCGATCGGCCGCTCGAGCGGAACCAGAGCCGGTCGGCCTCGTGCTCGCGCGCGGTCAACGCCAGCTTCGACGAGACGCCTGAGCGCATGAGGAACGGCGAAGCGATCGGCCGCGCGCCAGGCCCCTTCCATGAACCTCGCAGGAGCCGGACGAGCACGACCGCCTGCTAGCCTCACCCCGTGGCCCCCTTGAGCACGTCGACCTCCCGCGCCGCCTCACGCATCGCTGGGGCGCTCGCCCTGCTGTCGACCGCCTGGCTTCCCCTTGGAGGCTGCGCGCAATGGGGCTCGGCCGTCCTCGAGGACAACCATGTCGCGTTCAACACCTCGGTCGCCGAGGCAATGGACCGGCAGATGCTCCTCAACATCGTGCGCATGGCGCAGCGCCGCCCGACGCAGTGGATGAACGTCAGCCTGATCAACGTGCAGTCCACGGTCGTGGCGGGGGCCAACGGCACGGTCGGCGTGCCGGCCAACGGCCTCGTCAACGGCCAGGCCGCCGGGAACGTGAGCTTCAGCTACACGCCGAACATCACGTTCGTGCCCCAGCAGGGCGAGCGCCTCGCACGCGAGCTCATGTCGCCGATTCCCGTGTCGACCGTGGAGCGGCTGGTGTCCGCAGGCTGGCCGGCGGAGCTGGTGATCCTGCTGGCGGTGGAGAAGATCGGCAACGTGGAGGGATTCGACGTCACCAGCGACCGGGGCATCGTGCTCGGGGGCGGGGACTTCGGCAAGCTCCTGCAGCTCCTCAACTCGCTGGGCAGGCGCCACCTGGTGTCGCTCAGCCAGGTGCCCGAGGCCGTGACCTGGAACGCCGAGCCGATCCCGAAGTCCGACGTGACGATCGACCGCATCATGCAGGCCAGCAAGGGCGGCGGCGCGTTCTTCCGGCGCGCAGACGGCGACTACGACTACCGCACCATCGAGCGCATCCCGGTGCTGACGCTCTACGAGGGCGTCGAGCGGATTCCCGAGGCCGCCGACCTGTCGCGCATGCTCGGCATCCCGGCGAAGCCCGGGAGCTTCCGGCTGGTGGCCTCCGAGAGCATCTGGCCGGGTGACACGCTCTCGATGCGGGCGCGCTCGTTCGTGGCGACGCTCCAGCTCCTCTCGATGGGCGTCGACCCGTTCCCCGGCGCATCCGACCCGGCGCCGGACGTGGACACCGAGGACGAGCTCTACGCCCGCATGGCCACGGCCGAGGACGGCCAGGACCTGTCGCCCTTCGTCCGCGCGGTGTTCCGGGTGCACTGCGGTGAGTCCAAGCCCGCCGATGCGCTGGTGTCCGCGCACGACGGACGCCGGTGGTACTGGATCGCCGCGACCGACAACACCTCGCGGATCCTCTTCGCGATGGTGCGCGACATGTACGACCTGCAGGTCACCGCGGAAGGCCAGGCATCGCCCGTGCTCACGCTGCCGGTGGGGACAGGGCGGTAGCGCAACGACCGTGCGCCGGACGGTGCGCAGGGCCTAGATCGGCGTCTTCACGCCCATCGCGCGCAGCGCGCACCAGCCGAAGATGCCCTCGAGCACCATGAACATGCCGACGGACCACAGCCCCGCGGACAGCCACACGGTCTCCGGCGGCACCATGCCCAGGTACCAGAGCACCCCGAGGCCCAGCCCGGTCGCCTCGAGCATGGCCCCGATCACGAGACGCACCTTCTTGCCGCGCTGGTCGATGTTGCAGGTCACCATGGCCACATCGTAGGCGCGCGCGGCGCTCAACCGCTCACCGCGGAAGCGCGTCGAGCCACGCCGAGAGTTCCGCCGCGGACCGCTGGCCAGCGAGCTCCGCGACGACCTTCCCGTCGCGAAGCGCGTACGTCATCGGAATCGACCGGGCCCCGAGGTACGCGTCGGCCAGCGCGGGCGAGCGGTCGACCTCGACGTGCGTCGGCAGGAAGCGCGCCTCGGAGAGGCGCGCCACCACCGCGGGGTCGCTGATCGCGTCGCGCTTGTACTGCTGGCACGGCGCACATCGGTCCGCCGTGGCGAACGCGATCACGGTGCGGCCCGAGCCGGCATGCGCGATCGCCGCGTCGAGCGGCGGCGCGTCCCGCACGATGGGCGGAAGCGCGACCGTCTCGCGCGCCACGATGAACCCGGTCTTCGGGTCGTACGCGTGCTTCACGGTGAGGCGGTCCATCCACGCCTGCACCCGCGGCGGCGGGGCCGTCGATGCGGGCTGCTCCGCGCTCGGCGCGGGCGGGGGCGAGGAACATCCGGCAAGGAGAATCGCAAGCGCCACCGGAGGCGTCGACATGGCGATGATCCGGGACTCGAGTCTCATGCGGACGAATCGTAGGAATGCGCACCGACCGACGTCCCCCAGGGCCGTGGCCGCCTCAC
Source organism: Phycisphaerales bacterium (assembly GCA_018883105.1). Classification (GTDB taxonomy): domain Bacteria; phylum Planctomycetota; class Phycisphaerae; order Phycisphaerales; family SM1A02; genus UBA966. The sequence continues at coordinate 7,511 of VEQS01000033.1, forward strand.
CTCGGGCAGGCGCCCCAGGCGCCGAGGAGCACGCCGAGGTCGTTGCCGTCCACAGAGCCGTCGAGGTTGAGGTCGGACCTGGAGATCGGCGGTGCACCCCAGTCCGCGAGGAGGATGCCGAGGTCATCGGCGTCGACGACCCCGTCGTCGTTGATGTCGGGCCGGCACGGAGGCGCGGCCTGATCCCGCTCGATCACGAGAATCATGGTGCCGGAAGCGCCGTTCGGCGATGCGCCGCCGACCGCGACGACATACGTCGCGCCCGCCTGCAGATCGACGCCGGAGACCAGGCTGGTCGTGCCGGAGAAGCAGCCCGGACCGTCGTCGTTGCACGCGAGGACGGTGGATGCATCGCCGCATGCCGTCATCACGGCGATCCTGGTGTCGAAGCTCGCGAACTGGCAGGTGGAGAACGAGTAGGCGCCCGACTGGGGCGCGGTGAATCTGAAGTAGTTGACGTTGTGGATGCGGTCGTCGCCCGACGGGCCGGGGTCGCAGGATCCCGCCATGTCGAGCACGTCGCCCGTCTCCTGGCTGGAGAACAGGTTCGCCCCGAGGTTCGCCGTCCGGACGGAGTCGCAGGCATCGCCGCCGCCGCCACCGCTGCAAGGAACGCCCCCGACCGCCAGCGAGTACGCGCCGTAGGTTCCGCAGTCGAGCTGCCCAAAGGAGGGAACCGCGAACACGACGTACTCCCCGGGCGGAAGGCAGGCCGAGGCCGTGCCGGGGCACTCTCCCAAACGGGTCTGCGCGCGGATGCTGCCGCATCCGGGACCGACGATCGCGGCAAGCGACGCGAAGTTCGACCGGATCGACAGCGACACCCGTGTTTCCGTGGTGATGGTCAGGCGGTACCAATCCGTGTCGCGCAACTGTGCGCTCGAGAAGAACGAGCCCCGCACGACATCGCCGAGCGAGATCGGCTCGACAGGCGTGCCGGTGACGTTGCAGCCGCCGTTGAGGTCCTGTCCGCAGGGCTCCGCTTCCGTGACGGTGGCGGTGTCGAGGCCGCACGGCTGGTAGGTGCCGACGGCGAGGGTTCCCGAGATCAGGTCGTTCGGCCGGATGCTTCCGAGCGTCACGATGTAGGTCACGCCTTCCTGAAGCACCACCGACGGGATCCTGCTGGCGAGGAAGCACCCCTCGCCGTCATCGTTGTAGGCAAGCGCTTCGCCGCCGCATCCCGAGTAGATCGCAAGCGCGGTGTCGAAGGCCGAGCCGCAGGTCGAGAACGTGTAGACGTCCGTCGACGCAGGGGTGAACGAGTAGTACTCGGTGTTGTAGGACGTCCGCCCGAAGAATGGGATGGCGCACTGGGTCGCGGAGTTCGAGAAGGGGTTCGCGCCGAGCGTCAGGGGCGCGGCGTCCGCGCACAGCTCGCCGCAGCTCGGGGGCGGGTTGCACGGGACGCCCGTCACGCCGAGCGTGTAGCCGTTCGGGATCGTTCCTCCGCACGGGACGTCCCCGAAGAACGGGATCGCCTTCACCAGGTAGGTTCCGGCGGCCAGGCAGACCGAGGCCGTCGCAGGGCAACCCGTCGAGGCCGCCTCGCCGACGATCGAGCTGCAGTCGGGCTTGACCACCTGCGCGAAGGCCGGGACGTCCGAGCGGAGCGAAAGCGTCAGCTCGGTGTCCTCGGCGAGCGTGACGACGTACCAGTCGGAGTCGCGATCGAAGGTGCCGGCCCAGAAGGTCCCCTGGATGACGTCGTTGAGCGAGACCGGCTCGGAGGGCGTGTCCGCGGAATCGCATCCGCCGTTGAGGTTGGCGCCGCAGGGCTCCGCCTCGACGTAGGTGGGACTCGCGGGCAGGCACGGCTCGACGAACTCGATGGTGAGCGTGGCGAAGCCGATGGCGACGCCCGGGACCTGCGAGCCCACCGACACCACGTACGTCCGCCCGGCCTCGAGCGCGACCGCTCCGATGCGGCTGCCATCGTTGCAGAACTCCCCAACCGCGCTGCACGCAAGGAACGGCGCGTCGCAGCCGGACGCCACGGTCAGCACGGTGCTGAAGGTCGTCTCGCTGCAGGTCGAGACGCTGTAGAGACCGGTGCTCGGCGCGGTGAATGAATAGAACGCGGTGTCGTAGGACTCCCGCCCGGCGCACAGGAACGTCGACAGCTCGCAGCCCGTGAGCGTGTGCGCGATCTCGTTCCCGCCGATGGAAAGCGGCGAGGGAGTGCCGCAGCCGTCGCAGGGGTCGCCGCCCGGGGCCGCAGCCGCGACCGACGTCGTGAGGAGGGCCGAAGAGAAGAGCGCCCAAGGAGTCAGTCGCATGCACTCGGATTCGACCGGCCCTGGCTGGCAGATTCTTTGAAAGAGTGATTTCAGCGCGCAGATGCTTTTCGTGCGCAATAACTGAAGTATTATTCGCTATCTGTGGTCTGCCCTCCACGCGGCAATGCTGTCCGGGCTCGGCCCCTTGGGACGCGAAAGTCTCTCGCAGCGGGTGGCACAGTTCAGCGCACCCCGGTCACGCAAGCAACGACGTGCGCGACGTGTTCGGGTCCGGAGCCAATATCCACGCGGATACCAAACAGCGGCCTCAGCATCGGCGTGTCCGCCGTGGCCGCGCCAGGCGCGATCGCGCTTCTTGGCCTCGCCGGGTTCGCCGGCTCGCGTCGCCGCCGGCCGGCGCGAGGAGCACCGGCGCGCGGCTCCGGATCGGGTGTCTCGAGGAACGGTGCAGCGCGCCGCCGGAGCGTGCATCGATCGAGTGACAGCGGCTCGAAACTCCGCGATCTGCCGTGCGGGCCGTACTTTCGCCTCCTGCCATTGGCCATCATCCCGTATTCCTGAGATGCCAAAGGTCACAGCCCGCGCCCTGTCGACATCGAGACGCTGGCGCCGCATGCCCGAACGAGGAGCCCCGACATGACCGGATTCGCGTTGCAAACCCCTGCGACGACATCGACTGGACTCGCGCTGGCGCTGGCGCTGGCACTCGCACTCGCGCCCGACGCACGCGCGGGGAGCGCCTGCGCCCCCGACCTGAACGGCGACGGCGCGGTGAACGGCGACGACCTCGGCGCGATGCTCGGCGCGTGGGGCGGATGCGCAGGATGCCCGGCCGACCTCAATGCCGACGGCCTCGTCAGCGGCGACGACCTCGGCGTGCTGCTGGCCGGATGGGGCGACTGCCCGATCGTCACGCCCGCCTGGGCCACGCTCGTCGAGGCGCGTCCGGACCCGACGGTGGTGACCGACCCCATGCTGCAGCAGCGGATCCTGGCCACGGGCCTCGCGTGGCGCGTGCGCGACGCCGAGACGCAGATCGAGATGGTGCTCATCCCGCCGGGCTCGTTCCAGATGGGATGCTCGGTGTCGAACGGACTCCTGTGCAGCGGCAACGAGGGCCCCATCCATGCGGTGACGCTGACGAACGCGTTCTACATCGGCCGCTACGAGGTCACGCAGGCGCAGTGGACGGCGCGCATGGGATTCAATCCGTCGCTGTGGAGGAATCCCAGCCCGCAGGTGCCTGTGGACCAAGTGCCCAATCGGCCGGTGGACACCATCAGCTGGGACACCATCCAGGACTTCCTCGGCAACAGCCTCGTCGGCAACGCGGCGCTGCGGCTGCCGACGGAGGCGGAGTGGGAGTACGCGTACCGCGCGGGCACCACGACCGCGTACCACTCGCTCCCCGGGCATCCCTCGGGAACAAACGACGACCAGCTCGCCAACGACATCGCGTGGTGGGGATCGTGCCCTCCATGCGGCGGCAACTCCGGGTACCAGACCCACCCCGTCGGGCGCAAGGCCGGCAACGGCTTCGGCCTGCATGACATGGCCGGCAACGTCTACGAGTGGGTGAATGACTTCACGGGGCCCTACCCCACCGGACCCGTGGTGGATCCGACCGGGCCCGACACAGGGTCCACGCGCATCCTGCGCGGCGGGTCGTTCTTCGACGATCGCACGAACCTGCGCTCGTCGAAGCGGATGTGGTACCCGCCCAACCACCTCAGCAACCGCTTCGGGTTCCGCGTCGTGCGGGATCCGTGACCCCGCGGCGGCGTCCACGGCCGACTCCCGCGATGAGCACCGAGTTCGTCATCGATGCGCCGAACCTGATGGAGGCGCTCAACGATGACGGGGCTGCCGAGGTCCTTCGGCTGATGCAGCAGCGTGCCGCGCCGTCGGTCATCGCGGACCTGTGCAGGCTCGTCTCGCGGCCGGCCGCCTGGGTGCAGGCGAAGATCGATCTGCTGACCGCCGCACGGCTGGTGAGCGCGGTGCGCGCCGGGCGTGGCCACCGGTCGACCCGCTACGCCGCCGTCCCGCCGCCGATCAGGATCCGCTTCCGCGGAGGCCACCCCGAGGATGCGGTCCGCCTCGCCGAGTTCGTGCGCGTGGTGCGCGCGCGGGTCGACAGGAAGATCGCGGAAGTCGGCATTTCGGAGAAGCCGGGTGGTCCTGCCTGGTCGTTCGATTCGCTCTACCTCCCGGTGATGTCGGCGAAGGAACGAGACGAGCTGATCTCGCGCATCCGGAGGGTGATCGACTTCCTCGCGATGCTCGAGCAGCGGCGCGGATCGCGCAGGCCGGCCCGACGCACGATCGCCGAGCGGGCCGAGCCGTCGACGCAGCATGTCGTGGAGCTGCGCGTGCGCCCGCTCCGCTCGACCCTGCCGGCCGAGCTGGCCGTCGAGTTCTTCACCAGCAAGCCCGGCGCCACGAAGGCGACCGCACCCGCCGCCTCCATCGCATCGCTCGCACCCCGCGAGCTGCAGGTCGCCCGCGCGCTTGCCGACGGCCTCTCCCGGCCGCAGATCGCGAAGCTGCTTGGCCTGTCGCCGAACACGGTCGTGACGCTGTCCGCACGCGTCCACCGCAAGCTCGGCGTCCGCAGCCGGGCCCAGCTGACGCGAGCGATGCTTGCCGAGTCTCAGGGGTCGCGCTGAGCGGCTTCGGCGGACTGCCCGGCCCGAGCACATGAGGTGCGCCGACGCCCCCCTACCATCGGCGCCCCATGATCGCCCCCCAGAAGCAGATGACCGGGATGCTCGGCCACCCCGTGGCGGAGAACCCGATCGACCGCATGTTCGACGCGGTCTACGCGCACCACGGGCTCAACTGGCAGTTCTGGAAGAACGACATCGCCACCGAGGCCGACCTGCAGCTGGCCGTGAAGGCGCTGCGCCCGCTCGGCTACCGCGGCATGTGCATCACCGTGCCGTGGAAGGTGGCGGTGATCCCGCTGCTCGACGAGGTGGACGACGACGTGCGCGCCATCGGTGCCGCCAACTACATGACCATCCGGGACGGCCGGCTGGTGGGCCACAACAACGACGGCAAGGGCGTGGTGAAGGCCATCGCCAAGGTGGCGCCGATCGCGGGCCAGCGCGTGGCCATGCTCGGGGCCGGCGGCGCGGGGCGTGCCATGGCGATGGAGATCGCGTGGGCCGGCGCCGCGCACCTGACGCTCGTCACGCGCCGCGAGGAGCAAGGCCGCGAGGTGGCCGACCGCGTTCGGCGGGGCTCCGGCGTCGCGTGCGAGTGGCAGCCGTGGTGCGCGCCCGTGCGCCTGCCGCCGGGGACGACCATGCTCATGAACGCGACGCACCTTGGGTGCGCGCCGGACCTCGAGCCGCTTCCCGTCGACTGGGACTCGGTCCCCGCCGGTTGCCTCGCCGTCGACGTCATCACGAACCCGCGCATCACGCCCTTCCTGCGCACGGCGCGGGAGCGCGGCTGCCCGGTGGTCGACGGCGTGGAGATGCTCGTCCAGCTGGCGATGCAGATCTTCGCGGAGTGGACGGGCATCCCGCCCGAGGAAGCGGTGTTCCAGCAGGCGGTGGCACAGGCGCTGGGGGAGGACCCGCAAGCGGCGAGCACCACTGCCGACCGCACGCAGCGCCCGGCGACGGCTACCCTCACCCCGTGAAGAGCAAGGCCACCACCGTCACGGCGTACCTCGCATCGCTCCCCGCCGACCGTCGTGCAGGAATCGAGGCGGTGCGCAAGGCGATCCGCCGAAACCTCGACCGTGCGTACGAGGAGTGCATGCTGTACGGCATGATCGGCTACGTGGTGCCGCACCGCGTGTGGCCGAGGGGCTACCACTGCGATCCCGCCAAGCCGCTGATGATGGCGGCGCTCGCAAGCCAGAAGAACTGCCTGACGGTCTACCTGATGAGCGTCTACGGCAACGCCGCCGAGCGCGCATGGTTCCAGAAGGCCTGGGCGAAGACCGGCAAGAAGCTCGACATGGGCGGTGCATGCGTGCGCTTCAAGACCGCCGAGCATGCCGCGCTCGACGTCATCGGCGAGGCCATCCGCCGGACGCCGGCGAAGGCGTTCGTCGAACGCTACGTCAAGACGCTCGCGAGCACCGGCCGCGGGCCGGACGGAAAGAAGCTGGCGGCGGGGACGCGGAAGGGGTCGGCGGCGCCGGCGGAGAAGAAGGTCGCCCGCAGGGCCGCGCGGCCACGGCCGGCATCAAAGCGGCGCAAGGAGCGGCTCATCCCTTGATGCACCGACACGGCAGCCACCCCCTGACCGAGGCGCTCATGGACCTGCGCGTCCCTCGCGGAAGAGGATCTCGCCCTCGAGCATGCTGTCGGCGATCCGGAGGACCTTTTCGGCCGGGTTGTCGAAGGCGGCCCGAGCTGCTTGTGCGTCCCGGCATCGCGGTGAGCCGTGGGCGCGGCGGCGGTGAATGACGCGCCTTGGCGGGGGGACGCGTCGCTCGGGCGTTTGCCGAAGGCTGCCGTCCGCAGCGCCTCCTGAAGGAGTAGGGTGACGGCGTGCCGAAGCCGAAGTCCGAAGGCGCGATCGTCCGGGCCGACGAAGCGCGAATGCTTCTGTTGGCGGGATGCGCGCTTGCGGCACCTCCGGCACGATCCACCGACGCACGGGTGCTCTCCGTGATCCGGGCACTGGGCTATGTCCAGGTCGACAGCATCTCGTTCGTCGAGCGTGCGCACCACCTGATCATGCACTCGCGTCTCGACGGATACGAGCCGGGCCAGCTGTCGATGCACGCCGAGCGGCATCGATCCATCTTCGAGCACTGGACGCATGACGCCAGCCTGGTCCGCGCCGACTGGCTGCCGTGGTGGTCGAACCGGTTCAAGGCGAGCCGGGCTCGCTACCTGAAGGATTCGTGGATGAGGAAGCGACTCGGCCGCAACTGGTCGAGGCTCGTGGACGAGACGATGGACCTGCTCCGCAAGTCCGGGCCGATGGGCATCCGCGACATCCACGACCGCCTGGCCTCGCGACGCCGGTCGCGGGGCGGCTGGTGGGAGTGGACGCCGCACCGGGCGGCGCTCGAGTACCTGTGGCGGACGGGGGATGCCGCCGTTCACTCCCGGCGCGGCTTCGAGAAGGTCTATGACGTTTCCAGCCGCGTCTACGGCCGGGTGCCGGGGCCACGTGACGCGGACCTGCATGTTGAGTGGGCCTGCTCCGAGGCACTCAAGCGGCTCGGCGCCGGGACTCCGCGGGAACTGGCGGGCTACCTGAACGCCGTGTCGCCGACGGACGCCCGCGCCTGGTGCGAACGCATGGCCGACGCCGGAACGATCGAAAGGGTCCTCCTGGAGCGGATGGGCCGGCCTGCGATGCCCGGGTTCGCCAGGAAGGGCTGGCGCGCGGCCGCTCGCAAGGTCCGGCCCGACGACACCCCCCGGCTCCTGGCGCCATTCGATCCCCTGGTCAGGGATCGCGCGCGAACGCTCGGGCTGTTCGGCTTCAGCTACCGCTTCGAGGCCTTCGTCCCGCGGCAACAGCGCACGCACGGCTACTACACGATGCCGGTCCTGGTGGGCGACCGACTGATCGGACGGGTGGATCTCCGCAGCGAGAGGGCCGCGCGGAAGCTCGTGGTCACCCGAGCATGGCTGGAAACCGGCAACCCGATGCGCCATGGATCCGCCGCCATGCGAGCGGCCGCCGATCGGCTCGCCTTGCAGCTGAAGCTGCGGACCGAGTGGCGTGCGCTCGTCGTCCGGTCGCCGTGACGTGACGGCGGGCAAGCCCAGCGACGATGCTGCATGCGATGACGGCTGATTCCCTGGGCGCGGGCGACTTCCCTGAGCGCGCGGATCAGCACGGCCGCGGTCTGGGATACTTCGTGCATGAATCCCATCAACCAGCAGCAGCCGACATGGGACGCCGTCGACCGGGCGCTCGAGCAGTGGCTGGCGCCGCAGGACGAAGCCCTGCGAGCGGCGACGGCGTCGGCCGATCACGAGGGGCTTCCCCAGATCGCCGTCTCGCCCGCCCAGGGCCGACTGCTCGAGGTGCTTGCCCTCGCGATCGGCGCGCGGCGCATCCTTGAGATCGGCACGCTCGCGGGCTTCAGCACGATCTGGCTCGCCAGGGGGCTGGTCCCGGGCGGTTCGCTCGTCACGCTCGAACTCGATCCGGGACGCGCACGGCTCGCCAGGACCAATATCGACCGTGCGAAGCTCACCGCGAAGGTCGAGGTCATGGTCGGTCCGGCGCTCGCCTCGCTCGAGTCGCTTCGCTCGGCTGCCGCCCCGCCCTTCGATCTCATCTTCATCGACGCCGACAAGGAGCACTGCCCGGCATATCTCGATCACGCGGTCGCGCTCTCGCGCGAGGGCACGCTCATCGTCGTCGACAACGTCATCCGGCGGGGGCGGCTCATCGAGACCGAGACCGGCGATGCAAGCGTGGAGGGCGTCCGCGCGATGATGGACCGCATCGCCAAGGACCCCCGCCTCGCCGCGGCGGGCATCCAGACCGTGGGCGCCAAGGGCTACGACGGAATGGTGCTCGCACTCGTGGGCGATGCGCCGCGCGCCGCCGGCGACCCGCTGGACATCCTGCTGCGCCACGACGCCTGGGCGACGCGCGAGGTGCTTCGTGCGTGCAGCGGACTGACCGACGAGCAATGGCACCGCCGCTTCGAGATCGGTCCCGGGTCGCTGCACGACGCGTTGACGCACGTGGTAGGCGCCATGCTGCGCTGGGCCGACCGCATCGACGGTCCGCCGACCGAGCTTCGGCCATCCATCGAGGGTGTTGCGCGGCGGACGCCTGCGGAACTGCTGGCGCTCCTCGAGGCAGCGGAATCGGGGCTCGCGGCAAGCGCGGATCGCGCGCGGGCACGCGGCCTCGGCACGGAGTTCGAGGTGCCGCTCGCGGGCAAGACCTTCCGCTTCACGCTCGGCGCCGCGCTGGTCCACGTGACGACGCACGGCATGCACCACCGCGCGCAGTGCCTCAACATGCTGCGGCACCTGCGCGTGCCCGGCATCAGCGATCGGCTGCCGGAGATCGACCCACTGGACTGGCAACTGCAGGCGGAGGCCTGACCTCACGCCGCGTGGGGCTCGCATGCTTCGCGCATGTCCTGCAGGCGCTGCGCCTCGCTACGCGGCATGCCGCAGGTCCCCCATGGCGGCGCAACGTCACGTCGAAATCGCATTCCATGCGTTCACAGGGAATGAACACCCCCGGCCGGATCTCATGCCTGCGCCGTTCAACGGGACGGCATCTCGGCGCCGCGTAGAACCCGGCTGGATGACTGCTGCGTGAACTGTGGGCTCAACAGCGTGGCAAGGCCAGTTTCCGCCTGAACGGCCGTCCCCACACGGCTAGAGTTGCATCCTCAAGCAAGGATTGTTCCTTGCCCACGCGCCTCAGCTGCGAGCCATGACGATGCAAGCCCCTGGATCCATGTTCCCCGACTCGAATGCACCCGATCAGCACGGCTCCTGCCGCGAGCCCGGCTGCTGCAAAGCCCCCGCAAGTTCAGTCGCCGAGTCCGTGCAGGATGCATTGCGAGGACATGTGCGGGAGGGCTATTCCCGCATCGCGGCGACTGGCTCCTGGTCGGCGCTCCAGGCCGACCCGGAGGGCTCATGTCGCGCGGGCGGAGGTTGCTGCGGCCCCGCGACATTCACGCCCGATCAGCTCGCCGCCGCAATTGGATACACGCAGGCCGAGCTCGCCATCGCGCCCGACGGCGCGAACATGGGGCTTTCCTGCGGAAACCCGACGGCGCTCGCATCGCTGCGCGCGGGGGAGACCGTGCTCGACCTCGGCGCGGGCGGCGGCTTCGACTGCTTCATCGCCGGCGCAAAGGTCGGGGCCACGGGACGCGTGATCGGTGTCGACATGACGGCGGCGATGCTCTCGAAGGCCCGCGCGAACATCGCCGGCTACGCCCGGCAGACCGGCCACTCCAACGTCGAGTTCCGGCTCGGCGAGATCGAGAATCTGCCTGTCGCCGACGCGAGCGTCGACGTCGTCATCTCGAATTGCGTGCTCAACCTCTCGCCCGACAAGCCGCGAGTCTGGCGCGAGATCGCCCGCGTTCTTCGGAAGGGCGGGCGCGTGGCGGTGTCCGACCTCGCGCTGCTGAAGCCGCTTCCAGAGTCGGTTCGCGCCGATCTCGAGGCGCTCGTGGGCTGCATCGCGGGCGCCGTGCTCGTCGACGAGACTCAAGCACAGGCTGCCGCATCGGGCCTCTCTGACATCCGCCTCACTTCGAAGCCGCAGTACATCGACGCGATGACCAGCTGGGAGGATCCGCTCTACCAGAAGATCGTCGCAGCGCTTCCCGCGGGCAGCCGGCCGAGCGACTACATCACGAGCCTCGATATCGAGGCTGTGAAGCGCTGACCGCGGTCGGCGCGACGGCGAATCGCGCCACGGCGACCTGCACGCGCTGCTCACAAGGAGCCATGTGCGCCTGCATCAGTTCGTTCATCGGTCGGGTCGCCCGAACTCTGGGGATCCGATCTCCACAGGCACGATTCCGTTGAGCGTCGACCACGGGCCATGATGCTGTTCTCCTCACCCGTGACAGGGGTGCGCACGTCGAAGTCGCGTGCGAGCGAGTCGGCCAGCCGGGGAGCCGGGCGACCCCTTGGTTAAGTCTCTGGGACAACGAGCGCCCCGCCACCCTGGTCCACCCCTCGAAAGCGCTGCCTAGAAAGCGAAAGACGCGCCCTCGTGGAGGACGCGTCTCTCGTGCGTTTGGCGAGGGCCGCTGTTCGCAGCCACCCTTGAAGTGGCTCCCTGCGTGTCAATCAGGATCAGCGACGACGGCGCGAGCGGATCAGCCCTGTCGCGCCCAGGAGCACGATCGTGGCGGGGGCGGGGACGGCCACGT
>VEQS01000192.1 GCA_018883105.1 Phycisphaerales bacterium
GCCGCGTCGCGCCCGGGCGCGTGCTCGACGCGCCGGCGTGGAGCGTCGACCTGCGCGCAACGATCGATGCGTGGTGCGGTGCACCCGCGCCTGCCGGCGACGGCCGCGACCTGTCCGCCTGGATCGAGGGCCGCGCGCCGGCGCCGCCCGCGCCCTTCCGCGGCTACTGGGAGTCCCCGGGGTACGGCGGCCAGCAGGCCGTGGCTTGGCAGGACGGCACCCACCTCTGGAAGGCGTTCCGGCAGGGCATGAACAAGGCGGGTGCCGAGGCGCCGGTCATGCTGTTCGATCTCTCGGTGGACTCGTCGGAGGCTCGCGACCTTGCCGAGTCCCAATCGGAGGTGGTCGCCGATGCGCTGCAGCGCATGGCGCGTGAGCACGTCGACAGCGAGGCATTCCCGCTGCTCGGAGCCGACCGCACGGCTCGATCGCCACGCGTGCGTCAGGCGGTGGGTGCACCGACCGGCCGCTAGATCACGGGCCCCCAGCGGGCAAGCAGGAGTCCGAGGTCGTTGCCGTCGACCCAGCCGTCGCCATTGAGGTCGCCATACGGCGGGTTCTGCGCGCCCCAGAGCGCGAGCAGCCCGCCGAGGTCGAGGCCGTCGATCACGCCGTCGAGGTTCAGGTCGCCGTACGCGAGTTCGCACGAGTCGAGCTTGCCGTTGTCGTTCTTGTCCTCGGCGCCGCCGGCGATCTCGCAGATGTCGAGGATGCCGTTGGCGTTGCAGTCCGGCCCACCCGGGCCGCCCTGGCACGTGTCGATGATGCCGTCGAGGTTGCAGTCGAGCTGGGGGTTGCCGGCGATGTCGCAGCTGTCCGGGCGGCTGTTGTTGTTGCAGTCAGGCACCAGGCCCTGGGCGGTTTCCCATGCGTCGGGACGACCGTTGCCGTTGCAGTCGGGCTGGCACGGGTCAGGGATGCCGTTGCCGTCGATGTCGGCGCTGTGGCCGGACGCGATGTCGCAGCTGTCTGGCTTGCCGTTTGCGTTGCAGTCGGGGCTGATTCCCTGGGCGATCTCCCAGCCGTCCGGCAGGCCGTTGGCGTTGCAGTCCGCCTCGCAGGCGTCGAGCACGCCGTTCTGGTTGACGTCCGCCGCGCCCGAGGCGATCTCGCACACGTCGAGGAGGCCGTTTCGGTTGCAGTCCTTCACGGTTGGGTTCTGCTCGATCTCGCAGGGGTCCTCGAAGCCGTTCTGGTCGCAGTCGGTCGGGACCGGGACGTACTCAAGGTCGAGGCTGAGCGTGGCATTGCTGCACCCGTCGCTCGTGGCGTTGAGGCTTGGCTCCACCCGCAGGACGAGCTGGCCGTCCGCCACGAGGGAGGCGAACTGGGCCGCCGGAATGGTGAAGTCCACCGACGAGGGGACGTCGGTGCAGTTGCCCGCGCCGGAGCCCGAGCCGAAGATCCCGGTGGCGATGGTCACGCCGTCGGCCTTCAGGGTCAGGAAGCGCGTCGATGTCCCCAGATTTCCGCGGGCCCGGACGCGGATCTGGGCATCGTTCTGGACCGGGCCGATGCCGGAAACGGTCCATGTCCGCGGATTCGCGAACGAGAATGGCGCCAGCTCGCCGGACTGGCGGAAGATGCTGGAATTCACGCAGGGCGGGCGGCCGATCACGAATTGGAATGATGCGTTGTTCGTCGATCCGTCTGGCCGACGGAGCGTGGCGCTCATCTTCCACTCGATGGTCTTCGGACTGGGTTGGGCGATTGGCGTGAGCTCACGGACGTAGAGCTGCGCCACGAGCATTCCGGCCGTGGCGGCGGCTGCGGCGGGAGATGACGCGAAGTGTCGTTCGCCGGCGATGGCGAGGCTTCGAGCCGGACTGCTCGCGCCGGCGAGGAACCAGCCCCCAGTCGGGGGGTGGACTGACATGTATGGGTTCTGAAAACCCGTGTTGTTAGACGGGGTGTTGAATCCGTTGACCGTGGTCTGTTCCTGGGTCTCAGTATCCATGTAGGTGACGTTCCAAGCCGGATCCCCCATGGTCGCGCTGTTAGCCGTCCACGCGCCGGTCGTGGTGTTCAGACCGCCGCCGACCGTGAGGAAGCTGTCGAGCGTGGTCCAGCTCTGGCTTCCGGAGGGCGCGAAGACCGAGAGGCTTCCGCTGGTCGCTCCTTGCAGGAACCCTCCCGGCGAGTTTGTCCGAATGAAGCCTGCGGTCGGAAGTCCATAGGACCCACCGCTGACATTTAGGATTGTGTCCCCGGGATTGTTCGTCGCGGCGAACACATGCACGACGTACCCATCCGACACGCGCTTCACCCGCGCCGTCCACCCGATGAAGTCTGCATGCGCCGCTCCCGCGACGAGGCCCGAGGCGGCAAGGACAAACGCATTCCGGATCTGCATGATGGCGGGGACTCCTCGAGGCCGTGGCAGGGAATGCCACGTTGACCAAAGAGAGAGGTTCGTCCCGGCCGGATGCGCGCCCGTCGCCCGAATTCCCCCGTTTCGCCACGTCCGATGACCCGTTATCCGTACCCCAGCCCCCGCAGGTCCTCCTCCGTCAGCCCGAAGTGGTGCCCCAGCTCGTGCAGCAGGGTCACGCGGATCTCTTGGCGCACGCGGTCCTCGCCGCCAAGCTCGGTGCCGTCGTCGTCGGTCCACTCCTCCCAGCCGCCGGCTTCCTCGACGATGCCCTCCCGGTAAAGGGTGACGGTGTCGGGCATCTCGCTCTGGCTCACGGAGCGGTCGGTGAGGGGGATGCCGCTGTGCAGGCCGCAGAGCCCGGCGCGGTCGTCGGGGTCGAGTCCCATCTCTCGCAGCAATTCGGGCGTCGGGCAGTCCTCGAGCGCCACCGGCACTTCCTCGATGAGGGCATGGATCTGGGGCGGCATCGAGGCGAGCACCTCCTCGAAGAGCGCATCGAACCATCGGCGTTCGTCTCGGCGCACGCGGTCAGCCCTCGACGGCGCCGACCAGGTCGCCGACGCCGCGCGCACCCTGGCCGCGCACCCAGCGCGCGAGTCCCTTCGCCAGCGCGACCGGCGTGCGCGGGTCGACGAAGAGCGCGGTGCCCACGCCGACGGCGCTTGCCCCGGCGAGGATGAACTCCGCCGCATCCTGCCAGCGCAGCGTGCCGCCGAGGCCGATGATCGGCACGCCGGCGGGCTTCGCGACCGCGCGGAACGTGTCATGCACCATGCGCACGGCGATCGGGTGGATGCCGGGGCCGCTCAGCCCGCCCCGGCCGCGCGAGAGGCGCGGGCGCCGCGTGGCGACGTCGATGCTCATGGCGGTGAAGGTGTTGACGAGCGTCAGGCCGTCTGCGCCGCCCTCGACCGCCGCCGACGAGAGCCGCACCACGTCGGCGTTCGGGCTGACCTTGACGAAGAGCTTCGCGCGGCGCACCGCCGGGCGCACCTCGGCCATGAGGGCGCGCAGTGCGGCCGGGTCGTCGCCGAACTGCAGCCCCGTCGCGGTGTTCGGGCAGCTCACGTTCAGCTCGATGACGGGGAAGGGCGTGCCGGCATCGAAGGCCGAGGCCATGCGCACGTACTCGTCGACCGAGTGCCCGGCGACCGACCCGAAGGCCCGGCAGGGAAGGCCGGCGGCATGCGGGAGCTTGTCCCGGAGGAACGCGCCGAGGCCGACGTTCGCGAGGCCGATTGCGTTCATCATTCCGCCGGGGACGTCGATGATGCGCCACGGATCGTTGCCGGCGCGCGGCTCGACCGTGATGCTCTTGGTGGTCACCGCCCCGAGCCACCCAAGGTCGAATGCGTCGCCGAGCTCGTCGAGGTAGCCGCAGGTGCCGGCCGCCGCGACGATGGGCGTGGACAGTTCCACCCCCGCGATCGAGGTCCTCAGGATGGGATCGGGGCCCGCCACGCGCGCGAGTCTACGGAAGGCCCGGTCGGCAGGCGCTCAGCCGGCGATCGTCTGCGCGCGCCCCGCCGCCTGGCGTGCGTCGCGCGCGTCCAGCGCCGCACGCTGCCCATCAAGCTGTGCGCGCTGCGCCTCGATCGTCCGCGGGTCGATGCCGGTCCCGGCCGCGGCGGCATCCAGGTGGCGAACCGCCTCCGCAAGCAGCGTGCGCGCCTCGGCCAGGTCGCCAAGCCGAGCCCACGCATCGGCCGAGAGTCGCGCCAGGGCCGCGCGGTGCTGCCGGACGACGGCATCCTCGCCGCGCACCGCGGCCAGTTCGTCCAGGTGCGGCCGCAGATCCTCGCAGCGCTCCAGGCAGTCGCTCGCGCGGTCGGCGTGTTCCTCGACGGCCAGCTCGAACGCCGCGAGCACGGCGCCCTCGATCGCGGTCGCGTGGTCGGCCGCGCCGCTCGACGCGGCGGCCCATGCGCGCGCCTCGTCCCACGCCCTGTC
>VEQS01000034.1 GCA_018883105.1 Phycisphaerales bacterium
GGACCCGTTCGTCCGAGCTCCGCGGCGCGCGCGTCGGCGATGTCCGGGAGCGGCGCATCGCCCGCGCCCACGATCGTCGCCGACGGATTGCGGCACGCGCCCGCCGCGAGGGCGGCGGCGATCGCCAGGCATCGGGGAAGGGTGGAGGCGGTCGTCATCCGTCGACTTCGAAGCCCGCACGTTCGAGGGCATCGCGGATGGTATCCGCGTCGAAACCGCGCCGCGCGAATCGGCCCGCGACTCGCGTGGCCCGCTCGCCGGAACGCTTCGCCGCGCGCGCCTCGGCGCGCAGCTGCGCGGACGTTCCCGCGCCGGCCTCGGCGGCGTCGGCGGCGACGGATTCGGACACGCCCTCGGACTCGAGCATCGCGGCAAGCGCATCGGCCGACATCGCCCCGCGCCGGGAAAGCTGCCCGACGCGCGACTCGGCGAAGGCGCGGTCGTCGAGCCATCCGTCCGCGACCATCGCGGCCACCGCCGCGCGCGCGGCGAGCGCGTCGTGCCCGGCCTGCGCCAGCCGCGCCTCGAGTCCCTTCGCGCTCCACGACTTGCGCGCCAGGAACGCCAGCCCCGCCTCTCGGGCGAGCGCCTCGGCGCACGCGCGGTCGACGCGCGCCGCGATCGCCGGCGTCCAGCGGACTCCCTCGGCGAGGCCGAGCGATTCCGCGCGCGGCCGCGGCAGCGTGGCGACCGTGGTCCCGCCGACGCGCACCTCGACCGTCATCGGGTCGCCGTCGAGGGCCCTCAGGGCATCGATCGTCCGGGCCTTGGTGGTCCGCCGCGCCATGGTGCGCTCAGGAGAGCTGGTCCAGGTAGCCCGAGAGCTCAGACAGCGCATGCCGGTCTCCCGCCGCGCGCGCCCGCTCGATGCCGGTCCGCAGCGCCGCGCAGGCATCGTCGATGCGCCCGAGCTCCTCGAGCGACCGCGCCTTGTGGAAGTACGCGTAGCAGTAGTTCGCGTCCACGGAGACGGTGCGGTCGTACCACGCGATCGCCTCGACGTGGCGGCCCGCGCGCGCATGCTCCTGCGCGATGCCGTAGGGGAAGAACGGGTCGCCGGGCTCGGCGTCCGCCATCCGCATGAGCTGCGCCAGGCGGTCGCCCGCCGCGCCCGACGCTGGGTTCGTCGCCATGGCATCCCCCACGCTATCACATGCGGATACCCTTCCCGCGATGCGAGGCGATCGGGCCGTTCCCCTGCTTGCGGCTGCCGCGATGGCCGGTTCCATCGCGTGCACGCCGACGTACATCAAGGAGGACCGGACCGACCGGCGTCCCCGCGAACTGCAGGTCGTGCAGCATGCGGGCGGCACGCACCACGTCACCGTCGTCGACGGCCCGCGCTGGCTGCAGACCTTCGGCAACGAGCTGCTGGTGATCGACGTCACGACCGGGCGCGAGCTCGGCCGCACGGAGGCGATCCCCTTCGGCGAGGGCGGTGCGCTCACCGACCTCGTCGTCGACGGCGACCGTGCCTGGGCCGTGTCCGACCGCGCCGCGCTCGTCGAGTTCGACGTGTCGCAGAACGCCGACCCGCAGGTCGCGTCCACCGTCACCGCCGAGGAACTCGGCATCGAGCCGCGCCTCGTCTCGCGCGCCGGCGGCGAGACCTGGGTCTCCGGCCCCGGCGGCGTCGTGCGCCTCTCCGACCGACGGGTGTTCCTGAAGGGCAAGGCGGGCGGACGCGTGGTGCAGACGCCGGCAGGGCCCGCATGCACGTCCGGCCGGCGCATCCTCATGCTCGAGGACGAGCGCTACCTCGGCGCGGCGACGCAGCTCGCGCCGCTTCCCTCCGGGGTCGGCCCGCCGGGCGGCTACGTCTTCGCCCTGCAGGGAACCAACGGTGCCTCGGTCGGCATGATGACGTCGGCGTTCGCGGAGACCTCGCACCGTGCGGTGCCCGCGCTGGTGCGCCGGGTGCGGGTCCTCGGCGACCGCGTGTTCGCCGTGACCGACCGCATCATCCACACATGGCGGATCGAGGGCCTCGAGCTCGTCGAGCCCGAGGAGATCCCGCTGCGCGGCGGCCGCGACATCGCGCTCATCCGCCCGAACCACTACGCGGTCGGCGGCTCGTTCGGACGCGCCATGTACCGGCTGCGCGCCGAGGAGCGCCGCGACGGCGACACCTTCTACAACGTCGAGCGCTCGCCCGGCCTTCTCGAGGTCGCGATGACCGACGGGCGCCGCGTGCTCGCCGGCGGCCGCGAGGGCTTCTGGCTCTGGCGCATCGGCGGCACCCCCGAGATCACGGACAAGACCACCGACCTCGTCAGCGCCAACGACCCCGAGTGCGCGGCCTCGTGGGGCACCGCGAAGCTGATCCGGGAGAAGGACGAGTCCGGCAACAAGGTCGCCAAGGCCGTCGAGTTCCGCCACGGCGGCACCGTGGAACGATGGGATCCGCCCGAGGGCACGCAGGTCACCGCCATCGAGCTGGTGGACGGCGACGTCTGGGTCGGCCACGACTTCGGGATCGACGTGGTCCGACGCATGGATGCCGTGCCGGCCGCCGACGCGGCCGAGGGAGCGACCACGCCGGCGGCGCCGGCCGAGGCTGCGGACTCCGGCAAGCCCGCCACCGCGGGCCGGCTCGACACCGTGCGCTCGTTCCGCTTCGAGGGACCGCCGCTCTTCATCTACCCGGAGCGGATCGGCGGCGGCGCGTCGATCGTGGCCCTCCACGGCGGCTTCATCCTGCTGAAGCCGGTGCCGGTGGGCGAGGCGCCCGTCTTCAAGGGCCGCGGCGAGATCGAG
Organism: Phycisphaerales bacterium; assembly: GCA_018883105.1. Lineage (GTDB taxonomy): Bacteria > Planctomycetota > Phycisphaerae > Phycisphaerales > SM1A02 > UBA966. The sequence goes on from VEQS01000034.1 coordinate 2,758, forward strand.
TGACGGCCCGCTTGCCGTCCGCGCAGAACTCGCGGCAGATCGGGTCCTCCGCGCACCGTGCGCCGCGCGCGCGGCACGCGGCGCGGCCGTGGAAGATCAGCAGGTGGCTCAGGTCGCACCAGCGGTCGCGCGGGAAGAGCGCCATCAGGTCGCGCTCCACCTTCTGCGGGTCCTCGTGGCGGCTCAGGCCCATGCGCACCGCGAGTCGGCCGACGTGGGTGTCCACCACGACGCCCGCCTGGATGCCGAAGCAGTTTCCGAGGACCACGTTCGCCGTCTTGCGCGCCACGCCGCGCAGCGCGAGCAGCGCGTCCATGTCGCGCGGCACCTCGCCGCCGTGGCGCTCGACGAGTGCCTGCATCGATTCCTCGACCGCGCGCGCCTTGTTCCGCCACAGCCCGATGGTGCGGATGAAGGGAGCGATCTCGTCGGCCCCGGCCCCGGCGAGCGCCGCGGGCGTGGGGAAGCGCCGGAACAGGGCGGGGGTGGCGGCGTTGACGCTCTCGTCGGTGGCCTGCGCGCTCAGGATGGTGGCCACCAGCAGCTCATGCGGCGCGTTCCAGTCGAGCCGGCACGCGGCATCCGGGTAGGCGCGGTCGAGGGCGGCCAGGAGCCGTGCGGCCCGCTCGCGCCGCGCCGGACCCGGCCTCGGCAGCGCGAAGGGCAGGACCGGCCAGTCGGGCCGTGTCTTGGCGGGCGCCTTGGGCATGGCACGAGTCTAGGGACGGCGCCGCGGTCACCCGGTCGCTGCGTTTCGCGTGCCGTCGCTACCTTCCACCCTCCATGCCCGTACGCACCCAGCATCCCGTCGCCGCCACGGTTGCGCCGCTCGGCGACCCGGCGTCGGCGTTCGCCTGGCTCTCGGCCGCAGGCATCCGCGGCGCACAGCTGAGCGCCTCGCAGCCCGGCATGCGTCCGCGCGAGCTCGGCGAGAGCGCCCGGCGTGACCTGCGCGCGACGCTCGTGCGCCTCGAGCTCGTCGCATCGGGGATCGATGCGTGGATCCCCACGTCGCACTTCGCCGATCCCGCGAACGTCGAGCGCGCGATCGACGCCGTGGCCGCCGCGTGCGAGCTGGCCGGCGAGCTTGGCCGCGTTCCGGTGTGCGTGATGCTGCCGGCCGCAGGCGAAGGCGATGCGTCGGACACGCGTCGTCGCGAGACCATCGCGGCCATCGCCGCCGCCGCCGACCGGCACGGCGTGACGATCGCCGATGCGGGCCCGTCGACCGACCTGCCGTTCCCGCCCTTCGGAAGGTGCATCGATCCGGCGGCGGTGCTCGCCTCCGGCGGAGATCCCGCCCTCGAGGCGAATCGCGCCGGCACGCGACTCGCCGCGGCGCGCATCGTGGACCTGACGCGGGCGGGGATGCGCGGGCCCGTCGGCATTGCCGGCGAGTCGAGGCTCGATGCGCTTGCCTACCGGATCGCCCTGGAGGTGGCCGGGTTCCGCGGCCTGGCGGTGATCGACGCGCGCCAGTGGGCCGATCCACGGGCCGGCATCGCCGCCTGCGCGGCGGCCTGGGGCGCCCCGGCGGGGCCCTGAGAGAGCCCATACACTGCGTGGTCCATGACGCGGCGCGGAGCTCCGGCCCTCTACGAACTGATGCGTCGCCCCGGCACGCCCGTCGACGCGGCGCCGCGCGCCGCGCCACGTCCGGTGCCGAGCCCGGCGGTCGGTGCCGCTCGCACGGGCCGTGCGCCGGGGCTTCCCGACTCGTTCACGATCTCGCTCGGCCGGGCCGCGGCGATCGCTGCGGGCGTCGTGGTGCTGGTGGCCATCGCCTACGGAATCGGCGTGCAGCGCGGCCGCGCCACCGCCTCGCGCGGCGTGTCGGAGTCGGCGACCATCGAGCCCGCCGCGCCGGCCCCGGCCCGATCGGGCGCCGCGGGCGCTGCCGGAGGCTCCGCCAGCCGCCAGTCGACGACGCCGGTCCGACCCGCGGCAACCGATAACAAGGGCGATCCCCGCATCAAGGGCGAGCGGTACTTCGTGCTTGCCCACCCCTCGAGCGACCGCGCCTCGGAGATGGTGGAGTTCTGCCGGGCCAACGGCCTTGATGCGTACCTCGTTCCCGACGATAATGCCCTGCTTCGCAAAGTGATCGTCTTGCCCGGCTACAAGGACGCCTCTCAGAAGTCGTCCCCGGAGATCAAGGCCCTCGAGGCGAAGATCCGCTCCGTCGGAGAGAAGTGGAAGAAGCTCGCCCGAGGCAACAAGGACTTCGGCGACGCCTACCCAGAGCTCTTCCGCTGAGCGGCGAACGGCGCGCCGTGGCGCGCGCACCCCGCACGACAGACACCAGGACACGCAAGACATGAGCCTCCACCGCAGCCTCAAGACCAAGTCCGGCGCCCTCAACCAGCACCGCAACGTGCTGACCCGCGCCGAGCGCATCGCGAAGCTGTCCGAGGAGGACCGCTTCAACGCGTCGAAGCAGTCCGCGCTGGGACTGGTGAAGGTGCGCAGCATCAAGGTCGCCGCCGGCAAGAAGCCCAAGAAGGCCGAGGCGGAGGGCGCCGAGGGTGCTGCCAAGCCGGCCGCCGGCGGCAAGGCCCCGGCCGCCGCCAAGGCCCCGGCCGCGAAGGCCGCCGCGCCGAAGAAGTGACGCCATGGGTTCCGCGACGACCTCCGGTGGCCTCCCGGCCGGCCTGTCCCATTCGCTGATCTCGCAGCGCGCGCGCTCGGTCGACGCCTCGGGCATCCGGCGGGTGTTCGACCTCGCCGCGAAGATGAAGGACCCGATCAACCTCTCGATCGGGCAGCCGGACTTCCCGGTGCCCACGTCGATGAAGGAGGCCGCCAAGGCCGCGATCGACGCGGACCGAAACGGCTACACGGTCACGCAGGGGATCCCCGAACTGGTCGATGCGTGCTGGAAGCACCTCGCGACCGACGTCGGCTGGGATGGTCCCGGCGACCACCGGTCGCTGATCGTCACCAGCGGCACGAGCGGTGCGCTGCTGCTTGCCGCGATGGCGCTCCTCGACCCGGGCGACGAGATGGTCATCCCGGACCCGTACTTCGTGATGTACGCGCAGCTCGGGAAGATGACCGGCGGCGTGATGGTGCCGTGCGACACCTACCCCGACTTCCGCATGACGGCCGAGCGCATCGAGCGCTGCATCACGCCACGCACCAAGGCGGTGCTGGTGTGCAGCCCGAGCAACCCGTGCGGCACCGTGCTGTCCGGCGACGAGTTCCGCGACATCGTCGACCTGTGCCGCCGCAAGGGCGTGCTCCTGATCAGCGACGAGATCTACGACGAGTTCTGCTTCTCCGACGCGCGCGAGGGCGGGCGCTGCCCGAGTCCCGCGCGCTTCACGGACGAGTGCCTCCTGATCCGCGGCTTCGGCAAGACCTACGGATGCACGGGCTGGCGCCTGGGCTACGTGGCGGGCCCGCGCGCGATCGTGCAGGAGATCGCCAAGTTCCAGCAGTACACCTACGTCTGCGCGCCGAGCATGGCGCAGTGGGGCGCCGTCGAGAGCTTCGGCTTCGACCTGCGGCCGATCGTCGACGAGTACGAGCGCCGCCGGCAGCTGGTGGTCGACGCCTTCGCGGGCGTGACCAACGTGCCGCGCCCGTCGGGCGCGTTCTACGCGTTCGTCGAGGTGCCGCCGCGCCTGGGGATGACCGGGCAGCAATTCATCGAGCGCGCCATCGAGAAGCGCGTGCTGGTCATCCCCGGCAACGTGTTCTCCCGGCGCGACAGCCACTTCCGCCTGAGCTTTGCGACCCGGGCGGACCGGCTGGCCGAGGGACTCGGCATCCTGCGCGAGATGATGACCGCCTGACGGCGGTCACCGGCTCACTGCTTCTTGGTGCCCTGGTCGGCCTGCGCCGCGGCGGAGCCGCTGGTCGAGGACATGCGGTCCTTCAGCTCCTGCTGCGGGCTCTTGATCGAGCCGGCGGACGGCGGGGCCTCGTTCTTCTGGACGGGCTTGCTGGCCGGGGTGCCCGGGCCGCAGGCGGTCAGGGTGGCGAGGGCGGCGACGGAAGCGAAGGAGAGGATCGTCTTCATGGGAGCTCCGGTTCGTGATCGGCGGCCGCACGGCCGCCGCGGGGGAGTGTCGCAGAATCCTCCGGCCCGCGTCAAGGGGCGGTTCCCGCGGCGGCCGAGCCCGACGGGGCAACCTGCCACGACCCTCCGCGCCCGCCGGGGGCGAGCCACCGCCACTGGGTGTGGTAGGTCTCGTCGTTGTCGGCCACGCCGACCTGCAGGCGCTCGACGGTGCGGCTGCGCAGCGGAAGCCGCAGGAGGGTCGTCCATCCGCCGTCGTCGCGGCGGCGCACCTCGGCGCGACCGCCGCCATCGGGCGCGGCGCCCGGCGTGAAGGGCTCCCAGTGGAAGGCCTCGTCGAGCAGCTGCCCCGCGGGGTCGCGCGATTCGAGGGTGACCGAGACGGCGTCGGCGATCGGGTCGCGGCGGCGCGCGGCGTCGGGCACCTCCCACGCCGGCGCACCGGTGAGGTTGGCGTCGGGCACGTCCACCTCGGCGATGAGCGCGTCGCCCTCGATCCAGAGACGCACCGTGGGGTTCGCCTCGCGCGTGTCGTAGGGGGAGTAGTCCCAGGCGAGCACCGGCATCGGGGACGCCTCGTCGCGGGAGCCCGGCAGCGCGACGCGGCGTTCGATGGGCAGGCGCGTCGGCAGATAGACGGGCACCGTGCGTCCCTTCGAGTCGACGAACGTGGCATAGACGTCAAGCTGCGGCGGCAGCGAGGCGCCGGGCTTCGGCAGGATCGTCACGGGCACCTCGACCGTCGCCTCGCCCTTCGGCGCAACCGAGGCCTGGAGGGCCCCGCGTGCCGCGCGCACCACGGCGCGCGACTCGCGCGCCATCGTGTGCGCGTTGTCGGTGTCGGCCAGCGTGTGGCTCGTCCAGCCGTTGCTGCCCGCACCGGGCTCTGCACCCGCGAGACCGCCGAGCCCCGACGTCCACCAGGCGACGCGCCCATCGCGGCCCTCGACCACGCCCGGCGGATCGAGCGTCACCGTGATCGGGACGTCCGTCGGGTTGCGCACGGAGAGCGTCGCCCGCGCAGGCGTGGGTCGCGCGATCGACGCGGGGTCGGGGACGTGTCCCGAGGTGCGCACCGCGGGGTCGGGGTTGCGCAGGGCGTAGACGCGGTCCTGGTCGACCCGCGTCACGAAGTCCTCGGGAAGCACCAGTCCCACCGGCTGGTGCCAGACCCGCAGTGCACCGTCCTCGGTGCAGTCCACGAACGTGAGGTGCTGGAGCTGCCCGGCAAGCGGCGGCTGGTCGATCATCCCGCCGCACGTCCCGAGGATGTGGTACTGCACGCCGCCGACGTCCGGATCGCGCTGCATGGAATGGAAGTGCCCGGCGATCACGGCGTCCACCCCGGCCCGTTCGAGGAGCGGCTGCACCTGCGTGTCCCATGCCGATGACCGGGAGCGCCACATCGGCCGGTGCATCAGGAGGAAGATCGGCTTGCCGCGCGCCGCCGCGCGGGGAAGCTCCGCCTCGAGCCACGCGAGCTGCGCGGGCGCGAACCGGATCGTGCGCCCGTCGAGCGCGTCGTCGCTGAAGAGGACGATGGCCGTCGCCAGGTCGAGGTCCACCGCGTACCAGAGCGGGCCGAAGCGCGCGCGGTAGCGCTGCGCGAACGCGTCGTCGCCGGCCGTGCGCGTTCCCGAGATCACGTCGTGGTTTCCGGCAGTCGGGTAGAAGCGCATGCCGCGCAGGGCGCCCACGATGCCGAGGTACTCGTCCACCTCTGCCTCGTAGCGCTCGCCTGAGCGCGTGTAGCCCTGCACCATGTCCCCGACCGTGAAGACGGCATCCGGCTTCGCCACGTTCAGGTCCGCGACCGCCGCCTTCAGGTACGGGATTCCCCACGCACGTCCCGTGGTGCGGTCGGGCAGGACGGCCACGCGCTGCACTCGTGGGCGACCGGTGTCTGCGACCACCTGGCCCTCGACGCCGCGGCCATCGGCATCGCGGGTGAACGGGGCAAGGCCGGGCGTGGTGGCCGGCGGGTCGGCGCGGACGGCAGCGAGGGCAGCCAGGGCAACGCAGGCGGCGGCGAGGAGCATCGACGCATTGTCGCCGGGCGCGCGCGATGGCGCCGGACGCTCAGGCGTCGGCGGGGCCTGGGAACGGGATCGCCGGCCCGCGCACCACGGTCTCGCAGGCCTGCGCCAGCTGCGCCGCACAGCGCGCCGAGCCGAAGCGCGCGGCGGTGCGCACCGAGGCCTCGGCACCGATCCGGGCGGACACCTCGGCGTTGCGCAGCCCCGCCGAGAGCAGCGTGCCCCAGACGCGGGCATCACGCTCTTCGGCCACCAGAGCCGTGACGCCGTCGATCAGGTGGTCGGCCATCGGGTCCTCGAGCGCCACCACGCAGCGGCCCATCGCCATCGCTTCCAGCACGATCGACCGCGTGCCGCCGACCGCCTCCGGCAGCGCCACCACGCCGCAGGCGAGCGCGAGCGGGCGGATCGACTCCAGGCTGGTGACGCCGTTCAGGACGCGCTGCACGCGCAGCTCGCGCGCGAGCGTCCAGAGCCTCGGGTCGTGTCCGGGCGGAAGCTCGATCGCCACCTGCAGGTCGGGCATCGTGGGCATGAGCGAGGCGATCGCCGAGAACACCGCGCGGTACGCGCCGTCGTCGCGTGCCGGCCCGGCGATCGCGATTCCCTCGGCGGGCGGGGGCGGCGTTCGACCTCCGTCCGGCGTTGCCACGCCGAGGGGAAGCACCGTGGCCAGGTCGTCGCCCACCACGCGTGCCGCACGCAGGGCCACCTGCCCCGTCGAGGCGCCCAGGAGGTCAAGCCGGTCGGCATGTCGACGAAGCGGCGTCGCATCGAGTTCGCGCGCGGTCGACACCATGGCGACGAGCCCGGCATCGAGGTCGCGGGCAAGTTCCGCCGCGGCTTCGAAGGCACGTGGCCCGAAGCTCACGAAGGCGTCGGGCGTGTCCTCCTCGAGCTCCGAGCTGAGTGCGCCCAGGCGCGATGCGCGGAAGAGCGGCGACCCGGCGAAGTCGTAGGTGCTCACCGGGATGAGCCTCGCCAGCGGTGCGTCGTCGCGCCCGGTCGGCAGCACGCGGCGCACGCGCACGCCCTCGGACACCAGCGCCACCGCCAGGCGCTGCAGGGCAGCACCGTCCTGCACCAGGCGGTCGGGGTCGATCACGAGGGCGAGGTGCATCCGCTCCGCTCCAGCGGCTCGAGCGCCGCGGCCATCGCCTCGGGGATCCGCATCGGCCTGCGCGTCGACAGGTCGACGAGCGCCCACCGCGTCGCGGCCGAGCAGACGATGCGCCCGTCCGGGCGCGCCACCACCGTGTCGCGCCAGCTGGTGGTGCGTCCCATCGAGCGCACCCACGTGAAGGCGACCAGCTCGTCGCCGGGGAACGCCTCGGACTCGTAGTCGACCTCGTGGCGTGCGACGAACCACATGTGCCCGGCCGCCGCCATCGATGCGCGCGTGAACCCCGCGCAATCGGCATGCAGCTCGGCGGCGCGGTCGAGCCAGCGCACGTACTCCACGTTGCTGACGTGTGCCACGGTGCGGCTGGTCTCGTCGCTTCCGGCGCGCAGCCGGAGCGCAAAGGGCCGGGGGTGCGGAACCTCGATGCCCGCAGGGGGACGGAGGCCGGGCGCCGCTTCCATGTCCGGGAGCCGTCCGCTCACGCGGGGGCCTTCCCGGCATCCGGGTCGATCGAGCGCAGGTACGACCAGCTGAAGATGCCGGTCGAGTGGCCGTCGCTGAAGCGGATGCGGATCGCGTAGTTGCCGACGAGCTCGGCATCCACCGCGGTCAGCGGCCCGGCGGCGCGGCCGGCCGGCAGCACGGTGAGCGGGTTGCGCGCCATCTCCTCGCGCAGCGCCTTCGCGTCGGCGCTGGGGCTCGCGCGTCGCAGGTGCGCGACGGGATAGAAGCTCCGGACCCCGTCGTCCCACGTCACCTCCAGGCCGCGCGCGCGGTCGAGGTCGAGGTGCACCGGGCGGGGCGTCGGCGCCGTCGCGTCCATCGCCGGCAGTCTAGGTCTGGCCCGGTGGCCGCCGGACCCTAGACTCGCGCGCCCATGGCCGATGCCGGACACGCCGCCGACCGACTGCTCGACCGCATCGCACGCGCGGGAGCGCCCATCTGCGTCGGCCTCGATCCCGTCGCCGAGAGGCTGCCGGCGTCGCTGCGGCCTGCGCCCGGCGATGCGGCCGCGGCCGAGGCAGTCGAGCGCTTCTCGATCGGCGTCCTCGACGCAGTGCGCGGCATCGCGCCCGCGGTCAAGGTGCAGGCCGCGTGCTTCGAGCGCCACGGCCCGGCCGGTGCGGCCGCGATCGCACGCGTCCTGTCGCACGCCGCGGCCTCGGGCTTCGAGGTGATCCTCGACTTCAAGCGCGGCGACATCGGGGTCAGCGCCGACCACTACGCCGCCTCGGCGCGCGGCCCGTTCGCCGCCCACTGGACCACGGTGAGCGCGTACCTCGGCACCGACTCGATCACGCCCTTCCTGGCGCCGGGCCACGGCGCGTTCGCGCTGGTGCGCACGTCGAATCCCTCGGGCGATGCACTGCAGTCCCTTCGCCTCGCGGACGGCCGCACGGTGTCGGAGGCGGTGGCGGACCTGGTGGCCGCCGCGGGGGCATCGCATGTCGGTGCGAGCGGCTTCAGCGCCCTCGGGGCCGTGGTCGGCGCCACCAAGCGCGCCGATGCGGCGGCGCTGCGCGCGCGCATGCCGGCGCAGCTCTTCCTGGTGCCGGGCTACGGGGCGCAGGGCGGGGGCGTCGACGACGTGCTGCCGTGCTTCCATGCCGACGGGCGCGGGGCGGTCGTCACCGCGAGCCGCTCGGTGATCTACGCCTTCGATGCGGGCGAGCGCGACTGGGCCGGCGCGGTCCGCCGCGCGGCCGAGCGCTTCCGCGACGAGATTTCCGCCGGCCTCGGGGTGCGGGCGTGAGGGGCGGCTGGGCGCTCGGCGCGTTCCTGGGGGCGCTGCTTGCGGCGCTGGTTGCGGTGCCCGTGATCGCGCGCCGCGACGTCGCCGTGCCGCCGCCCGATGCCGCAAAGGTGATCGTGATCACGCCGCACAACGAGCAGATCCGGCAGGAATTCGGCGACGGCTTCGCGCGCTGGCACCAGGCGCGCTTCGGCACACCCGCCGGCGTCGTCTGGAACACCCCCGGCGGCACCAGCGAGATCCGGAAGATCCTGGAGGCGAGCACGGTCGCGGCACTGCGCGACGGCGTGCCGGTGGGCGGCAACGCCGACCTCTTCTTCGGCGGGGGCACCTACGAGTTCGAGCAGCTGAAGAAGCCGATGTCGGTCGAGGTGCGCGGCGAGCGCCGCTCGGCGTCCGTTCTCGTGCCGGTCGAACTCGATCCCGCGTTCCTCGCCTCGGTCTACGGCGACAACGACGTCGGCGGCCGGCCGATGCGTGACCCGGACGGCCACTGGTTCGGCGCGGCGCTCAGCGCCTTCGGAATCGTGTGGAACCGCGAGTCGCTCGACCGCCTCGGCGTGCCGGCACCCTCGGGCTGGGCGGCGCTTGCCGACCCGAGGCTCCAGGGCCAGGTGGCGATGGTGAACCCCGCGCAGAGCGGCAGCGTCGCCACCGCCATGGAGACCATCCTGCACCGCGAGGGATGGCTGCGCGGATGGGCCATCCTCCGCCGCGCCGCGGCCAACGCGCGCAGCGTGTCGGCAAGCGCCACGCGCGCCCCCATCGAGGTCTCGCAGGGCGAGGCCGCGATCGCCCTCTGCATCGATTTCTACGGCCGCTACCAGCAGCAGGTGGTGGCCGACGGCGGCTCGCCCGACCGCGTGGGCTACATGGACCCGGTCGGCATGACCGCGATCGACCCCGACCCGATCGCCATGCTGCGCGGTGCGCCGCACCCGGAGACCGCGCGGCGCTTCATCGAGTTCGTCCTCTCGCCCGATGGCCAGCGGCTGTGGCAGTATCCGGTCGGCGCCGAGGGCGGACCGCGCATGCACGCGCTGCGGCGCATCCCGGCGAGCCGCGCGGTGCACGCGGCGGACCGCGCGCGGTTCATCGACCAGGTGGATCCGTGGCAGATCGCGCGGGCGATCCCGAACCCGGACCCGAACGTGCGGAGCTTCGTGGCGCCCCTCTTCGTGGCGATGGCGATCGACTGCCGCTCGCTCGCCCGCGAGGCCTGGGCTGCGGTGGCTGCGCACCCGGCATACCCGCGCGATGGATCCGTGCCGTGCGCCGACGAGGCGCGTGACCCGCAGCTTCGCCGCATGCTCGAGGCCTTCGACGCGATGCCCGCGGTTCCCGCGCCCGGCGGGGCGACGCTCGTCCTGGACACGCCCGCGAACCTCGCCGCGGTGCGCGACGGCTGGCTGCGCGGGAAGTGGGCCGACGCCGGCCTCTGGAACCGGCTTGATCCTCCCGCGGACGTCTTGCGGCGCATGTTCGCCGAGCAGGTCGCCGCGCGCATGCGCGAGGTGATCGCGATCTCGCGGGAGGCCGGCGGATGATCGTCCCCCGCGCCGCGATCCTGTCGATCGGCGACGAGCTCGTCCTCGGCACCACGCTCGACACCAACGGACGCACGGTGTCGGAGGCGCTGCGCGAGGCGGGCCTCGACGTCGTCGAGCACCGCACCGTGCGCGACGACCGTGCCGCGATCGCGGCCGCCATGCGCGACCTCGCCGCTTCGTGCGACGTCCTCGTCTCGACGGGTGGCCTGGGTCCCACCGACGACGACCTCACGCGCGACGCGCTGAACGACCTGTGCGACGGCGGCGCACCCATGGTCGAGGATCCGCAGTCGCGCGCCGACCTCGAAGCGTGGTTCGCCGGCCGCGGCCGTGCGATGGCGGCGATCAACCTGCGCCAGGCGATGCGCCCGCGCGGCGCGCGCGCGATCCGGAATCCCGGCGGCACCGCGCCTGGCCTTGCCGCGACCATCGGCGCGTGCCGTGCATGGTGCCTGCCCGGGCCGCCGCGCGAGATGGTGCCGATGTTCGAGAGCGACGTGCTGCCGGCCGCGCGGCCCGCGGGGGCGCCGGCCCTTGCCAAGTGCACCGTCGGCACCTACGGAATGGGCGAGAGTTCGCTCGCCCAGCGCCTTGGCGCGCGCATGGCCCGCGACCGCGAGCCGGCCGTCGGGACGACGGCGAGCGGCTCGGTCGTCTCGATCCAGGTGGTGGCGCGCGGCCCGGACGCCCCGCGGCGCGCGGCCGAGGAAGCGCAGGCGTGTGCCTCGATCGCCGCGCCCTACGCCTTCGGCACGGACGGTGCCTCGCTTGCCTCGGCGCTCCTTGACGAATGCCGCGCACGCCGCCGCACCGTCACGGTTGCGGAGAGCTGCACAGGCGGACTGATCGGCGGCATGCTCACCGCGGTCGCCGGCTCGAGCGACTGCTTCCCCGGCGGGTGGATCACCTACTCGAACGCGCTCAAGACCTCGGAGGTCGGCGTGGCGCCCGAGGTGCTTGCGCGCCACGGCGCGGTCAGCGCGGAGACGGTCGCGGCGATGGCGGCGGGTGCGTGCGCGCGCGCCGGCGCCACGCTCGGCATCGCGGTGAGCGGCATCGCTGGTCCCGGCGGCGCGGTCGAGGGCAAGCCCGTCGGCACCGTGTGGATCGCCGTGCACGACGCGTCCACCGGCGAGACGCGTGCGCGCCGCTTCGAGTTCCCCGGACCGCGCGACGTCGTGCGCGACCGCGCGGCGAAGGCGGCGCTCCAGCTGGCGCGCTGGACGCTCCGCGGGGAGGACGCGCCCCTCATCTGGGAGCGCGCGTGAGCCGCCCCGCGCCGCGGCCGATCGATCCGGACGCGCCGCCGCGCGCACCGGTGGTGGCATGGGTCGCGCTCGGCTCCAACGTCGGCGACCGCGCCGCGCACCTGGCGCACGCGTTCGAGTCCATCGCGCGCGTGCCGGGCGTGCAGCGCGTTCGCCGATCCTCGATCCGCGAGACCGACCCCGTCGGCCCGCCGGGGCAGGGGCCGTACCTGAACGCCGTCGCGGAGGTCGAGACGACGCTTGCGCCGCGCGCCTTGCTTTCGGCGCTCCTGGCCATCGAACGCGAGCGCGGCCGCGACCGCGCGCAGGAAGTTCGCTTCGGCCCGCGCACGCTCGACCTCGACCTCCTGGCGTGGGGCGATGCCGTGCCGGGCGGCCCGGCGGCGATCGACGTCCCCGGCCTCACGGTGCCGCACCCGCGCATGCATGCGCGGGCGTTCGTGCTGGAACCGCTGGCGGAACTGGCCCCGTCGCTGGCGCGTGCGGCGGCCTCGGCGTGCGTACACTTTGCCGCCGAGCCCGACGCGCGGACGTGACCGCCCGCGGGACTCGCTGCCAGGAGCCTCCATGCGCACCCACGTCACGGCCGCCGCCGGCCTCGTCCTCGCCCTCTCCGCCCCGGTCCTCGCGCAGGGCGGCGCCGTGCCGCCCGCCGGCGACATGCCCGGCATCCCGGCTCCCTCGGCCAAGCCCGCGGTGAAGAGCCCCGCCGAGGGCTGGACCGACGCCGAGAAGGGCGCAGACCAGGTGGCCAAGGGCACCGCGGCGCTCGATGCCGCGCAGAAGGCCTACCAGGCCGCGCCCGAGATGACCGACCGCGCCGCCATCACGGTGCGCATGCCCGACGGCGAGCAGAACGAGACCATCGAGATGGCCTTCGGCAAGGGCAACGACATGGACGTGCGCATGGGCAGCCTGCAGATCATGGCCGTCGGCGACAGCGTCTACTTCGTGCCCGACCAGCCGGCCGACAAGTACCTCACCAAGAAGATCGCCACCAACGCGCACGCGACCCTCGGCGAACTGCTTCCCGGGTTCTCGCTGCCGGCGCCGGACCTCGCGCTGCGCCAGCCGCTGCCGGGCCGCCCGGTGGTCGAGGCCTTCGCCCTCGGCGGGATGGAAGGCATGGCCGTCAAGGGCTTCCGCGAGCGCAACGGCATGCAGGAAGTGCTCATCGGCACCAACGGCGCCGACGGCGTGGTGAGCCTCGACCCGAAGTCGAGCATGGTGAAGGGCGTCTCCGTCGTGTTCACGCCGGAAGGCCTGCCCGCGGAGTTCAAGATCGGCTTCGACGTGGCGCTGAACCCGGTGCTCGGCGCCCCGAAGGCCCCGATCGCCTTCAGCGCGGGCACCCGCACCGCGGCGTCCGGCGTCGAGGAGCTCTTTGCCGCGCCGCCCGAGGCCGAGGAGCCCGAGACCAAGGTCAAGGTCGGCGACGTTGCGCCCGTCTCGATGCTCGAGACGCTCGACGGCAAGACGATCGACCTCGCCGCGATGAAGGGCAAGGTCGTGGTCATCGACTTCTGGGCCACCTGGTGCGGGCCGTGCCGCAAGGGCCTGCCGCTCCTGCAGAAGTTCGCCGAGGACATGAAGTCCAACGACAAGGTGGTCGTGCTGCCGGTGAACGTCTGGGAGCAGGAGAAGGGCGAGGCCCTGCGCAAGAAGGTCGGCGAGTGGTGGGAGAAGCAGAAGTACACGATGCAGGTCGCCCTCGATCCCGAGGCGAAGCTCATCGAGCAGTACGGCTTCAAGGGCATCCCCGCCTGCATCGTGATCGGCCCCGACGGCAAGCTCGTCTCCTCGCACATGGGCTACAGCGCCGACATGGGTGCGACGCTCACCGCCGAGGTGAACAAGGCGCTCGGCACGAAGTGATCCCGCTCCCGCAGCTCGACGGTCGCCACAGCGAGGCGCGCGCCCGGATCGCCGGTGCGCTCGCCTCGCTTGGCTGTCGGGACGTGCGGGTCTCGCGCGCGGAGCGCCTGCTCTACGCCACCGATGCCAGCATCTACCAGGTCGACCCGCTCCTGGCGGTGGTGCCGCAGGACGTGGACGAGGCGGTCCGCGTGGTGCAGTGGTGCGCGGGGAACGCCGTGCCCGTGCTGCCGCGTGGCGGCGGCACGAGCCTGAACGGGCAGGCCGTGAACGCGGCGGTGGTGGTGGACCTCGGCGCCCACTGCCGCCGCGTGAACTCGGTCGACGCGGTGGGCCGCCGGGCGTGGGTCGAGCCGGGCGTGGTGATCGAGCGGCTCAACATGGAGCTGGCGCCGCTCGGGCTCATGTTCGCGCCCGACCCGGCCACCTCGAGCCACAACGCGGTCGGGGGCGCGATCGGCAACAACTCGGCCGGCATGCGCAGCATCATGTACGGCCGCACGGTGGAGAACCTGCATGCGCTTGACGTGGTGCTCGCCGACGGCACGGTGCACCGCCTGGCCGAGGGCGCGTGCGAGCGCGACCCCGCGCAGCGGCGCATCGCCGAGCGCATGCGCGACGTGGTGCTGCCGCTGCGCGAGGAGATCCGCGGGCGATTCCCGCGGATCCTGCGCCACGTCGACGGCTACAACCTCGACCTCTTCCTGGACCAGATCGAGCGCTCGACCCCGGGCACGTTCGACCGCGTGAACCTCGCCCACATCGTGTGCGGCTCCGAGGGCACGCTCTGCACGGTGGTCGGCGCCGAGGTGAAGCTCGTGCCGACCCCGAAGGCGAAGGGCCTCGCGATCATGGGATTCGCCACCGTGGACGACGCGCTCGCGGCGCTCGCCGCGATGATCGCGACGGCCCCGGCCGCGGTGGAGCTGATCGACGACGTCATCATCGACCTCGCGCGCGAGAACCGCGAGTACGCCTCGTACGTCGAGCTCATGCCGCGCCCGGCAGGAAGCCCGCTCGGGGCCGTCATGTACGTCGAGTACTTCGGCCAGTCGGCTCAGGAGGTCGACGCCAAGCTCGCCGACCTGCGCGCCCGCCTTCCGGCGCAGCCCATGGAGCAGTACGTCGACGCCCGTCGCATGGCCGAGGCCTGGAAGCTGCGCAAGGCGGGCGAGCCGCTCCTGCACGGCGTGCCCGGCGTGCGCAAGCCTCTCGGGTTCGTCGAGGACACCGCGGTCGACCCGGCGAGGCTGCCGGGCTTCATCCGCGAGTTCAAGGAGATCCTCGCGCGCCACGGCACGCGGGCGAGCTTCTACGCGCATGCGAGCGTCGGCTGCCTGCACATCCGCCCGATGCTCGCCCTCACCGACCCGGACGACCGGCGCCGCATGGTCGAGATCGGCCGCGAGGTGACCGACCTCGTCGTGCGGCACGGCGGGGCGCTGAGCGGCGAGCACGGTTCGGGCCGCTCGCGCACGGCGCTCCAGAAGCGCTACTTCGGCGAGCCGATCTGCCGGGCGCTTGCAGCCGTCAAGGCGATCTGGGACCCGCAGGGCATCATGAACCCGGGCATCAAGGTCGACGTCGACCGCGAGGACATGCCGGTCGAGGACCTGCGCATCGCCCCCGGCGGCCGTCCCGCGCCGGTGCCCGAGGTCGACACGTTCTTCGACTACGAGCAGGAGGACGGCTTCGGGCATGCCGTCGAGATGTGCAACGGCGCCGGCCTCTGCCGCAAGATGCAGGGCACCGTCACCATGTGCCCCTCCTACCAGGCCACGCTCGACGAGCGCCACTCGACGCGCGGCCGCGGCAACCACCTGCGCCTGGCGATCACCGGGCAGCTGGGGGAGGGCGGTTCGCCCGACTGGAACAGCCCCGAGGTGCAGGAGACGCTCTCCCTGTGCCTCAGCTGCAAGGCCTGCAAGAGCGAGTGCCCCTCGAACGTCGACATCTCGAAGCTCAAGGCCGAGTACGCCGCGCAGGGC
>VEQS01000035.1 GCA_018883105.1 Phycisphaerales bacterium
GTCCTGCGCGGCACGGTGCGCCGCCGCGAGGTGCGCGAGCTCTCCAAGAGCCGCAGCACGGGCCTCACCGAGGAAGCCCTCTACGAGGTCACCATCGACTGGGAGTGGATCGACCAGCGCACCGGCAAGCCGATCGTCGCCCGGAACGGGTTCACGGCGAGCGCGGTCTTCGTGCCCAGCCGCCCGTCCGCGGAACCCACCGAGATCGGGCGGTTTGCCGTCGTCCAGAACCTGGCCAGCGACGTCGTGGCCAACATGCAGGCCAACTGGTGAACCGCGGCGCCCCGGAACGCATATCGTTCCGGAACCCGATGACCGCCCCCACCCCCGAGCGCCGGATGCCCAACGCCACCGCGATCCACATGGCCGACGACGAGCCCCGCGGCAAGGACGCCGGTCGCCGCGAGGGCGGCCCGCGCGGCCCCCAGGGCGGCACGCCGCGCCGCGGAGGCGGCGCGCTGACGTGGGTGATGCTGGTGGCGCTCCTCGGCCTCGTCTACGTGGTGCTCACCTCGAGCGGCCCGCAGGGCATGAAGGTCTCCTGGGAGCAGCTGATGACCTACGCCCGCGAGGGCAAGATCGCCGGCGACGTCGAGATCACCGATTCGCAGGCGGTCGCCAAGCTCAAGCCCGGCAGCGTCCCCGGCGTGACCGACGAGAAGGGGCCGACCACCATCACCGTGGCGCTCGACCCGCGCGCGATGGAGTTCTACCACGCCGAGCTCAACAAGCAGGGCGTGCCGAACGTCGTCAACGTGGGCAGCTCGTTCCTCGGGCAGCTCTTCCTCACGATCATCGGTCCGCTCCTCCTCTTCGGGCTCCTCATCTTCTTCCTGTCGCGCTCGATGCGCGGGGCCGGCGGCGGCCCGGGCGGCATGCTCGGCAGCTTCGGCAAGAGCCGGCACCGCGTGCAGACCAAGGAGAGCGTGAACGTCACCTTCGCCGACGTCGCCGGCATCGACGAGGCCAAGGAGGAGGTCACGGAGCTCGTCGAGTTCCTGAAGAACCCCAAGCGCTTCCAGAAGCTCGGCGGCCGCATCCCGCGCGGCGTGCTGCTCGAGGGCCCGCCCGGCTGCGGCAAGACGCTCCTCGCCAAGGCCATCGCCGGCGAGGCGGACGTGCCGTTCTTCTCGATCTCGGGCTCGGACTTCGTGGAGATGTTCGTGGGCGTCGGCGCCAGCCGCGTGCGCGACCTCTTCAAGCAGGCGAAGGAGAACTCGCCCTGCATCATCTTCCTCGACGAGATCGACGCCGTCGGCCGGCGCCGCGGCGGCGGGTTCACCACCGGCGGCCACGACGAGCGCGAGCAGACGCTGAACGCGATCCTGGTGGAGATGGACGGCTTCGAGGCGAGCGACCAGGTGATCGTGATCGCGGCCACCAACCGCGCCGACGTCCTCGACCCCGCCCTCACCCGCCCCGGCCGCTTCGACCGCGTGGTCGGCGTCAGCCTGCCCGACGTCATGGGCCGGCGGCAGATCCTCGCCGTGCACTCGAAGAAGGTGCGCATGGGCCCGGACGTCGACCTCGACCGGCTCGCGCGCGCCACGCCGATGTTCAGCGGCGCCGACCTCGCGGCCCTGATCAACGAGGCCGCGATCATCGCGACCATGGCCGACAAGGACCTGATCGAGATGGCAGACCTCGAGGAGGCCCGCGACAAGGTCCGCTACGGACGCGCGAAGAAGAGCCGCAAGATCGAGGAGCAGGAGCGCGTGGCGACCGCCTACCACGAGGCCGGGCACGCGGTGGTGCAGGTGCTGGTCCCGGACGCCGACCCGCTGCACAAGGTGACCATCATCCCGCGCGGCCAGGCGCTCGGCACCACCTTCAGCCTGCCCGAGAAGGACCGCTACGGCTACGGCCGCAAGTACTGCGAGGCCACCATGCGCGTCCTGTGCGCGGGGCGCATCGCCGAGAGCAAGAAGACCGGCGACGTCTCGAGCGGCGCAGGCATGGACATCAAGATGGTCACGCGCATCGCGCGGGCCATGGTGCTTGAGTGGGGCATGAGCGAGCGGCTCGGCTTCGTCAGCTACAAGGGCGAGGACAGCCGCGAGGCATTCATGCCCGAGAAGGACTACTCGCCGGAGACCGCGCGCCTGATCGACGAGGAGATCCGCCACCTCGCCGACGGCGCCTACGCCGATACCGGGCGCCTCGTGGACCAGCACTGGGAGAAGATCGCCGCGGTGGCCGAGGCGCTCCTCAAGTACGAGACGCTCTCGCGCGACGACGTCGAGCGCATCATGCGCGGCGAGCCGCCGGCCAAGCCGACCGTCGCCGACCTGCTGGGCGCGGAGATGTCGAAGCCGGCCGCCAAGCCCGCCGCCCCCGCGGCGCGCCCGGCCGACGACGGGCCCCCGGCCGGCGCGGTCCCGAGCCCGGCCTGACTCAGGCGTCCGCGTCCCCGAGCGTCCGCCTGCGCCGCAGCACGTGGTGGTAGCGCCGCGCGAAGCGGTGCGCCTCGTCGCGTGCGGACTGGCAGAGGCGCAGCCCGGCGTTGGTGCGCGGCAGCCGGATCGGCTCGCTCTCGCGGTGCACGAAGATCAGCTCCTCCTTCTTCGCGAGGCTGATGACGATCGCCGGCCGCCGCGCGAAGTCCTCCATCGCCTCGAGCGCCGCGTGCAGCTGCCCGATGCCGCCGTCGATGAGGAGCACGTCGGGCACCAGCTCGTCCGCACCCTGCCCCTCGCGCATGCGCCGGCTGACCACCTCGCGGATGGCGCGGTAGTCGTCGTTTCCCGCGGTGGCGATGCGGTAGCGGCGGTAGGCGTCCTTGAAGGGCCGGCCGTCCACGAAGCACACCTTGCTGCCCACCGTCTCCTCGCCGCCGAGGTGCGCGATGTCGATCGCCTCCAGGCAGCGGATCGGCGCGTCGAGCCCCAGCGTCCGCTGCAGGCTGCGCATGCCCACCGTCGGATCGCCCGCGAACACCGTGAGCTCCGGCTGCCATTCCTGCTCCATGCCGCGCCGCGTCTCGCGGTCGTCGAGCTTGCCGAGCGCATGGATCTGGTCGCGCAGCGCCGCCGCATCCTCGAAGCGCCGCTCCTCGGACGCGCGCTCCATCTCGCCCTGCAGCTCGCGCACCAGCACGCTGCGCTTCGAGCCGAGGAAGCGCAGGAACCGGTCGACGTCGGCGCGGTAGCGCGCCACCGTCACGCGGTTGGCGCAGGGCGCCGTGCACTGGCCGATCGAGTGGAGCAGGCACGGCCGGAAGCGGCGGTTGGCCGGGTCGTCGGCCTTGATGTCGAGCTCGCAGGTGCGGTACTGGAACACGCGCTGCATCACGGTCACCGCGCTGCGCAGCGCGTGCACGCTGGTGAACGGGCCGAAGATGCGCGCGCCCTCGAACCGCGGGTCGGACGGGTTGCGCGTGACGTAGACGCCGGGGAACTGCTCGCGCACCGTGACGGCCAGGTACGGGAACGTCTTGTCGTCCTTCAGCAGCTCGTTGAAGCGAGGCTTCAGGTCCTTGACCAGGCGCGACTCGAGGAGCAGCGCCTCCCACTCCGCCTCGCACTCCAGGAACTCGAAGTCCTCGACCACGTCGAGCATGGGCTGCTTGCGCGCCCCCAGGTCGGCGCTCGGGACGAAGTAGCTCGACACCCGGTCCGGGAGCCGCACCGCCTTCCCCACGTAGAGCACCACCCCGGCGGCGTCCTTCATGAGGTACACCCCGGGCACGTCCGGCAGGGACCGGGCCTTCTCGGAAAGCCGCCTCAGGCGCTCGGGGCGGGGGTCTTCGGGCATCCGCTGAAAATCCTATGGAGCCGGGGGACCCGGGCAGCCGTATACTTCGGAACCCGAGCCGGGCTTCCGGCCGGGAACGAGCCACCCCTAACGGAGACCTTGATCCATGAAGAAGTTCGCCTTCCTGACCGCCGGCATCGCCGCCGCCCTCTGCTTCGCCGCCTGCAACTCGACCGAGAAGCAGAACACCGCCGCCGGCGCCGTCGGCAACAAGTCCGCCTGCTGCGCCGAGGCCGCCAAGTGCGACGCGAAGTGCACGGGTGACGCCAAGACCTGCGCGAAGACCGACTGCTGCAAGAAGACCGACGCGAAGGCTGCCCCCGGCGCCGTGAGCGACAAGAAGGAAGGCTGCGCCAGCAGCTGCGGCACCACGAAGACCTCGGCGAAGAGCGACTGCTCGGCCGCCAAGGCCGAGTGCACCGCCACGAAGTCGGACTGCGCGAAGAGCTGCCCGATGACCGGCACCACCAAGGACGCCTCGATGGGCGCCGTCAGCGAGAAGAAGGACGGCTGCTGCAAGTCGTCCTGCACCAAGACGCAGGGCTGAGCCCGCCGTCCCGACCTGAACTTCCCGCACGCCCGTCCATGGACGGGCGTGCGTGCTTTTTGCGCGCGCTGCCGCCCCGCCCGTGCGCGGGGTAGCCTCACGCGCCGATGGCCACCACCCTGCTGCGAGGCGGCCGCGTCCTGTGCGCGGCCTCCGGACTCGACCAGACCGCCGACGTCCTGCTCGCCGGGGGCCGCGTTGCCGCGGTGAGCGCGCGTCGCGGCGAGCTGGCCGCCGGCGACGCCCGGGTCATCGACTGCGACGGGCTCCTGGTGTGCCCGGGCCTGATCGACCCGCACGTGCACCTGCGCGAGCCGGGCGGCGAGCACAAGGAGACCATCGCCACCGGCACGGCCGCGGCGCTCGCCGGCGGGTTCTCGTCGGTGTGCTGCATGCCGAACACCTCCCCGTGCCTCGATTCGGCGCCGCTCGTCGAGTTCGTGCGCCTGCGGGCCCGGGAAGCAAACCACGCCCGCGTCTTCGTGGCCGGCGCCGCCACCGTGGGCCGCGCGGGCGAGCAGCTTGCGCCCATGGCGGCCATGGCCCGCGCCGGCGCCGTGGCCTTCACCGATGACGGCGAGGGCATCGCAAGCGCCCAGGTCATGCTGCGCGTCCTGCAGATGGCGAAGGCGGTGGGCCGGCCCTTCATGCAGCACTGCCAGGAACCGAGCCTCACGCAGGGCGCCGCCATGAACTCCGGCGTGCTGCAGGCGCGGCTCGGCCACGGCGGGTGGCCGTCGGTCGCCGAGGAGCTGATGCTGCAGCGCGACCTCATGCTGAACCGCGCCGTGGGCGCGCGCTACCACGCGCAGCACCTCTCCGCCGCCGGCAGCGCCGACCTGCTGCGCGCCGCGCGCGCCGCGGGCCAGCACGCGAGCGGCGAGGTCTCGCCGCACCACCTGCTGCTCACCGAGGAAGCCTGCGACGGCGACCGCACCGACGCGAAGATGAACCCTCCCCTGCGCACCGCGCGCGACGTGCAGGCGCTGCGCGCGGCGGTTGCCGATGGCACGATCGACGTCCTGGCCACCGACCACGCGCCGCACTCGCCGGCCGAGAAGGCGCGAGACTTCGCGAGCGCCCCGTTCGGGATCATCGGGCTCGAGCACGCGCTGCCCCTCTTCCGCGAGGCGCTGCTCGACAGCGGCGCGATCGGCTGGCCGAGGCTCATCGAGCTGATGACGCTGCAGCCGGCACGGCTCCTGGGGCTGGACTCGATGGGCCTGGGCACGCTGCGCGTCGGCGCGCCGGCCGACGTCACGATGATCGACCCGGATGCCGCCTGGACCGTCGACCCGGCCGCCGGGCGGTCCAAGAGCCGAAACACCCCGTTCGCGGGCCGCGCCCTGCGCGGGCGCGCCGTGCACGTCTTCGTCGACGGCGACCACCGCCTCGGCGCCGCCTGACGGCGCGCCACGCGGGGCCCTTGCCCACGGCTCAGGCCGCGGTCTTCTCCATCACGTCCTTTGCGACGCCCAGCTGCACCAGCCGCTCGATCGGCCGGTGCGGCTTCTTCGCCTCCTCGGCCAGGCGCCGTGCGGCGGCCTCGTCCGGATACAGCGGCGAGAGGATCGCCTTCACGTTCGCCCAGATGCCCGAGACCCCGGCGAACGTGTAGTCCACGGCGCTCGGCTCGTAGCCGCAGTGCACCATGCAGTTCTGGCACTTGGGGTTGCCGCTCTTCACGCCGTAGCGATCCCACGCCGTGTCCTCGATCAGCTCGCGGAAGGTGTCGTGGTAGCCCTCCTGCAGCAGGTAGCACGGCTTCTGCCATCCGAAGATGTTGTAGGCCGGGCTGCCCCACGGGGTGCACTCGAAGTCCCGCTTGCCCATGAGGAACTCCAGGAACAGCGGGCTCATGTTGAACTTCCACCGCTTCTTGCGGTTGGAGAGGATCATCCCGAAGAGGTCGTTGGTCTTGCGGCGGCCCAGGAAGCTCTGCTGGTCGGGCGCCTTGTCGTAGGCGTAGCCGGGCGAGACCATCATGCCCTCGACGCCAAGGTCCATCATCTCGTCGAAGAAGCCGCGCACCGAGGCAGGGTCGGCGCCGTCGAAGAGCGTGGTGTTGGTGGTGACGCGGAAGCCCATCTTCACCGCGAGCCGGATGCCCTCGACGGCCTTCTCGAAGGTGCCCTCGCGGCAGACGGCGAAGTCGTGGTGCTCCTGCTGCCCGTCCATGTGGACGCTGAAGCTCAGGTACTTGCTGGGCTTGAAGAGCCCCTCCTCGAGCTTCTCCTTCAGGAGGAGCGCGTTGGTGCAGAGGTAGACGTACTTCCTGCGCGCGACCAGCCCCTCCACGATCTCCTTGATCTGCGGGTGGAGCAGCGGCTCGCCGCCGGGGATGCTCACCATCGGCGCGCCGCACTCCTCGGCGGCCTTGAAGCACTCCTCGGGAGTGAGGTTTCGCTTCAGGATGTGGGCCGGGTACTGGATCTTGCCGCAGCCGGCGCAGGCCAGGTTGCAGCGAAACAACGGCTCGAGCATCAGCACCAGCGGGTAGCGCTTGCGACCGCGGAGCCGTTGTCCGAGAACGTACGAGGCCACGGTCCACATCTGGGAAATCGGAACGGCCATGGTCGGTGCCTGGGGTGGGGCTTGGGGGGGTGCTGGGGCGCGAAAAATCTGCTCGGACGGCCAAATCGGGCGTGAACCCGGGGGCGGGGGGGAATCGTAGCACGGTCATGACGACGCTCGCCGCCGTGGCGGACTACCCGGGAACCAGGCCGGCAACGGCCCGATGGCCCGCGCTCGCGGGACTCGACGCGGCCATCGCGAACGGGCTTTCCAGGCTGCTCGGCGCGGGCGAGGGAACCTCCGGGGCGAGGGGTAGCATCGCGATCCCCCGCCCGGAGGTTCCCCGGGCCGCACGCATGGCGACCGCCGCCGATCGATCTGACGAGTCGCTGCTGTCGGACTACATGGCCGGCGACCGCGGTGCGTTCGCGTCGCTCGTGGAGCGCTACCGGCGCGAGCTGCACGGATTCCTGGCGCGGTTCCTGGGTTCGAACGCCGCCGCCGACGACGTCTTCCAGGAAACCTTCCTGCAGGTGCACGTGGCCGCCCATACCTTCGACCGCGACCGCACCTTCAAGCCCTGGCTCTTCACCATCGCCGCCAACAAGGCGCGTGACTGGCACCGGCGGCAGAAGCGCCGCCGGATGGCGAGCCTCGATGCGCCGATCGGCGGCGACGGCGAGGGCGGCCGGGTGATCGACCTCATGGAGTCGGGCCAGGCGGCACCCGAGGAGCCGCTCGAGGGAGCCGAGGTTCGTGCACGCGTGAAGGACGTGGTCGATGCCATGCCCGCGATCTACCGCGAGGTGCTGCAGCTCAACTACTTCCAGCGCATGAGCTACCAGCAGATCTCCGAGGTGCTCGGGATCCCGCTGGGGACCGTCAAGAGCCGCATCCACGCGGCCACCGCGACGTTCGCCGAGCAGTGGAAGGCCGCCGCGCGACGGTCGCGCGGCTCCGATGCCGACAAGGAGTTCAAGGCATGAGCGAGCCCCCAATCCTGTGCGACGCCGACCTGCGCGTGCTCGACTTCCTCGCCGAGCACGGCTTCGACGCATCCCGGGTGAACCTGCTTCCCGAGGCTGACCGTCCCCGCGCGATCGCCCTGATCCGGCAGATGTCGGTGCTCGACGCGTACCCCGCGGACGGGAGCGACGACTCGCTGGTGGACGCGACGCTCGCGCGCATCGCCGCCCACGACCTGGCGGTCGACGCGTCGCGGCGGATCGGCTTCGCGCGGCCGCCGGCCTTCCGGCTCGCGGACCTCGTGAGCGTGGCGGCGGTGGTGCTGCTGCTCCTCGGCGTCACCGTGCCGATGATCGCCAACCTGCGCGCGCAGAAGCTGTCGACGCTGTGCGCGTCCAACCTGCGTGCCGTGCACGGGGCGCTCGGAAGCTACGCCTCGTCGAACGGCGGCGCCCTGCCCCTGCGCTCGGCCGTGGCCGGCTTCGGCGGCATGTTCGCGGCGCGCCCCGGCGAACCCGACCAGGTCACCCGCCTCGATGCCCCGCGCGTGCCCCAGGCGCAGGCGCAGCGGCTGCGCCCCGGGGTGCCCCAGATGCCGACGCAACTCGTCATCGAGTTCCGCCGGCCCGGGACCGTCATCCGCGTCGTGCAGGGCGTGCCCAGCTGGGCCGAGTCGAACCACAGCGCGCACCTCGCGCAGCTCGTCGATGCGGGCTACTGCGGCGGCGACCACCTTCGCTGCCCGGCGTGCGCCGCCGGACGGCCGTGCTTCGCCTACCGGGTGCCGAGCCGCGGCGGGCGGTTCATGCTCGACACCCCGAGCCGCACCGTGGTCGTCGCCGACGCGAACCCGGTGCTCGAGGACCACCGCACGGGCCGCCGCGCCGGGCGCGCCATCAACTCGCGCAACCACCGCGGCGAGGGGCAGAACCTCCTCTTCTGCGACGGGGCGGTCGAGTGGAGCACCACGCCCCTCCTGCAGGGCGGCCCCGGAGGCATGACCGACAACATCTGGCTGCCGCAGGACGAGCTCGGACGGGACCGGATGCAGCTGCGTTCCTGGCCCGGAAACGCCGCGGACAACTTCGTCGCCCAGTGACCTGATAACGGCGGCGGACGCGGCGCGTTGCCGGGAGGCGGGGATTCGGCTATCCTCGTCGATTCGCGCCGCTTCCCGCGGAGCGCACGGAACACCAGACCATGCCGAAGCAAAAGTCCCACCGCGGCCTCCTCAAGCGCATCAAGCTCACCAAGAGCGGGAAGGTGCGCTTCAAGGCCCCGAACAGCCGCCACATCAAGAGCAACAAGACCGGCACCCAGGTGCAGTCGTACCGGAAGTCGCGCTACGCGCGCACCGGCGACCTGCGCTACCTGAAGAAGCTGCTCAACCGCGGCCTGCGCTCCGAGGAGCAGCACGTCGCCGACGAGAAGGCGCGCGAGGCCTCCAAGGCCGCCGCCAAGTAAGCCAACCACCCGAAGAGGACACCCACCATGCCACGCGCACGCAAGGGCGCCGCCCGAACCCAGGCACGACGCAAGCTCCTCCGCGAGGCCCGCGGCTACTACGGCACCAAGAGCCGTCTGAAGCAGCAGGCCAAGGTCGCCATCATGCGCGCGCTGCGCAACAAGTGGCGCCACCGCAAGCTGCGCCGCCGCAACTTCCGCCAGCTGTGGATCGTCCGCATCACCGCGGCGTGCCGGATGCGCGGCTTCAAGTACAGCCTGATGATCAACGGCCTCGCGCATGCGGGCTGCCTGCTCAACCGCAAGATGCTCAGCGAGATCGCGATCCACGATCCGGCGACGTTCGACGCCCTGGTCGCGACCGCCCGCAAGCACTGCACGGTCGCGCACGCCAAGGCCGCCTGACCGCGCCGAACTCCACCGAACGACGACGGCGCCCCGCTTGCGCGGGGCGCCGTTCCCTTTCCGCCCTCCCGCCGCCCGTTCAGGCGCTGATGCGCGCGGCAGCGATGCTCGCGATGGCGGTGGCGCGCTGCTCGGCCAGCGACGGCGCACCCGGCAGCCGGCCCAGCACGTCGCGCAGGCCGGCGGCCTGCGCGTTCTCCTGCCGGATCGACTCGTAGATCTCCTTGCGGTGCACGGCGACGCGCGCCGGGGCGTTCACGCCCAGGCGCACCTTGTCTCCGCGGATGTCGACGACGACGATCTCGACGTCGTCGCCGACCACGATGGCTTCATCGATGTGACGTGAGAGGACGAGCATGGGGCCTTCCGTGGCGAGGGTGCATGGGCCCGGTCCGTCGGGCCCGCGTGTTCAGGCGGTCTTCGCGGCGGCCGTCCCGGGAAGGCGCACCAGCTCGTGGCGCGTGCTCCAGGTGCGGTCGCTGAGGACGAGCTGGATGCCGGTGCGGCTGTCCGCGTTCAGGACGATGGGGCCCTGGAGGTTCGCGGTGATGGCGCCGTCGCGGCGGTTGACGATGGCAAAGATGGTGGCGTCCTCGGGGCGTTCGAGGCCCAGGCCGGCCAGGTCGGTGGCGCGGATCGGCACGCTGTAGCCGGGGATCCAGGCCGTCGGGTCGGTGACCACGAACGCGAGCTCCGGGTCCTCCACCGACTGCAGCCAGTAGAAGACCCCGCGGTCGTCCGGCTGCAGGAGCGCGAACGTGCGGAAGCGGGCGAACCCGAGCAGGCCGTGCGGAAACACGAGCAGCCGGGTGGGATCGATCTCGACTTCGCCGAATCGGGTGGTGCGGACCTTCATGCGGAACTCCGTTCCTGGCGCGACCGTGGCAGCGGACGGCAGCGATGGGCTCCAGCCCGATCCCTGCGCCGAGAGGGGATATCGGCCACTGGTGCCCGCACGCATGAACGGTCTGCGAGAATCCCGCGCCGTGGGCGACCCCTCCATCGCCGTTCGCGCGTTCACGGTGCCCGCACCGCTGGTGCAGGTGGCCGCCATGGCGGCGGTCGCGGTGGTGGCCGGCATCGCGATCGCCGGCACGGCGGCGCCCGCCGCGTCCGCGGCGGCCGGCGCGGTGGTGGCCGTCGCATGGTTCGGCTCGGCATTCGGGCTGGGCCGGCTCGTGCGCTTCGCACTCTTCCCGGCGATCCGCCGCGATCACCCGGCGCACGCGGGGCTGACGCTCGGCCTGGGGGTCGCCGTCCTGCTCTGGGTCGACGTCACGCTCGGCTCGCTCGGCGCGTTCGGCGGCGCCGGCGGGTGGCGGCAGGTGCTGGCGTGGGCGACGTTGGTGCCGGGGCTCCTCTTCCTCGGCGATCCGCGTCGAACGCCGGCCGGAGGGTGGACCGGCATGCGCGCGCTGGCCGCGCTGCCGCTGGCGTGGTGCGCGTTGCCGGCGCTCGCGGTGCTCGCCTTCGCGGCGACGCTGCCGCCTGGCATTGCCTGGGCGACCGAGTTCGGCGGCTACGACGCGCTGAGCTACCACCTCGAGCTGCCGCGCACGTGGTTCGAGATGCGGCGCATCGCGACGCTGCCCTCCTCCGTGTACTCGGCGTTCCCGAACTTCGTCGAGGCTGCGTTCCTGCACTGCATGTCGCTGCTGGGGCAGGCGGCGCCGCACGGGCTGGCGATGGCGCCGCAGGTGCTGCACGCGCTGCTCGGCGTGGCGGCGGCCGTCGCGGTCGGCGGCGTGGCCGCGATGCTGGCAGGTCCCGGCACGCATCGAGCACGCGCGGCGCAGGCTGCGGGGTTCGTGGCGCTGCTGGGCGTGCCGTGGGTGATCGTCACCGGAAGCCTTGCCTACGACGAGATGGCGGTGCTGTTGATGGCGGCGACCGCGATGCTTGCCTGGTGTGCGCGCATGGATGGGCACGAGGACCGGCGCGACACGCCGCCGGCAACCGTCAGCGTCGCCGTCGGCCTGGCGCTCGGTGCGGCGATCGGTGCCAAGCTCACCGCGCTTGGGATGGTGGCCCTGCCCTTCGCGGCCTGGACGATCGTCGGCGGCACGGTGGGCGGCGCGCGCGCGCTGGCGCGTTCGGCGGCATGGACGACGGTCGCGGCGGGGGCCGTGCTGATGCCCTGGCTCATTCGAAACGCGGCGGACACGGGCTCGGCGCTGTTTCCGTTCTCCTGGAGCGGGCTCGGGTGGACGGCGGAGCAGTTCGCGCGGTTCACCGCCGGGCACGCCGCGCCGCCGGGCACGGGCTTCGCTGCACGCCTGGCGGCACTCTGGGACCACGCCTTCCGCGAGGGATTCGGGCCCGCCCCCGACGCGGACCCATGGCTGCCGCAATGGGGCGTGGCGTTCTGGGCGGGCTCGCTGGCGTTGGCGGTGCTGGCGCGGCGCACGCCGCGCGCAGCGCTGGCGCTCGCCGCCATGCTCTCCGCGCAGCTGGCGTTCTGGATGTTCGCCACGCACCTGAAGGCGCGCTTCCTGCTGCCGTGCGCGGTGCCGCTCTGCGCGGCGATGGGCGCCGCGCTTGCACCGCTCGCTGCGGAGGGACGGACGCGCGGGGTGCGGTGGGCGGCGGGCGCGGCATGCGCCGTGCTGCTTGCAGCGTGGAGCCTGCAGCCCGCGTGGGTGCTGGCCACCGATCCGCGGATGAACGACCCGCGTGGCGTCGTGGCGAACCTGCCGGCACTGGGTGACGCAATCGCCTCGCTCGGCCCGGGCACCGCGGCGGACGCGACGGCGCTTTCGGACCGGGGGGAACCACTGCCCCTCGCATGGTTCGCCAACTGGCGACTGCCACCGGGGGCAGTCCTCGCCTGCGAGGGCGAGGCCGACGTGTTCTGGTGCATCGACGCCCCGCGCTGGGGCACGGTGTGGAACGGCGGACCGCTCGCGCAGGCCCTGCGCGCGCACCCCGATGACCCGGGTGCCGCGGTCGCCGCGCTGCGCACGACCGGCATCACGCACCTGGCCGTCGGCGAAGCAACGCTCGCGCGCTGGGAACGCGCCGGGTGGCTCGACCCGGTGCTGACGCCTGAGCGCATCCGCGCGGTCACGTCGCGGCTGAAGCCCGTGGCGCGCACGACGTCCGGCGGGACGATCTACGAGATTCCCGCTCCGTAGACTCGCCGCATGCTGCTTTCCGCCGCGCTTGCCGCCGTCGTCGCCGCCCCCATGCCCGTGGGCGCCGCGGACCAGGTTCCTGCGCCCGAAGCGCCAGCCGTGCCCTCCGCGCCCCCGGCGCCACCCGCCGCCCCGGGCGCGCCGCGCGACGCGCAGGGCGCCGCCGGCATCGTGGCCATCTGGCAGCAGTCGACCGTGACCTGGGACCGCCTGCGTCCGGTGATCGGCGAACTGGCCGGCAACGTCGCGCTGCGCGAGGTGCTGCTCGACGAGCTGCTCGCCGAGCGCGCGCGCCAGCGCGGCATCGCCCCCGACGAGGCGGCGCTCGAGCGCGAGCAGGCGACGCTCCTCGAGTTCCTCGATCCCGATCCGGTGCGCGCGCGCACCCTTCTCGGCGAGATCCGCGCGCGCCAGGGGCTCGGCCCCGTGCGCTGGCGGTCGCTCCTCTGGCGCAACGCGGTGCTGCGCGCGCTGGTGGCCGCGGACGTGCGCGTCGAGGAGCCGCAGGTGGTGGCGGCGCACGATGCCGCGCACGGCGCGAAGCGCCGCGCGCGCGTGATCGCCGTGCCCGACCTGCGCGGCGCGCAGCGCGCGCAGGAACGCCTGGCCGCGGGCGAGCCGTTCGAGGCCGTGGCGGCCGATGCGAGCACCGACCCGAGCGCTGCGCGCGGCGGGCTGGTCACGCCGATGAGCCGGCTCGACCCCGGGGTGCCGGCCGCGGTGCGCGAGGCGCTCTGGGCGCTCGCGAAGCCGGGCGAGCTCTCGCCGCCGGTCCTGATCCCGACCGGCTACCTGCTGGTGCGGTTCGAGGGCGAGGACCCGGGCGACGGCATCGCGCTCGAGGCCGTGCGCGCGCGCGCCGAGCGGTCGGTGCGGCTGGCCCAGGAGCGGGCGCGCATGGACGCGCTGGCCGCCGACCTGCTGCGCGGGGTGCGGCCGACCATCTTCGACGAGTCGCTCGCCGACAGCTGGAACCGCGTCACGACGGAAGCCACGAGATCCGCGCCACCGCCGCCGGGATGAGGAGGGCGATCGGGATCGCCACCGACACCGCCGGCGGCAGCCCGCTGACCGGCGCCGACATCACCACGGCCGAGACGATGATCGCGGGCACGCAGGTCGCGGCGCACAGCACGCTCATCTGCAGCATGCCCGCGGGACCGCGGCGCAGGAAGAACGGCACCGCGATGGCGAGCACCAGCATGTTCACCAGGATGATGCCCACGCGGCCGAGCTGCATGCGCGTGGCCTGCGACGGGTCGATCGCGCCCGCCTCGGCGATCGCGCGCAGCTCGCGGCTCGAGAGGGTCTGCGCGAACATGCCATGGCGCCGCGCGATCACCGACTTGGGCGCGAGGTCCGTGGGCCACTCGGCCACCGGCACCGGCGCCCCGGATCGCACCGCGCCGCCCGCGGCCTCACGCTCGCGCACCACGGCGGTGCCGCCCTCGAGCACCCATGCGCCCTTGCCCGCGTCCCACGCGGCGGTGGGCGCCGACACGCGCCGCACCAGCGTGCCCGACTCGTCGCGCTCCAGCCCCAGGAATCCGCCGATCCGGCCCGTGAGCGGGTCGAAGGTGGATGCGTAGAGCAGGTGGCCCGAGGAGTCGCGCGTGAGCGGCACCTCGAAGTTCGACGCCCCCGCGCGGCCGATCTCGCGCTGCGCCACCAGCAGCTGCTCGGCGAAGCGCGGCAGCACCAGCTCCTGGTTCGCCAGCTGCAGCAGGTTGATCCCCAGCGCGCATGCAAGCACCGCCCACACGCATCGGCGCAGCGGCACGCCCGCGGCCATGATGGCGACCAGCTCGCGCGCGCGGTGCATCTGCGCGAAGGTGAAGCCCATCGCGCCGATGGCAAGCAGCCCGGACATGAACTGGAAGAACTGGAAGACCCGCGGTCCATGGAACTGGAAGAGCACCGTCGCCAGCGCCGACCAGCGCCCGCCCGACAGCCCGCGCGACACCATCGCGTCGGCGGCCCCGAGGTAGACCTCCATCTGCAGCACCACGTCGATCGCCGTCGCGAACGTGAAGAGCAGCGCGAACAGCATGGCGTAGTTGCCCAGGAAGCGGAAGACGATGGCTCGGTCGAGGATGCGCATGGATCGGTGCGGCTAGTTGCGCGCCACCCTCCGCCAGGCCATCCAGAGGGCCGCCGCGAGCACCGCGTTCCCGCCCCACAGGACCAGGAACCCCGCCACCGGGGAGTTCCCTGCGATCATCTGGCGGCCGCTCGCGATCATCATGATGTTCACGATGGCCGGCACGAAGGCCAGGATGTAGACGGTGAGCGGCAGCGCGCGCCGCATGGCGATCGCGAGCGTCGCACCCAGGAGGAGCACCAGCACGATGCTCACCGCCTGCGCCAGCCGGTTGGAGACGTAGCTCTCCGCGTCGCGCGAGATGCGGTCGCGCTGGAACTGCAGGAACCCGGCCGCGGAATCGACCGCGCCGCGCGCCGCGGCGTAGGGCCCCGCCCCGTCGCGCTCCGGCCACCGTGCGGCGGCGTCGAGCACCGCGCGGGTCGGCTCGGCCATCCAGTCGCGCGGGGCGCAGCCCTTCGGCAGCAGGTCGTCGATCTGCGGCGTCCACCGGCCGGGGAGGCCCGACGCCACGTCGGTGGCACTCACGGTCGCCGGGATGCTGAGCGCCAGGCGCGGCTCGTACCCCGCCTCGCTCACCGCGCGGAACGACCCGCCGGTTGCGGTGGCTGCGCGGATGTCGCGGCCGCCGGCAGACTCGACGAGCGAGAACGTGCCGCCCGCCACGGCCGGCACCAGCCGGCCGCCGGCGCACGTGGCGCCCTCGATGCGCACCGACCGGCCGGCGCCTGGCACCGCCAGCTCGATCCGGCCGCCAGAGGCCACCGGCTCCAGGCACGACCAGAGCTCGAGCTCCCCCAGGCGCAGCGCGAGCGGCTCGCGCGCGCGGCGCACCGCGTCGGCGCGGTCGGGGTCGACGCGCAGCCGCAGGATCTCGTCGATCGACAGGAACTTCGGCCCGCGGTCGAAGGTGCCGTAGACCGCGGCGGCCTCGGGCTCGGCGCGCGGCACCGTCACCAGCGCGCCCTCGGCCGGGCGGAACACGGTCGCGTCGAGGAGCACCACCTTCACCACCGTGCCGCGCGACGTCGCGTGCACGTCGACGGTCGCAGCCTCGGCCGTGAACTCGGTCTCGACGGCGCTGCCGCCCTTCGGCGACAGCTCGACCGCCGCCACGCCATCGAGGTGCAGCCGGCGGCGGACGCCTTCCGGCGCCTCGGCCTCGCGCACCGAGTCGGCGTAGATCATCAGGCGGTCGGCCTTCAGCGCCTGGCCCCGCTCGATCGACGCCACCAGCATCTGCGTCGCGTCGGCGGTGGCCAGTTCCTGCATCCGCAGCCAGAAGTGCGGGATGAGGTACATGACCAGGACCAGCATCACCGCGAAGAGCGGCAGCCCGAGCAGGAAGACCGGCGCCAGCACCATGCGCGTCGACATGCCGACGGCGCTCATCGCCGTCACCTCGTTGTCGGTGGCGAAGCGGTGCATCGCGAGCGTGGCCGCGAAGCCCGCGGCGAACGGCATCGCGTACTGGAGCATCGGCACCATCGCCAGCGACACGTACTTCAGCACCGTGTCCGCGCCGATCGAGTTGTCGGCGAGCGGCTTCGCGGCCGCGCCGAAGGCGATCACCGTGACGATGATCGACGTCGTCACCACGAACGTCCGGAACACCTCCCACGCGACGTGGCGCCAGAGGATCCAGGGGATGCCGCCCATGGGTCGAGGCCGCGCTCAGCGCAGCCCGTACTCCTTCAGCTTGCGGTACAGCGTGCGCTCGCCGATCCCCAGGAGCTGGGCTGCCTGCTCGCGGTTGCCCGCGGTCATGGCGAGGGTCTGCCGGATGGCCTCGCGCTCGAGCTTGTCGAGGCCGACGCCCGCGAGCGAGCCGACCCCGCCCTGCGCGTCGGCGCGGTCGTCGGAGGACCGCACCTCGGGGGGCACGTCGCGCAGCGAGAGCTCGGTGCCCGTGCACGTGACCACCATGCGGTGCACGGCGTTGAAGAGCTCGCGCACGTTGCCCGGCCAGTCGTAGCCCACGAGGCGCAGCATGACCGGCTGCGGCACGTCGGGCCGCGTGCGGCCCAGGTCCGCCGCGAAGCGCCCCACGGCGTGGTTCACGAGGAGCGGGATGTCCTCGCGCCGCTCGCGCAGCGGGGGCACCATGATCTCGGCGCCGCGGATTCGGTAGTAGAGGTCCTCGCGGAACCGGCCCTCGCGCACCATCTGCCCGAGGTCGCGGTTGGTGGCGCTCACGAAGCGGACGTCGGCCTTGCGCTGCTCATTGGACCCCAGGCGCACCACGTCGCCCGTCTCCAGGACGCGCAGGAGCTTCGGCTGCATCGAGAGCGGCATGTCGCCGATCTCGTCCAGGAAGAGCGTCCCCTTGTCGGCGTACTCGAAGACGCCCTCGCGGTCGCGGTCGGCCCCGGTGAAGGCACCGCGCACGTGCCCGAAGAGCTGGTCCTCGAGCAGGCTCTCGGCCTGGCCGGCGGCGTTGAAGGTGACGTAGCGACGGTCGGCCCGCTTGCTCGCCTTGTGGATGGCGGCGGCGACGAGCTCCTTGCCCGTGCCGCTCTCGCCACGCACCAGGACGGGGATGCCGCTCGGGGCCACCTGGCGGACCAGGGCCACCACCTGGCGCATCGCCGGGCTGTCGCCGATGATCCCCTCGAAGCCGTAGGCGGCGTCCAGCGCCCCGGAGAGGCGCTGGTTGCGATGCCGCAGCAGCACCGTCTCGGCCGCCCGCTGCACCAGGTTGCGGAAGATCACCAGGTCGATCGGCTTCTCGATGAAGTCGTATGCCCCGCCCTGCAGGGCCCGCTTGGCCGTGGGGATGTCGCCGTGGGCCGTGACCATGATGGTCTCGGCGTCGGGCTGCAGCTTCCTGGCCAGCTCGAGCACCTCGAGCCCGGCGGTCGGGTGCTCCATGACCAGGTCCGTGACGATGACGTCGAACACCCCGTGGCGCAGCTCGTCCTCGGCTTCGGCCCGGCTGTGGCGGATGGTGCACACGTGGCCCGGGCGGCGCAGGGCGTCGGCCAGCGTCTCGGCATGCCCGCGGTCGTCGTCGACCACCAGGACCTGCGCGTGGATGTCCGGGTTCGCGGCCATGCGTCGGGGACGAATTGTAAGGACGCCCGACCGGGCCCGGGACGCAGCGTCCCGAAAGAACGCGGCTGGGATGAAAACGGTGCGGATTTTCCATGCCCCGTGCCGATATCGTGGGCGTGAGCGACATCGACCTCTCCCTCGCGTCGTCTGGCGGAACCCGGAGCTCGGCGCGCGCATCGGCAAAGGACTGCCAGGACGGCGACGTGAGCACCCTCTTCGAGAGCACCGGACCGAAGCTCACC
>VEQS01000036.1 GCA_018883105.1 Phycisphaerales bacterium
TCACCGGCTCGACCAGCGCGCGCACGCGCTCGGGGGTCTCGGCCAGCAGGATCGAGATGCCCGCCACCTGCCGCGCGATCTCGCCGTCGAATCGGTAGGAGTCGCCGAGTGCGGACGAGCGTCGCGAACGGACCTCGGCCAGTTCGCGCTTCGATCCCACCTGCCGCTCGACCTTCGCCTCGATGGCGTCGAGCAGCCGCTCGTACCCGGCCGCGAGGTCACGCACCGCGGCGCGCTGCGCCTGCAGCTGCCGGATGGTCATGTAGGCGGCGGCGACCTCGGCGCGGATGCTGACGAGCGCCGCGCGGTACTGCGAGGCCGTGGCCTGCACGCGCGAGACGCCGGCCTCGATCTGCCGTCGGACGGCGCCCCAGACGTCGAGCTCCCACGTGGCCGAGGCGACGTTCCACTGCCAGTTGCTGAACCCCGTGCGCAGCGCATCCGGGTTCGGCACGCCGATCTGGTTGGAGTCCACGCGGCGTCGGCTGTAGGCGAGGCCGGTGTCGATGTCCGGGAAGAGCCGCGTGAAGTCGATCGAGTACTGCGCGCGGAACGTCTCGAGCGCCAGGAGCGACCGGCGCAGGTCGATGTTCTGCATGTCCGCGCGGGCGACGAGGTCCTCGAGCACCGGGTCGTTGAACTTCGCCCACCAGCGCTCCGAGGCGGGCTCCGCGCTCGTCGCGGGCGCCCCGGGCCGCGGGGAGAACCGCTCGGAGATCTCCAGCTGCGGCCGCTCGTAGTCCGGCCCCACGGCGCAGCCGCCGGCGGCGGCCATGGCG
This sequence comes from Phycisphaerales bacterium, assembly GCA_018883105.1. GTDB lineage: Bacteria > Planctomycetota > Phycisphaerae > Phycisphaerales > SM1A02 > UBA966. The sequence goes on from VEQS01000036.1 coordinate 780, forward strand.
GCCACGGCGATGAGGGCACGTCTTCGCGGGATCACTTCGCGAGTGTACGGCGCGGGCTCAGGCGGCAGCCTTCCGCGCGGCCTCGTCCAGGATGCGTCGCGCGTAGGTGTCCATCGCGTCGCGCAGCTGCTCGAAGCTCTCCAGCACGTAGAGGATCGGCTGGTAGTGGTCGATCTCGAACGACGTCGCGCACACGGTCTCGAGGTCGAAGGGCCGGCGGTCGACGTCCTTGGAGGTGAGCGAGTGCTTGCTCTCGCCGGGGCTCGAGATCAGGCCGCTGCCGTAGAGCTTGGTGCGGCCGTCCTCGCGGATCAGCCCGAACTCGACCGTGAACCAGAAGAGCCGCGCGAGGCGCTCCGTGTGGTACGGGTCGTCGGCGGTGAGCGCGGCCTTGCCATAAGTCTGCAGGAAGTCCGCGAACACCGGGTCGGCGTGCAGCGGCACGTGGCCGAAGATGTCGTGGAAGATGTCCGGCTCGGGCAGGTAGTCGATCGATTCCTTCGGGCGGATCACGATGGTGGTCGGGAACTCGCGCCGCGCCAGGCACGCGAAGAACGCCTTGGCGGGCAGGTACCCGGGCACCGCCTTGCTCTGCCAGCCGGTGAGCTGCTGCAGGAAGGTGTTCACCGACTTCGGTCCCTCCAGGTAGGGGATCCAGTCGCGCACCAGCTTGATGCTGCGCGCACCCGACAGGTAGACGTTGCTCGCGTGGTCCGACAGGTAGGACATCTGGCGGTCGTAGAGGATCCGCCAGGTCTCCTGGTTCTCCTCGGTGTAGCCGGCGTAGTTCTGGTCGATGTACGCCTTGGTGATGTCGTCGAAGCCGGGCTGGCCGAAGCGGTTGGCGTAGTCCTGCGCGGCGCGGCCCTTGGGGCCGTCGATCATCGCGTGGTTGAGGCTTCCTGACATCTTGCTGGCCATGCGCCGGTCTCCTGCCCGCGTGGGGCTCGTGGCATGAATTCTAGCCCTTCACGCCGGAAATCCCGGCAAGCCAAGGCTCGACGTCGGACACCGAGGCAAGCGCGGATTCCGCGTGGATCCGGGCGATCCCCAGGCGGCTGCGCACGTCGATCCCCCAGGGGTCGACCCCCACCACCTTCGGTTCCGTGAGCCGGTGGCCTGCGGTGACCTCCGCCGCGCGCACGATGGCGTCGAGGCGCTCCGTGTTGAGCCGGCGGCAGAGCGCGGGCTCCTCGGCCGCGAACGCGTTCGGGCGGGCAAGCGCCTGGCCATCCACGAAGTGGCCATGGAACGACGCGGCTTCGATGGTCATGCGCGCCCAGCGGACGTCCGGCGGCTCGCCGTGGTAGATGCACCAGCGGTCGCACAGGCCGCCGTCGGGGCCGGTTTCCTCGATCTGCTCGAGGGTCACCTGCAGCTGGATGCCCTCGTCGCCGTCGTCAGGCAGTTCCAGCACGGTGTCCACCGACCGCAGCATGGCCACCATGACCGGCGCGACCAGCGTGCCGTCCGGCGCTGGCGCGACGCGGATCTCGACCCGTTCGCCGTCGAAGCGGATGCGGCCGGACAGGTGCGCGCGCAGGAACCCGTAGGCCTCGTCGACAAGCGTTGGCTCCATGGCGGGGGGGATCGTATCGGCGCGTCCATAGCATGGAGGTCGTGACCCACCTGTGCGTTTCCATCCCGGTTGATGCGCCCGCGGACGTGGCCGATGCCTTGTCGGCGGCCGTGCGCGCCGCCGAGCGCGGCGCCACCATGGTCGAGTGGCGGGTGGACGCGCTTGCCGAATCGGACGGTGCGATTGCAGCGATCCGCGAGCTGGTGGCGCGCGCGCCGGTGCCGTGCATCGTCACCATCCGGAGTGCGCGCGAGGGCGGCGCGTGGGGCGGCTCGGACAGCGACCGCGTCAGCCTGCTCGAGGCACTCTGCGCCGCCACGGACGAGCCTCTGCCGGCCTACGTGGACTTCGAGCTGGCCGACTACGACCGCAGCGCAAACCTCCGGCAGAAGGTGAACCTCTGCGTGTCGCACCCGGGTCAGGTGCGCGAGGTGGGGACGCGGCTCATCCTGAGCGCGCACGACGAGGCCGGGCGGCCCGCGAACCTCGCGCGCCAGGTGGCGTCGATGGCCAGGCACGAGGCATGCGCCGTGGCGAAGGTCGCCTGGACCGCGCGCAGCGTGCGCGACTCGATCGAGGCGTTCGAGCTGCTGCTGGCTCGGCCGAAGCCGATGGTGTCGCTCTGCATGGGCGAGGCGGGCGTCATGACCCGCGTGCTGGCGCCGAAGTTCGGGGCGTTCCTCACGTTCGCGCGCGCCGGCGGGCCGGGCGATGCCGACGGGGCGGCAGCCGTGGCGGCGGGCACGGCGCCGGGGCAGCCGACCGTCGCGGAGCTGGTGGATCGATACGGCTTCTCGGGGATCGGGCCCGCGACACGCGTCCTTGGCGTGATCGGCTGGCCAGTGGCGCACTCGCGGAGCCCCGACCTGCACAACGCGTGGCTGCGTGCGCGCGGTGCGGACGCGGTGATGGTGCCGATCCCGGTGTCCCCGAGCTGGGAGGCGTTCAAGGCGAGCGTCGGCGAGCTGGTCGACTTCGCGCCGCTCGACTTCCGCGGGGCGGCGGTGACGCTGCCGCACAAGGAGCACCTGGTGCGCTTCGTGCGCGAGCGCGGCGGCACGGTCGAGGCGCTCGCGGCGCGGATCGGCGCGGCGAACACGCTGCTCGTCGAGCCGGGCGGTGGGGTGGCGTGCGCAAACACCGATGCGCCCGCTGCCGTCGCGTCGCTCTGCGATGGGATGGGCATCGGACGGGATGCGCTGCGTTCGCGGCGCGTGGCGGTGCTCGGCGCCGGCGGCGTGGCGCGCGCGGTGGCGGCGGGCCTGGCGGACGAGGGCGCCACGGTGGTGGTGTTCGGCCGCAACGCGGAGCGCGTGCGTGCGATGTGCGATGGCTTGATGAGCGGCGCGGGGGAATCGGGCGCCTCGTGCGGCGCGTTCGCGGGCCGCGTGATCGCGGGGCGCGCCGGCGAGGAGGCGTGCGGCTGCTTCCATGCGATCGTCAACTGCACCCCGGTGGGCATGCAGGGCGGGCCGGATCCGGACGGCAATCCGCTGCCGGACGACATGTCGCTCGATGGCGTCACGGTGATGGACACCGTCTACGCGCCACGCGAGACGCCGCTCCTGCGCGAGTCGCGTTCGCGCGGCGCGCGGACGGTCGATGGCTGGCAGATGTTCGAACGGCAGGCGCGCCTGCAGTCCGAGCGGTGGCCGGTCGGCTGACGGCGCGGCCTATCCTTTCCAACCAATGCTCTCCTACCGCACGGCCGGAGAATCGCACGGTCCGACGATGCTGGCCTTCGTCGATGGCCTGCCCGCGGGCCTGCGGGTGGACACGGCCTTCATCGATGCGGAACTGGCCCGTCGGCAGGCGGGCTACGGGCGCGGCGCACGGCAGCGGATCGAGCATGACCGGGTGCGCGTGCTGTCCGGCGTGCGGCAGGGCGTGACCCTCGGGTCGCCCGTCGTGCTCGAGGTGCAGAACGCCGACAGCCGGCTGGACGACCCCGTGAAGACGCCTCCGGTGCACCGCCCGCGGCCCGGGCACGCCGACCTTGCCGGGAGCCTGAAGTGGTCGACCGTCGACTGCCGCGGCACGCTCGAGCGCGCGAGCGCACGCGAGACCGCGGCGCGCGTGGCGGCGGGGGCGCTGGCGCGGCTCCTGCTCCGCGAGTTCGGGATCGAGACGTTCGGCTTCGTTCGCGGGGCGATCGACGCATCGTTCGAGCCGGACGTTCGAATCGAGTCGCTCGCGGACCTTCGTGCGCGGCGCGACGCCAGCGAGGTGGCCTGCCCGTGCGCGGAGACCGGCGCCCGCATCGTGGCGCACATCCATCGTGCGAAGATTGAGCGCGACACGGTGGGCGGCACGGTCGAGGTGCACGTCCTGGGCGTTCCCCCGGGGCTCGGCACCTGCGTGCAGTGGGACGAGCGGCTCGATTCGCGCCTGGCCGCCGCGGTCATGGGCATCCAGGCGTTCAAGGCGGTCGAGATCGGCCTCGGCACCGGGTGCGCGATGCGTTTCGGCAGCCAGGTGCACGACCCGATCGCCTTCGACGCGGTCGTGGCGGCGTCGCCGTCCCTCGGCTTCGTGCGCGCCACGAACAACGCCGGCGGCCTCGAGGGCGGCATGACCAACGGCATGCCCGTGGTGGTGCGTGGCACCATGAAGCCGATCTCCACGCTGCTGCGCGGCATGCCGAGCGTCGATCTTGGAACGCACGAGGCCGTCGAGAGCACCTACGAACGCAGCGACATCAGCGCCATCGCGGCGGCGAGCGCGGTGGCCGAGCACGTGGTGGCGTTCGAGGTGGCGCGCGCATTCCTGGCGAAGATGGGCGGCGACTCGATGGACGAGGTGCGCGCCCACCACGCGGCCACGGTGCAGCTGGCGCGCGCCGTGCACGGGGACGCGGGGCGATGATCGATGCGCGAACGAAGGTCGCCGCGTCGGCCGACGCGTCGGTGGCGCTTGCGGCCGTGCTCGCGCACTTCGGGGCGGTGACCGGGACGCTTCACTTCCTGGACGACCGCGGGCAGCTTCGCCTCGCGGCGATGCATGGCCCGCTGCCGCCGCCGGTGGTTGAGCAGATCCGCGTGATCCCCGTGGGCAAGGGGATGGCCGGCGAGTGCGCGCGGCTCGATGCGCCCGTCTCCTGGTGCAACCTGCAGCAGGACGACCAGGGCGTCGTGCGTCCGGGCGCGCGCGCGACGGGCATGGCCGGCTCGATCGTGGTGCCGGTGCGCGACGGTGGCCGGCTGGTTGGCACGCTTGGGATCGCCACGGCGAGCGAGCGCGTGTTCACCGAGGCGGAGACCGAGGACCTGATGCGTGCGGCGGCGGCGATGGTGCGCTTTCGGCCTGCCCGCGGGGCGTCCTGACGGCGCACCGGCGGCGCCCGGCCGCGTCACTTCATCTGCTGCGCGAGCCACGTGCGTGCCAGCAGCACGTCGCGTTCCACCGTCGCCACCGAGACGCCGAGCATCACCGCCGCCTGTGCCGTCGTCAGGCCGCCGATCTGGTGCAGCGACAGTGCCTCGGCGCGGCGGGGTTCCTTCTCGGCAAGTTCCGCCAGCTTCTCGTGCAGGAACTCGACGTCGGCATCGCGGAGAATGTCTTCCTACGGCGTGGGCTTGCCGTCGGACACCTCGACCTCGTCGATCGGACGGGTGTCGTTGCCGCCGCCGCGCTTCTGCGCACGGCGCCGGCGGTGTCGATCGGCCAGCACCCGCACGAAGAGCATCGTGGCGATGGCCGCCAGGTGGTTCTTGTCCGCGATGCGCGTGCGCTGCTGCAGGAGCCGCGTGAATGCCTCGCCGAGCAGAGAGGTCGGGCTGAGGGCCTGCTGGCCATCGCGCATCCGCTCCGCCGCCAGTTGGCGTTCAGCCAGGGCCCGGAGTTCCTGGTAGTGGGCTTCGAGCAGTTCCTGCAGGCGCGGCGAGCTCACGTCCCCCTCCTCCCTCGGGCTCGTGAGAGGCAACCCGAGGGCAGATTCAAGGAAACGTCGCGACCGCGAGGCGTCCCCGGAATAAACGCGCGGAGCGCCGCGCGAACCCTCACGGAAAATGGGGAAATTTCCCACAAATAGAGGCCGTCCGATTTCGGAAGCTTGCGCCGGCCGGGGCGCCTGGAGTCAGACGCTACCGCCTCCGCGGAATCCGAGGCGGCATGGCAGTCGAAGGACGTGGTCAGCCTGAGGCTGTCGCGCGTTCGCAGTTCCTGAATCCACGATCGGAGATTCCGTCCCATGCCCACCAAGCTTGCAGCATCCGTCCTGAGCGTCGTGTCCGCGGTCACCGGATTCGGAGGCGGCCAGGCGGTGCCGACCGACGCTCCCGCGGCGGCGAAGCCCACGTCGTTCTTTGGATTCCGGACGACGGCGCTCGACGGCACGCCGGCCGACCTCGGTGCGCACCGAGGCAAGGTGGTGCTGGTGGTGAACGTCGCAAGCCGCTGCGGCTACACGTCGCAGTACGCCGACCTGGAGCGCCTGTGGCAGCAGTACAAGGACAAGGGGCTCGTGGTGATCGGGTTCCCGTGCAACGACTTCGGCGGCCAGGAGCCCGGATCGGAGAAGGAGATCGGCGAGTTCTGCCGTGCCACGTACGGCGTGACGTTCCCGATGATGTCGAAGGTCGGCACCAAGCCCGGCAGCGGGCAGAGCGAGATCTACGCCTTCCTCGGCGCGGCGACGGGAAAGCTCCCGAGCTGGAACTTCGGCAAGTACGTGGTCGGCCGCGATGGCGTCCCCGTGGCGTTCTACGGTTCGGGCGTGAAGCCGATGGGCGATGAGCTCCGTGCGGCGATCGATGCGGCGCTCGCGAAGCCCGCGCCGGCCCCGCCGGCCGCAGCACCGCCGACCGGAGCCGCAGCGGACGTGCCTGCGGCGCCCAAGGCGCCCTGAGAACGGCTCGTATCCTGCGGCGATGAAGCGGTCGCGCATGCTGGTTCGTCCGTTGGTGGCGCTCGCATTGGCGGCGGCGCCGGCCGCCCGTGCCGAGTCGATTGACGCCACGCTCGCACGGATCCCGCGCGACGCGATCGCGTTGGTGGCCGTGCCCAGCCTGAAGGCCGCAAGCGACGACCTGCAGCAAGCGCTCGACCGGATGGGCCGCGCGGAAGCCGCGCTGGGCGGACGGCCGATCGACCTGCTGAAGTCGCAGGCGCGGATCGGTCCCGGCTTCGACGACCGCGGTGCGCTGGCCTCGTGGGTGCTGCCCCGCGGGGAAGCGGTGGCGCACGTGGCGGCGATTCCCGTGACCGACGCCGATGCGTTCGTCGCCGGCACCTTCGTGGCGATCCCGGGCCGCGACGACGGTGCCATGCAGTGGCCGGTCGGCGACCTGGCGGTGTGGGTGCGCAAGACCCCGTCGCACGTGGTGGTCTCCGACCGCGCCGATGCGCTGGAAATGAACGACGGCGACGCGGCCCGCGGGATCGGTCCGGTGCTGTCGCAACGCCTCGGCGCGCGCGGCGGCGAGTTGATGCGCACGGCGGACGTGGTGGCATGGGCGTCGGCGCCGGCGATGCGGCGCCAGGCCGCGGAGCGGCGTGCGCCCGCCGAGATGGCGGCGCTCGAGTCGCGGATGGCCGAGCTCCTGGGTCAGGTGGATGACGCGCTGCTGACCGTCGATTTCGACGCCCTGGCGATCGGGGTGCGCGCCTTCGCGCGCTTCGCGCCCGAGACCGAGGTGGCACGGGCCATCCCGCAGGGCGCCTCGGCCGGCGACGGTCGTGGGCTGCTGGCGCGCCTTCCCGCGGCGCCGTTCTACGGGGCGCTCGGTGTGGACCTCGAGGCCATGGGCGGCGCGTCGCGCGCGCGACAGTTCCTCTCGACGATCCCCGGCAGCGAGCGCGTGACCCTGCCGGCATGGATCGATGCGGTGCAGGACAAGGTGAAGCAGGTCCAGGTCGCGGCGTTTCCCAGCAAGCTCGCGATCCTCTCGGGCGGCATCCTGAACGATGCGTCGTTCGTGGTGGTCACCGACGATTCCGCCTCGGTGAAGGCCGCGCTCCGTGCGTGGGTGGAGTCGCAGGCCGGCGAGGCGGCGGGCATCCGCCGCGAGCCGACCTGGGAGGACGCGCGCACGCTCAAGGACGGTTCGACCGTGACGGCGTTCGCCGTCAAGGAGACCGTCACCGGTCCCGGCGGCGATCCGCTCGAGCGCGTGTTCCGGCAGCTGGTCGTGAGTTCCCGCGGCGTGCATGGGTTCGCGCGCGAGGTGCCCGGTGCGCTCGTCGTGACCTACAGCCAGCGCACCGACGTGCTCGGCCGCGCCACCGCCGCCGCCTCGCAGGCCGCCGGCACCAAGGTGCTGGCCGACCATCCGGTGGTGCGCGCGATGCAGCCGTGGCTGATCGCGCAGCCTGACCTCGTCCTCTTCGTGGGCGTCGGCGAGCTGCTGACGGCCGCGCGCCAGGCCGCGGAATCGGTGCCCGGCATGGATCCGGCGCTCGTGCCGGCTGCCGCTGCGGGCCTCGAGCCGCTGGCGGCCGCGTTCCGGTCGCGCGACCGCACGTGGGAGGGTGCGCTGGTGATCCCGAGCGGCATCCTTGGCCTTGGGTTCGACGCGGCACGGGCGCGCGTCATGCAGCCCGACGCGAACGCACCGGCACCGGGCGCGGCGCCCGGCCCCGCACCGACGGCCCCGCGCGCCCCGTGAGCGGACCGGGCGAGTCGTTCCGCTGGCCGCGCGGCGGACCGCCGCAGCTGATGGCGATCCTCAACGTGACGCCCGACAGCTTCAGCGACGGCGGGGCGCTCGGCACCGACGAGTCGGCGGTGTCGTTCGGGCGCACGTGCCTGCGCGACGGCGCGTCGATCCTCGACGTGGGCGGCGAGTCGACGCGGCCCGGGGCGCAGGCGATCACGGACGACGAGCAGGTCCGCCGCACGCGCGGCGTGGTGCGCGCGCTTTCCGCCGAGGCAGCGGTGTCGATCGACACCCGCAGCTCGACGGTGGCCCGCGCCGCGCTGGAGGCGGGGGCATGCATCGTCAACGACGTGAGCGCGTGCCTCGACGACCCGTCCATGGCGGCGACCGTGGCTGCCCATGGCGCGAACCTGGTGCTGATGCACCGCATGGTCCGGCCGCACGAGGACCGCTGGAGCACCGAGGTGGACGCGCGTCGGACCGCGGGGGACATCGTGCCCGCGGTGGTCGAGTGGCTGGGAGCACGCGTGGACGCGGTGGTGCGCGAGGGCGTCGCGCGCGAGCGCATCGCGGTCGACCCCGGCCTTGGGTTCGGCAAGGACGTGCGCCAGAACCTGGAGCTGCTTGCGCGGATCGGAGAGCTGCGTTCCCTCGGCCTTCCGGTCGTCGTGGGCGCGAGCCGCAAGAGCTTCCTGGGCGCGGTGGCGGGCATCGCCGACCCGCGTGACCGGGATGCGGTGTCCGCGGCCGCCGGGGCGCTCGCGGCGGTGCAGGGCGCGGCCGTGCTGCGCGTGCACGACGTCCGACGGCACCGTGCGGCGATCGTCGCGGCATGGAGCCCCAAAAGCGCGACGGGCTCCTGACGCCGGTGGACGGTGGGCGTCAGGAGCCTGTCGGCGGGTCAATCGGAACCCGAAGGCGCCGAGACCACGAAGGTCGTGTCGTTCAGCGGCGTCGCCGGCGGCGGGCGAGCCCTCCCAAGGCCAGGAGCGAGACGGCGCCGGGGGCGGGAATCTCCGAATAGAACTCGATCGCACCCGTGGTTCCGGCGACGAGCGGCGCCCACTGGCCCCACTCACCCACCTGGTCGCCCGACGTCCCGTAGGAACGGGTGGCGGCGAGCGTGCCGTCGGCGATGCCTGACATCCACGCAAAGGCGGATCCGTCCGGGATCGTCAGCACCGCGCCCACCGACACCAGGTAGCTGCCGGCACCGAGCGTGTAGCCGCCGAGCAGCGCCGCGTCGAGGCGGAACACCGGCGAGTAGCCGATGCTGCCGCCGACGTAGTTGCCGGTCGCGGTCTGCGTGATGCTGCCGACGTTGATGGTCCACGAGTGCCGGGGCGAGGATGCCGGGCCGGTGCCGTTGAAGTCGAAGATCGACACCTGGATGGCCGAGATGTTCTGGCTCAGGCGCGTCTGCTGCCACGGCGGGATGCCGGACTCGATGTACTCGGAAGCACCCCAGAGCCGAACCGAGCCGAAGGTCTGCGTCTGGCTGACTGAGAAGCGCTGCCCGAGCGCGAACGAGTAGAAGTAGTTGCCGCCGCTCGAGAAGGCGTCGGAGAAGGGACCGTCCTGCAGCATGAAGCCCGACCCACTCGGGTCCGGCACCGCCGGCTTCGGCGCGTTGCTGTACCACGGGGTACCAGGGATGCCCGCGGAGGCCGCCGAGGCGACCATCAGCGTCAGTCCGGCTGCAAGTGCAACGATCCGTCGCATGTGCGACACCCTTTCCTTCCTCTCTGTACCGACCTGTCGAACGGGTACACCGGGAACGAGACGTTCCGGTCGTCGGACAATGCCCCCGCTTCGGACGGAAGCAAACAAATCCGGAGGACGGATTGTCCGGAAATTCGTTCGCGAGGCGGCTGGAGACGGGCAGATTCGAACGGTTATGGGCTGTCGATCAGCCGCCGCCCGGCCCCTTGCCGCCGGGACGGGTCATGTCGGCGGGGTTGAGCAGCCGGTCAAGGTGCTTCGGTTCCACCAGCTTGTGGCGCAGGACGTGCTCGCGGATCGTCTCGCCCGACTTGTACGCATCCTTCGCCGCCTGCGCGGCGCGGTCGTAGCCGATCACCGGGGCAAGGCTCGTGACCATCATCAGGCTGCGCTCCACCGTGCGCGTCGCGTCGGCATGGAGTTCCAGGCCATCGATGCACCTGGTGCGGAACATGTCGCATGCGTTCGCGAGGAGCTCGATCGAATCGATGAGCGCGTCGGCGATCACCGGCATCGCCACGTTGAGCTCGAGCAGGCTGCCGACGCCGCCGAGGCCGGCGGTGGCGATGGTCGCGTCGTTGCCGATCACGCGGCAGGAGACCATCATCACGCTCTCGCAGATGACCGGGTTCACCTTGCCCGGCATGATGCTGCTGCCGGGCTGCGTGGCCGGGAGCACCAGTTCCCCCAGGCCGCAGCGCGGGCCGCTGCCCAGCCAGCGGATGTCGTTGGCCACCTTCGTGAGGCTGACGGCGATCGTCCGCAGCATGCCGCTCGCCTCGACCACGCAGTCGCGCGTGGCCTGGGCCTCGAAGTGGTTGCCCGCTTCCTTGAAGCGGATGCCGAGGTCCTTGCCGAGCAGCGCACTCACCGTGCGGCCGAGCTTGGGATGCGCGTTGATGCCGGTGCCCACCGCAGTGCCGCCGATCGGAAGGTTGTGCGCCAGCACGTCGCGCGCACGGACGGCGCGCCCGAGGCCCAGCTCCACCGCCGCGGCGTAGCCGCTGAATTCCTGGCCGACGCGGATCGGCGTCGCGTCCATCAGGTGCGTGCGGCCGATCTTGACGTGCCGTTCCCACGCACGTGACTTCGCGCGCAGCGACTTCGCGAGCGCGGCGATCGAGGGAACCAGCCGGTCGTTGATCGCGACGGCCCCGGCCACCTGCATCGCGGTGGGGAAGGTGTCGTTCGAGCTCTGTCCGCAGTTGACGTGGTCGTTCGGGTGCAGCGGCTCCTTCGAGCCGATCGCCTTGCCGGCGGAGACGCTCGCGACGTTCGCGATCACCTCGTTCACGTTCATGTTGGTGCTGGTTCCCGAGCCGGTCTGAAAGACGTCGATCGGGAAGTGGCGCATCACCTCGCCGCGGCGGTCGGCGAAGTCCTCGAGCAGGCGTTCGCAGGCATCGACGATGGCGCGCGAGGTGTCGCGCGGCAGGACGCCGAGGCGGGCGTTGGCGGTGGCGCACGCGCGCTTCAGCTCCAGGTACGCCGCGATCACCTGGGGCGGCACGGGCCGTCCGCTCACCGGGAAGTTGAGCACCGCGCGCTGCGTGGTGGCGCCGTAGAGGACGTCCGCGGGCACGGTCATCGAGCCCATGCTGTCGGTCTCGGTGCGCGTGCGGTTCGGGGCGGCGGCGGGACGACGTCGGGCGACGGTGCGGGGCATGGTTGGCGGTCCTCGGGGTGGGTCGAAGGGGGGAACATCGTAGTTCCCGACCCGCTCATAGGATTCCCGCATGCAAGGGGGTTCCGCGTTGAGTGCAGGCGAGTCGATCGAACCGGCGGAGTCGCTCTTCCTGGAGGCGATCGAGCGTCCGGCGGGTGAGCGGGAGTCGTGGATCGCGTCCCGCACCGACGTCGTCGCGCCGGTGCGCGATGCCGCCCTCCGCATGGTTCGCGCGCTCGAGGTGTCGGCCGACCGCGTCGACCCGGCGCTCGGCGCGCTGCGGCACGAGGTGATGCGCGCCGTCGACGGGGGCGATGGCTCCGCCGGCCGCTACCTGCTGCTCCAGCCGCTTGGGTCGGGTGGATTCGGCGAGGTGTTCGTCGGCATGCAGGAGCATCCCGTGCGGCGCCTGGTGGCGGTCAAGGTGCTGGCCGACACGATCGGGTCACCTGCGGCCGCGGCGCGCTTCCGTGTCGAGCAGCAGGCGATCGCGGCCCTCGACCATCCGGGCATCGCGCCGCTCCTCGATGCGGGCACGCTTGCCGATGGCCGACCGTGGTTTGCGATGCCCTTCATCGCAGGGCTCCCGATCACGCAGTTCGCCGAGGAGCGAACGCTCGACGCCCGTGCCCGCGTGGAACTCGCGTGCGCCGCGTGCGACGCGGTCGAGCATGCGCACCGGCGCGGCATCATCCACCGTGACCTGAAGCCGGCGAACGTCCTGGTGGACGATGCCAGCGGACGCGCACGGCCCCGCGTGATCGACTTCGGGGTCGCCAAGCTCGCCGATGCGTCGTTTTCCGAGGGCGGCGGTCAGCGCACGGTGCAGGGCGAGCTGCTCGGCACCCCGGAGTACATGGCGCCCGAGCAGGCCGAGGGCGGCGTGCCCGACACGCGCAACGACGCGTTCTCGATGGGCGTGATCGTCTACGAGTTGCTCGCGCGTCGCCTGCCGCGCGCGCCGGACCGGCTGCGGGCGGGCGGCAGGTCCGCACTCGCCGGCGCGATCCGCTCGATCGCGCCGGCGGCGCCGTCGGCCCTGGACGGCGCATGCCGGGGAGTCGACGAGGCCCTGGATGCCATCTGCCTGCGCGCGGTCAAGCACGATCCGGACGAGCGTTACCCGTCGGTGGCGGCGCTGCACGAGGATCTCCGTCGCTGGCTGTCCGGGGAAGATCCGCTGGCGGTGCGCGCGTCCCGGTGGCGCGCGGCGCGGCGCTGGGTGCGCCGTCACCGGGCAGCGGCGGGTGCGATCGCGGGCGTCGCGCTGGCGATGCTGGTGGCGACGGTCCTGTCGCTGCGTGCCGCCGACGCGGCGCGTGCCGCCGAGCGCCGTGCCGACCGGCGCGCGCAGCAGAACGCCCGCGTCATGGAGTACCTCGCGGGCGTCATCAAGGGCGCCGACCCGACCCAGCAGGACGGCCGGTCCGACGTGACCGTGCGCGAGACGCTGGCGCGTGCGGTGGCCGACCTGGACGGAGGCGCGCTCGAGGACGCGCCGCTCGAGCGAGCCGAGATCCGCCGCGTGCTCGGCGACGCGTTCGCGGGCATCGGGATGGCGGACGAGGCCCTGCGCGAGTACGGACAGGCACTCGACGCGCTGGCCTCGGCGGATCCCCCGGCACCGGCGGCGGAATGCGCGGTCGCCATCCAGGCGTCGAGCCTGCTTGCCAACGTGCGCCGTGGCGTCGAGGCAGTGGCGTTTGCCGAACGGGCCATGTCGGCGGCGGCGCGTTCGGCCGATCCGTCTCGCGACGTGGCGCGCGCGAAGTCGGCGCTCGGAGAGGCGCTGCGCACCGAGGGCAACGACCTGGAACGTTCGCAGTCCGTGCTCGAGGAGTCCGTGGCGGCGCTTCGCCCGATGACGGGTTCGCAGGAAGACCTCGCGGCCGCGCTCAACAACCTGGGCATCGTCCGCATCGACCGCGGCGACCTCGACGGCGCGCGTTCGGCGCTTGAGGAGGCGATCCGGATCAACGAGTCGCTCGGCACCGCCGGCGGCTACCGCGCGATGTTCGAGCTTCACAACCTGGCGCTGGCGGAGCGGGTGGCCGGGAAGCTGGACGATGCCGAGCGGCACGGTCGGCAGGCCCTCGCGCTGGTCGAGCGCTTCGCCGGCAAGGACCATCCCAACCGCGCCAGCGTGCTGGGGAACCTGGCGCTGGTGCTCCGGGCGCGCAAGGAGTTCCCGGAAGGCGAGGCCGTCCAGCGCGAGGCGTTGCGGGTGCTCGAGGCGTCGGGGGCGGGGCAGGGTGCCGACGCGGGCATCGCGTGGCTCAACATCGCGTCGCTCTGCCGTGACCAAGGCAAGGTGGACGAGGCCGTCGAGGCGGGCAACCGTGCGGTGGCGATCCTGGAGCGTGCGCCGGAGACGGATCCGTGGCTCCTGGCGGCGGCGCGCATGGCGATGGGGCGCGCGCTGGTGGCGGCGAAGCGCTGGCACGAGGCCGAGGCCCCGTTGCTGGCGGCATGGACGGCACTCGAGCCGCTCGACATCGACGCGCGGCGCAGGTCGGCGGCACTGCTTGCCGTGTTCCACATGTACCGAGACTGGGCGGCGGCCGATGCAGGCGGCGTGCCGGCGGACGTGCTCGAGTCATGGCGAGCCAAGGTGCGCGCATTCGACGCCGCGAATCCGGGAGTCATCCCCGAGGGCGCGTACTGAGCGAAGGCGGACATCGGCTGCGTGGGCAGCCGCTATTCTCCGCGCCGCACTCAAGGAGCAGACCCCATGGGATTCATCAAGGAATTCACCGATTTCGCCGTCAAGGGAAATGCGCTCGACCTCGCGGTGGGCGTGATCATCGGAGCCGCCTTCGGCAAGGTGGTGAACTCCATCGTGTCCGACATCTTCATGCCGCCGCTCGGCTGGGCGATCGGCGGGGTGAACTTCAACGAGCTGCAGTGGGTGATCCGCCCCGCCGTCGAGGCGAAGGACGGCGTGGCCGCGCAGGCGGCCGTGGCGATCCGCTACGGCGCGTTCGTGGACACGATCATCCAGTTCCTGATCATCGCCTTCAGCGTGTTCGTGGCGATCAAGTTCCTGAACAAGCTGGCGAACCTCCGCAATCTCGAGGAGCTGAAGAAGCTCTCGGGGATGAAATAGGGACAGGCGTTCCTGGCACCTATTTCCCGATTCGCCAGCTGACGTAGCGGAGGTCGAGGTACTCCTCGATGCCCTGGCGTCCGCCTTCGCGGCCGAGGCCGCTCTGCTTGACGCCGCCGAAGGGGGCTTGTGCGACGGCCGGCAGCGCGTCGTTCACGCCGACGATGCCGTAATCGAGGGCTTCGGACACGTGCATGATGCGGGCGCCGTCGCGCGTCCACACGTAGGCGGCCAGGCCGTAGGGCGTGTCGTTGGCCATGCGTACGGCGTCTTCCTCCCGGTCGAAGGCGCAGACCGGCGCGACGGGACCGAATGTCTCCTCGCGGAAGCACCGCATGGCGGGCGTGACGCCCACGAGGACCGTGGGCTCCAGGAACCGATCGGCGCACCCGTCGACGCGCACGCGTCGACCGCCGGTGGCGGCACGGGCGCCCTGGGCGATCGCATCGGCAACGTGTGCCTCGGCCTTGGCGAGCCCCGCATCGTCGATGAGCGGGCCGACCTGCGTTCCCGGCGCGCGGCCATCGCCGACCTTCAGCGCCGCCACCACGGCTGCGAAGCGCTCGACGAACGCATCATGGATGCCGCGCTGCACCAGGAAGCGGTTGGCGCACACGCAGGTCTGTCCGGCGTTGCGGAACTTGCTCGCGATGGCGCCGGCGACCGCGGCATCGAGGTCGGCATCGTCGAAGACGATGAACGGCGCGTGGCCGCCCAGTTCGAGCGAGACCCGCACCACGCGGTCGGCGCTCTGCCGGATGAGGAGCTTGCCCACCTCGGTGCTGCCGGTGAAGCTCACGTGTCGCACCTCCGGCCGCTCGAAGAACACGCCGGCGATGGCCGCGGCGCCGCTTCCGGGCACCACGTTCAGCACGCCCGCCGGCAGGCCGGCCTCCACCGAGAGTTCCGCGATGGCCAGCGCCGAGAGCGGCGTCTGTTCCGCGGGCTTCACCACCTGCGTGCACCCGGCCGCGAGCGCGGGCCCCATCTTGCGCGTCACCATGGCCAGCGGGAAGTTCCACGGCGTGATGGCCGCCGCCACGCCGCACGGGCGCTTCAGGACCATCAGCCGCTTGGCAGGATCGCTTGCAGGAATGGTCTCGCCGTAGACGCGGCGGCCCTCCTCCGCGAACCACTCCAGGAAGCTTGCGGCGTAGGCCACCTCCGTGCGGGCTTCCGCGAGCGGCTTGCCGCATTCCTGCGAGCAGAGGTCGGCGAGGCGCTCGGCATCGCGCAACATCAGTTCGGCGAGCCGTCGGAGCGGCCGTGCGCGCTCCAGCGCGGTGAGGGCGCGCCAGGAGGGGAATGCAGCGGCCGCGGCGTCGACGGCGGCGTGTGCGTCGTCGGGGCCGCCGTCGGCCACCGGGGCGATCACGGAACCATTCGCCGGATTTCGCACCTCGAACTTCCGCGAGTTCCCGGCATCCCGGAAGGTTCCGTGTGCGAAGAGTCGGCTCTGCATCGCCCGAGCGTACCGCTGGCGATGCGACACGCGTCCGGCATCGAGGACCGCGCTGGCTTCCGGGGCTTGTTCCCCCGACGACCACGCGCCTCCAATGCCATCTCCGAGTCTGTCGAGGATCGCGCCGGGGCGTGAACGGGATTGGTCGTTCGACGTCGCAAGGCTGGTGGCGGCGCTTGCGGTGATCGTGGTGCACTCACCCGGCCTTGACCACGTCCCGGCATGGTCGCTGCCGCTTCGATTCGCCGTTCCGTTCTTCTGCTGCTCGGCGGTTCACTTTGCGTTCATGCAGTACTCCAGCCGCCGTCCTCCGATGGCGTTGCTGGAGTACGCGGACGACCGGTTCGAACGCGTCTACCGCCCGTTCGTGATCTGGTCGTTGGTCTACGCGCTGGTGCAGCTGTCCGCGTACTGGGTCGGCCTCGCCGACCGCGAGCCGGTGCTCGGGCTCCAGCTATTCCTGCTCGGCGGCGCCGCTCATCTGTGGTTCATTCCGTTCATCCTGGCCGCTGGCGTGATTGCCTATGCCAGCATGCCGATTGCCGTCCGCCATCCCAATGCGTGCGGGACGGCCGCCGGGGTCGTCGCGACTGCGCTTGCGGTCTGGCAGGCGCAGTTGTCGGTTCGCCCCGAGGACTTGCCCTTGCTGCCGCAGTTCGCGGCGCGCTCGACGGCCATCTTTGCGGGCGCGGCCATCGCTGCGTGGATGCTCGGCACCGCACGCTCGATCACGATGCGGCGAACGGTGGGCATCGTCGGGGTTGCATTCGTCGGCATTGGGTCGTGGTTTGCCGCCACCTCCGGCGGCTCGCGGGTCATGTGGGGAATCGCCATCGGCGTCTCCGCCTACTGCGTGTGCCTGGGCGGTTGGCGGCAGCGGTGGATGAGGACCGTTGGATCGCTGGGCCCGTACTCCCTCGGCGTCTACTTCGCGCACTACGCGTTCATCGAGGGGTACGAGGACATCGCACGCAAGATCTTCGGCATCCGGATCGACTCGCTCGCCAACGCGGCGCTGGTGGCTCTGTCGATCGCCAGCGCGATCGTGGTCGTGTGGATGCTCGCGCGGCGGCCGGCCACCCGGTTCCTCGTGCGCTAGCCAAAAACGCGACGAAGCCGGCGCGTTGCCGGCTTCGTCATGGCGTGCGTCAATGGACCTGATCGGGCTCGAACCGACAACCTCATCCATGCCATGGATGCGCTCTTCCAATTGAGCTACAGGCCCGCTGGCGACG
>VEQS01000037.1 GCA_018883105.1 Phycisphaerales bacterium
AGCCGCCGATCTTCTTCTCCTGGTACGCCTGCATGCAGCGCACCTCGAACTCGCGGATCAGGAACATGTCCCTGAGCCAGGCGCGCATGCGCTCGGCCGGGACCTCGACCGCGGGCGGCGGCGCCTGGAGGTGCTCGGTGTCGCCGAAGACCTTCGAATGGACGGCGGCCACCGGCGCAGGCGAGCCGGAGGATGGGGTCGTGGGGACGTTCACGGGAGGAGGGAGGGTCGTCATTGGGAGTGTCGGCCTCGTCGGCCGACGGTCGCCTGGCCCGGCGGAACGGCACCGCCGACCGGCCATAGCCCCATAAGGATAGGAGGACGCGACCGTCCCGGCAACGGCCGGGAAGGCCTCGGGTTCAGGCCGGGAACGCGCTCAGGACCGTGCTCAGGACCGCGCCTTGTCGGCAGGCTTCCCGGGCGCGGGCGTCCGCTGCGCGGGGGTCGCCGGGGCCGCCGCGGACGGCACCCCTCGCCCAAGGGCGTTCGCCTGGAGCAGCAGCACCGCCGTCTCGAGCTGCGGGTCGACGCCCTTCCGCACCAGTTCGGCCGGATCGCGGGGTTCCTTCGCCGCCGGCTTGACGGGGTCGCCCTCGGCCACGGGCGCCGAGTCCGGCAGCGGGATCATCCCGTCGGCGGCCTCCTCGGGCATGTCGTCGGCGGAGGCACGGATCGCGTTGATCTCCTCGACCTGCGACGGCGAGAGCTTCACCGCGTAGTCGGGCACCACGCCCCAGTCGTCGGACCCGGGCTTTCGGTGGACGAGCCGGCCCTTCGCCTGGCCGGGCTTCGGCGGCAGCAGGTAGTGCTGCACCGTGTACTTGACGGTCGCCTGCGCGTCGGGGCCGCGGCCGCCGAGCTCGTGCACCTCCTGCACGCTGCCCTTGCCGTAGCTGCGCTCCCCGATCACCACCGCGGCGTCGTGCGCCTCGAGCGCGCCGGAGACGATCTCGCTCGCGCTCGCGCTCGACTCGTTGATCAGCACCACGGTCGGCACGTCGGCGAGCGGCGCGTTGCGGCGCTGCGCTCGGTAGGCCATGACTTCCTCGCCGTTGCGGTCCTCGACGCTCACGATGCGGCCATCGCGCAGGAAGACGTTGACGAACGACACCGCGCTCGTCAGCAGGCCGCCCGGGTTGCCGCGCAGGTCGAGCACCAGCCCGTTGATCGGGCGCGCGGTGGACATCTCGCGCATCGCCTTCAGGAAGTCGGTGAACGTGTCCTCGTTGAAGCCGGTGAGGCGGACGTAGCCGATCCCGCCCTGCGGGTCGATGAACCAGTCCCACATCGGCTCGGAACGCTCGTTGTAGCCGGTCTTCTTCCAGCCCTGCACGGAGTACATCTTGATGCGCTCGCGGACGAGCGGCACCTCGAGCGGCGCGTCCTGGCCCTCGCGCGCGATCGACAGCGACACCGTGGTGCCCGCGGGCCCGGTGATGACGTCGACCGCCTTGTCGACCGGCCAGTCGGCCGCGGACTTCCCGTCGACCGCCGCGATCCGGTCGCCGGGCTTGATGCCGGCGCGCTTGGCGGGGCTGCCGTCGAGCGGGTTGACGATCACGATCTCGCGGCGCTCGTTGTGGCGGATCATGATTCCGACGCCGACGAAGTTGCCCTTGATCATCTGGTTGAACCGGCGCATGCGGTCCGGCCAGACGATCTCGGTGTAGGGGTCCTCGAAGTCGTGGGTGACGATCGCGGTGGCGCCGTTGCCGAACTCGCGCACCACCACCTCCTCCGGGAGCTTCACGGTGGCGGCGTTCGACTCCTTCACGGCGCGGAAGACGCGGCCGAAGGTGCGGGCGTCCACCTCCTCGGGCTTGAGCGCCTCGACCAGCGCCGACTGCGCGCGCACGGCGCGAGCGAACTCGCCCGCGAGCGCGGCGTCGCCGAGGCTCGGGAAGTTCTCACGCAGCGCGGGCGTGGTCGCCAGGCGCTCGACCATGCCAAGGCCGCCGAGGATCAGCGGCTTCCAGCCGATGTTCTCCAGGTGCTGCGCGGCCACCTGCGACAGCGCGCCGGCGAGGATCCGCTCGTTGATGCCCTCGAGCGCCTGCCTCCAGTCGTCGGCGGACTTCTCGTTGAACTCGGGGAACGGCTCCTTGCGGTCCTTCTCGTCGAGCCGGTCGTACTGCCTGCGGCGCAGTTCGTGCCACGCGCGCGGCGCGTACTCGAGCACCAGCAGCACGCGGCGGCCGACGTCGGTCTCGAGCGCCTCGTCGTAGCGGTCGTAGGCGGTGCGGTCGGGCGTGCCTTCGTACAGCGAGCGGAGGCGGTTCAGGAGCTCCTCGGCAAGCAGCCAGTCACCCTCGGTCCGCGACTCCGCGTAGCGGCTCTCGGCAAGCGCGATGGCTTCCTTCACGTCGGGCGAGGCGATGTCGCGCTTCCAGTCGTCGGACAGGAACTTCAGGTACGCGGCACCGATCAGCGCCTTGGTGGCGTTGCCGGCCTTGACGGCCTCGCGCATCTCGGCGAGCTTCTCCTCGCGCTCCCTGGCCACGTCCTTCGCGGTCTCGTCGCGGTGCTCGAAGAGGCGCTTGGCGGCCTCGCGCACGCGCTCGGTGTCGGCGGGCGACTCGCCGTCCGGGACCTCGGCGAGCAGGCGGTCGACCGCGGCGCGGTCGCCCGTGCGCGCGGCGTTCCAGAGCGCCTCGCTCCAGGCCGATCCGGGACGTGCCGCCGCGGGGGCGGCCACCGGTGCGGCCGGCGCGGCGGGTGCCGACTGCGGCGAGCCCGCGAGCGCGGGACCCTTGACCGGAAGGACGAAGGCCGCGGCCGCGATCAACGCGGCGCGGCACGAAGGGGCGCGGAATGCGGACGTCATGATCGGAGGGTGCTCCCGAAGAGGGACCGACGGTCGTACGACTTATACTTCGGCGCAGTTCGCCGCGCGGCGAGCGATTCCCGTCCCGATTCCGCGAGATCGAGCGAAATCAGCGACGCGCAGCGCCAACCACGGCCGAAGCGACGGTCGCCGGCGGCCCAGGCCGACCCGCTGCCCTGCACCGGGTGCGGCTACGACCTCCGGGGCACCGAGCTGGCCGGCCGCTGCCCGGAGTGCGGCATGCCGGTGCGGGAATCGACCGGGGGCGCGTCGGTCGGCGACGCCCAGCGCGAGGCCGCGGCGGACGCGTTCCGGCTGTTTGCCCGTTCGTACCTGCCGGGGGCGGGCCTGGGGTTCTTCGGGCTCTTCGGCTGCATCGGCGTCCCGCTGCAGGCGCTGGCGCTGCTCGCGGCGTTCCAGCGGCTGCTTGCGCTGCGCCGCTGCCGCTCCGAGGTGCGCGCACCGGCCATCGCGTCGATCGCCGCGCTGCACGCCTGCCAGCGGACCACGGTCGCGGAGGTGGTGCTCGGCACGCTCGCCATCGGTGCGGGGATCGGCTCGGCGCCCGTGGCCGTGCACCTGGGACTCGTCGGGCTCTGGTTCGGCACCGCCCTGCTCGGCGCGTGCGCCGGCGCGCTTGCCGTCGACCAGGCGGCAGGACGTTTCTCGCCGGAGACGGTTCCGGCGATGCGCGGCGTGCCATGGCTCTTCGGATCCGCCGGCGCGCATGCCGCGGCCGCGGTGATCGGCGTGCTTGCAGGAAGCGGCTTGCCGGGGGTCGCCGTGGTGTCCTGGCTGGCGGTCCCGCTCGTCCTGGCTGCCGGCGGCGCATGGGCGTGGGGATCGCTTGCCATCGCGTTCGCCGGCAGCTCGGTCGCCGGCGACATCGGCATGCCGCGGAAGGCGCCGCGTGCGCGCGAGGCAGCGTCCGCGGACGCCGATGCCGCACCGGGTGCCGTTGCGCGCCCGGTGGCGCGCACGCCACCGCCGGACGACGAGCCGATTCCCTACTGACGTCGCGCGCCGCGCCCGGTGGCGAGCACGCCCGTCGCGTCGAGGTCGGCATGCCGGCGCGCCGCGCACGCGGCGATCGCGATGGCATCCGCCACGTCGGGCGGCTCGGGCAGCGCCCGCAGCGAGAACTGCTGCATGACCGCGCGCTGCATCTGGCCCTTCGACGCCTGGCCACGGCCCGTGAGCGCCTTCTTCACCTCGGCCGGGGCGAACTCGTCGAGCGGCAGGTCGCGCAACGCGGCTGCCAGCAGCACGACGCCGCGGCCGTGGCCCATCACGATCGCGGTGCGCACGTGCTTGACGTGTGCGAACACCTCCTCGACCGCCACGCGGTGCGGCCGCAGCTCGTCGACGATCGCGCCAAGTTCCTCGTGCAGCGCGCGCAGCCGCGCAGCGACCGGATCGGCCGGGCGCAATCGCACCACGCCCGCCTCGACGAGCGTCGGCTCGCGCGCGCCCGGCGCCAGGTCCACGCACGCATAGCCCGTGATGCGCAGCCCGGGATCGATGCCCAGGAACCTCATCGCGCCGATGCCTTCGCGGCGGCGGGCGCGGCCGCCGCGGGCGCGTCGCCCACGACGCGGATCACCAGCTTGACCCGCGTGCCGGGCTCGGGCATGCGCTCGGTGCGCGCCTGCCACTGCGGCGCGTCGACCTCCGACTGGTCGGAGATGACCTCGTCGCAGGCGATCGCCTCGTCGCCGAAGGTCACGATGCCGACGATGCTCCCGGTGCGGTCGGCCCCGTAGTGCTCGCCGGGGCCCATCGACGGCGTGTTCGGGCGCATCCGCGAGCCGGCGAACACCCAGGGCTGCGCGGGGAACACACGGCCGCCGACGGGATCGTGGATCCACTCGGAGACCGGGACGTCCCCCGAGGACAGCCGGACGAAGAGCTCGAGGCGCGACCCCGTCGGCGGGACGCGGACGACCGACGTGCCATCCGCACCTTGCTTCCAGGAGCCGGGCGCGCCCGGCTCCGCGCCGGCCAGCAGCAGGCATGCATGGATGGTGCTCGGCGGATTCTGGATCGCCAGCAGCGACTCATGCTCCCGCGTGCCCGCGCGGCATGCAGCCTGCTCGAGCCAGCCGCGGTTGCAGGCAACCTCGGCGTCGACGACCACCTCGCGCCGCTCGCGATCGACGGACATGTCCGAACCGATGGGGAGCGGCCGGCGGGGCGCGGGTGCGGGCGAGGAGCCGGCGCCCGGGGGCGGCGTCGAAGGCCGAGGCTTCGACGGGCCCGCGCACGCGCCAAGCGCGGCAGCGAGGACGAACGCGATCGCGCAGGAAGCGCAGGTCGTTCGCGCGAGCAGCGCCGGAAATGAAAAAGGCCCGGCGGAGCAAAGCTCACGCCGAGCCCTTCCGGGGGTCCGTGATGCACTACTGTACGCGAAGAACGCGCTCAAGTTGCGACGATTGCTCACCAGCGATGAATTTACCCGCAAGTTTCCCTGCCGACGAGATTGAGCTCTCGCGCGTCGTGCGTGCCGGGATCCTTCTTGGACAGGCGCGCGCGCCGCAAGGATCGGGCGCCGCGACCGCCCTCGGCGCGGGAAACGGCCTCGCCGGCATCCCGCCGTCCGACGGCCGCACCGCACATCACGAACTCGAGGTCGTGCTTCGCGGACGTCCCGACCCGGTCACGGGCTACCTCGTGGGCATCCAGGACGTCGATGCGATCGCGCGCCGTCACGCGATGCCGGAACTTTCCTCGATGCTCCACGCGGCCGAGCCGCGCACGCCCGCGGCGATCGTGGGCCGGCTCGCCGCACGCCTCGGCGCCCACCTGCCCGCCGGCACCGCGCTGGTGCGCCTGCGCTGGAGCCCGGGGCCCTTCATCCACTACGACTGGAACGCCGCCATGCCCGACCACGCCGTGCTCGTCGAACGCTTCGAGTTCAGCGCCGCCCACCGCCTGCACTGCCCATCGCTGAGCGACGAGGAAAACCGCCGCGTCTTCGGCAAGTGCAACCACGCGAGCGGCCACGGCCACAACTACCGGATCGCCGTGGGCGTGCGGGTGGGAACCGGCGCCGATGCGGCGGCCCGCCCCACCGAGGCGCTCGAGGCGATCGTCGGCGGCTGCGTGCTCGCGCGGTTCGACCACCGGCACCTGAACGTGGATTGCCCGGAGTTCGCGACGCTCAACCCCTCGGTCGAGAACATCGCCCGGGTGTGCCATGGGCTGCTCGCCGGGCCGCTCGCCGACGCGGGAATGCCGGTCGACCACGTGACCGTCTGGGAGACGGAGAAGACGAGCGCCACCTACCCCGCGCGGGGCGGTTGACGCGCACGGAGCGCAGCGCGCCACGCGCCGTGCGCCGCGCCGGATGCTCAGCCGCAGCTGCAGCCCGTGAAGTCGTCGGCACCGGACGACTTCGGCTGCCGGTCGTCGCCGTAGACGTAGAGCTTGCCGGCCTCCTCCGAGCGCGCGACCTTGTGCGAACCGTCGCAGAAGGGGAAGTTGCGCGTGAGGCCGCAGGCACAGATGAACGCCGGCTTGTCGGTGGGCTCGACCTTGACGGGGGCGGTGGCGGTGAAGCGAACGAGTCTTGCCATGGCGGGGTCAGTCCGAAGGGGCGAGGTCTTCCTCGGCGAGCAGGCGGAAGCGCTTCCGCAGCAGGATCTGCCCCGCGAGGTGGTTGTCGTCTGAGCAGATGGCAAACGCCGGGCGCTCGCCGCGCAGCAGGATCGGGTAGGCGAAGCGCACGTTGAGCTCCGCCCCGAGCAGGTACAGGCACGTGGTGCTCAGGCTCTGGCCGTCGCCGAGCTCCACGATCACCAGGTCGGTCTCGGCGAACGTGTACTGGCTGCGGCGCAGGATGTGGCGCGCGGCGTCCGCGTTCGTGAAGATCATGCGGACCACCGCGAAGTCGCTCGAGTCGGTGATGGAGAACGCCGCCAGCCGGGTGGACGACGACTCGTCGATGGTGCGCAGCAGCTCGAGCAGCTTGCCGACCTTGTTGTCGAGGAACACGCTGAACTGGCGCACCGTCGGGGGCGCGTAGCCGAGTTCCGTGTCCGAGGCTGGAGGGAGCGCGGCGCTCATGGCGTGCGGCGGGGCGGCAAGCATAGCCCCCGCCCGGTCGCCGCGGCCCGCCCGGCGCCCGTATGGTGGAGGGATGCCGATGCACCTTGCCGCCGCGATCGCCGCCGCCCTCGCATCCGCCGCGCCGCCCCAGGCCGCCGTCCCCGGGGATGCCGCCGCGCGCTTCGCCGAGGTCGTCGCCGAATACGAGGCATGGCGAGACACCGTGTGGCCGGAGGAGGCGCTTGCCGCCGGGCGGCCGACCGCGGCGCCGGACCGGATCGCGGACCGCTCGATGCGCGGCGTCGAGACGCGCCACGCGCACGAGAAGATCGTCCTCGAGGACCTGCGCGCGATCGACCCGGCGCAGCTCGCGGGCGACGACCGGCTCGGCTGGCAGCTCCTCGTCCGGCAGCTCGACGAGTCGGCGGCGGGACACCGCTTCCGTGCTTTCCTCATGCCGGTCGGCGGGCGCGGCGGGCCGCAGCAGGACATCCCGCAGATGGCCGACCGGATTCCGATGCGCACCCCCGAGGACTTCTCGAACTTCGTCAAGCGGCTGAGCGCCGTGCCGCAGATGGTGCGCGACGTGCGCGCCCTCATGGAGGTCGGCATCGCCGAGGGCCGCGTGCCGCCGCGGGCGACGATGGTCGACGTGCCCGCCCAGTTCGACGCCGTGGTGGCAGGCCGGCTGGAGCCGCTGCGGGTGGCGATCGCGACGCTTCCCGACGCGATGCCGGCCGCGGAGCAGGCGCAGCTGCGGGCGGACGCCGACCGCTGGCTCGGCCAGTCGCTCGAGGAGCTCGCCGACCTCGGCGCGTGGCTCCGCTCGACCTACCTGCCGGCGTGCCGCGACTCGATCGCCGCCTCCGACCTGCCGGACGGCCGCGCGTGGTACGACCACTCGCTGCAAGTGCACACCACGACGGCGCTCGGCGCCGACGAGATCCACCGCATCGGGCTCGAGGAGGTGGCGCGCATCCGCGCGGAGATGGACGAGGTGATCCGCCGCACCGACTGGTTCGCGGCCGATCCCGCCCGTGCGGCGATGGACCGCGACGCGCGGTTCGCGGCCTTCGTCGCGTTCCTGCGCACCGACCGTCGCTTCTACGCGCAGACGGCCGACGAGCTGCTGGCCCGCTACCGCGACGTCTGCAAGCGGATCGACGCGAAGCTCCCGGCGCTCTTCGGCACGCTGCCCCGGAATCCCTACGGCGTGCAGGCGGTGCCGAAGTTCATGGCGCCGACGCAGACCACCGCCTACTACATGCCCGGGTCGCTGCGCGCGGGCGTGCCCGGCTGGTTCTTCGCCAACACCCACGCGCTCGACCAGCGGCCGCTCTACGAGGCGATCCCGCTGTCGCTGCACGAGGCGGTGCCCGGGCACCACCTGCAGATCTCGATCGCCCAGGAGCTGCCCGCGCAGCGCGAGTTCCGCCGCGACATGCACTTCACCGCCTTCGTCGAGGGATGGGCGCTCTACGCCGAGCGGCTCGGGATCGAGATGGGGCTCTTCGCCGGCGACCCGTACTCCGACTTCGGGAGGCTGCTCTACGAGATGTGGCGCTCCACGCGGCTCGTGGTCGACACCGGCATGCACGCACTCGGCTGGAGCCGCGAGCGGGCGATCGCCTACATGCAGTCGAACACCGCCCTCAGCGAGCTGAACATCGTCCGCGAGGTGGACCGCTACATCGACTGGCCCGGCCAGGCGTGCGGCTACAAGATCGGCGAGCTGCGGATCCGGGCGATGCGCGCGAAGGCCGAGCGCGAGCTCGGCGCCGGCTTCGACGTGCGCGCCTTCCACGACGAGCTTCTCGGGGCGGGTGCCCTGCCGCTCGACGTGCTGGAGGCGCGCATGGACGCCTGGACCCGCGCCCGCGCGGCTCAGAAGTCCCAGGCCCCGTCCTGAAGGAACGGGTTGGAGCGCCGCTCGGCGCCGATCGTGGTGGATGGGCCGTGCCCAGGGTGCACACGCACCGCGTCGGGAAGCGCCATCAGCACCTCGCGCAGGGAATGGCGCATGCGCGCGGGGTCGCTGGTCGGGAAGTCGACGCGGCCGATCGACCCGGCGAAGAGCGTGTCGCCGACGATCGCCTCGCCGGCGGCGTCGCAGACGAGCGTCGTGCTGCCGGGACTGTGGCCGGGGGTGTGCAGCACGCGCCACGCCGAGCCGCCGAGCCGGAGCTCGTCGCCCCCGAGGAGCGTCGCATCGGCCGCCCCGCAGGTGACCGGCACGCCGACGAACGCGCTGAGGTTGAGCTGCGGGTCCGAGAGGAAGGCGTGCTCCTCGGGATGAAGCAGGACCGGCACCCCCGGGAACGCCCGGCGCACGCGCTCCAGGCCCGCGACGTGGTCGGCGTGCGCGTGCGTCAGGACGATCCGCTCGGGCACCAGCCGCTCGCGCCGGACGAACTCGATCACCGGGTCCGGGCCCGCGCCGGGGTCGACGATCCAGCACGCCCGGGCAGGGTCAGCGGGATCGCGCACCACCAGGCAGTTGGTCTCGAAGGGGCCGAGCGCAAAGGAGTCGATCGTGACGCCGGGCATGCACGGATCGTAAGCCCGTATCCTCCGCGCCGTGCTGCATGGACGCCACATCCTGCCCGCGGCGGTGCTCGCCGCGCTCGCCGGCTGCGAGCAGATGTCGAGCGACTTCAGCGACGCGTCGAACTCGATCTTCCCGCCCTCGCCGGCCGAGGCCGGCCGATGGGCGGTCGACGACAGCGACCCGGAGAACCAGCGCCGCGGGGTGCTGCTCCTGGGCAACTCGACGTTCGGCGGAGACCCGGTCTACATCAACCTGTACCGGCTCTACATCGAGGAGAACAGCGACCCCGTGGTGAAGGCCACGGCGATCCAGGCGCTCGCCCGCCACGGCCAGCCCGAGGACGCGGTGCTCATCGCGAAGCAGCTTGACAGCCCGGTGGAGCAGATCCGGATCGCGGCCGCACGCGGCCTGCAGCGGATCCACAACCCGGCGATCGCCGACCAGGTGTGGAAGAAGCTGATCCGCGAGGAGGAGTCCGCGTCGGTGCGCGTCGAGCTGGCGATCGCGCTCGGGCAGTACTCGACCCGCGATGCCTTCGAGGCGCTCACCGCGGCGCTCGACGACCGCGAGCTGTCCGTGAACCTGGCGGCAGCCGACAGCCTGCGGCTCATCACCGGCGCCGACTTCGGACTGGAATCGGCGAGGTGGCGCGCGTGGCTCGACGCCACGCCGACGGCGCTGCGCGCGGACGTGCCCTACTACTACCCCACGTTCGAGCGCACGCTCGGGTTCGGCGACTACATCGTGTTCTGGGCGATCCCGACGTGGGAGCAGCCGGGCCTGCCGGCCGGCATGCGTGCGGAGGCGACGGCGCCCGCGAGCGTGACGCCCGCCCCTGCGACGCCGCCCACCAAGTGAGCGCATGACCGCGCGCGCCGGCGGGACACGGGCCCACGCCTACACTTGGCCCCTTGCGCACCGACCGAACGACGCAGGACGCGGAGGCTGACCTCCGGCGGCTCGCCGCCGAGGGCGAGATCGACGCGTTCGGCGACCCCGCGATGTCGGTGGCCGGCGCCGAAGGCGCCGCCGACGACGAGCGGATCATCCGGAGCGGGCGGCTCGCCGGCAAGGGACTCTGGCAGTCGATCTGGATCCTGGCCGTGCCGGTGCTGCTGCAGCAGCTGATGGCCGCGCTCGTCGGCACGGTGGACACGCTGCTGGCGGGCAACCTGCCGCTCTCGGTCGCGGGCGCGGCGCTCGACGGCGTCGGCTTCGGCGCGAGCTTCATGTGGGTGGCGTCCATCGTCCTGATGGGCCTGGGCATCGGCGCGCAGGCGATCATCGCGCGCGCGATGGGTGCCGGCACGCCCGACGAGGCGCGCACGGCGGGCGGCACCGCGGTCGCGGTGAGCGCGGTCGCGGGGATCGTGGGCACGGTGGCGGTGTGGTTCGCGGTGTCGCCCGTGGCGCGGTGGATGGGCATGGCCGACGACGCGCACCGCTACGGCGTCGAGTACGTGCGCGTCGTCGCCGTCAGCCTGCCGCTCATGTCGGTGATGACCGTCGGCGGCATGGCGCTGCACGGCGCGGGCGAGACGGCGCGCCCGAGCATCATCGCGACCGTCGTCAACGTGGTGAACGTGCTGTGCTCGTGGCTCCTGTCCGGCGTGGTGGTCGAGGCCGGGTCGCTCACGATCGCCAACCCATCGCCGCTCGACCCGCAGCGCTGGGGCGTGTGGGGCGTGGCCGCGGGCACGTCGATCTCCTACGTGGTCGGCGGCCTGTGGACGATGTGGGTGCTGTCGCGGGGCGTGAAGGACTTCCGCGTCGGCCTGCGAGACCTGCACGCCGACCGCACGATGCTGCGGCGCATCATCTCGCTCGGCATCCCCAACATGCTCGAGGGAGCCACCATGTGGCTGACGACGAGCATCGGCGTCACCCGGTTCATCGGCATGGTGGCCGAGGCCGGCGCCGGCGCGGCAGGGCCCGCGAAGGGGCTCTTCGGCGCGCACATGGTGACCATCCGCTGGGAGGCGTTCAGCTTCCTGCCCGGATTCGCGATGGGAACCGCGGCCGCGGCGCTCGCCGGGCAGTACCTCGGCGCCGGGTCGGTGCGCATGGCGCGGCGCGCGATCTGGGCGTGCCTGTGGATCGCGATCGGGATCATGGGTGCCTTCGGTGTGGTGTTCATGGTGGGCGGCGAGCCGCTCGCGCGCCTCATGAGCCGGGATCCCGTCGTGGTGGCGGAGGTTCCCCGGCTCCTCTTCATCTGCGGCATCGTGCAGGTGTTCTTCGCGATGGCGCTCGTGATCCGCCAGGGCCTCAAGGGCTGCGGCGACGCCAAGGGCACGTTCCGCATCACGCTCGTCTCGACGGTGCTCGTGCGCGTGCCGCTCGCCTACCTCTTCGGCATCACGCTCGGCATGGGCCTGGCGGGCATCTGGATCGGGCTGTGCGCGGAACTTGGCGTGCGCGGCCTGCTCTTCCTCGGCCGCTTCCTGGGCACTGGCTGGGAGCGCGCGCGCGTCTGACCGCACGCGCGGCGACTCACCCGCCCGCGGCGGCCGCATCCGCCGGCCGCTGCCAGCGCGCCGACTCGGGAACCGGTGCGCCGCACTCCGGGCATCCCGGGGACTCGAGCCCGAAGAGCAGGTAGCCGCACGCGCACCGCGGCTCCTCGAGCTCGATGCGGATCCGCAGCCCGCACGATGCGCACGATGCATCGACGTTCGCCTCCACCGCGCACGCGGCGCCGCAGCGAGGGCAGCGGCAGGCAACCGGCGTCCGGCGGCCGCGGATCGCGCTCTCCGCGCCCTCCGTCGACCGCCCAAGCCGGATCAGGACGGGCTGCGCGACGGTCCCGGCGGCGACGATCACGGCCGACGCGCCGACGCAGCGCCCGAACCACTGCCAGCCAAGGAGCGTCTCCGCGACCGCCTCCGCGAGCTCGGGCGTCACGAGCGCGAACTCGCCGAAGGCGGCCCAGAAGACCACGAGCGACGCCGTCGCCCAGCGAGCGACCAGCACGCCCGTGCCGCGCGCCCGCGGGAAGGTGGTCATGCCGACGAACACGATCGCGGCGGCCGGGACGCAGAATGCGCCCGACAGACGGCCGACGAACTCCTCCATCTCGTTGGGCAGCCCGCGGGACAGCCAGATCAGCGCCAGCAGCAACGCGATCCCGCACCACCCGAGTGCCATGCCCACATGCATCCACCGCACGAACCTTCCCTGGTCCGCGACGAATGCGGCCACCAGCGTGGCGAGGCATCCGGCCGCCACCGCCCCGCTGGTCATGAGCAGGCGTTCGTCCTGCACCAGGTCCAGGATGAAGGCCAGCCCGAGCAGCACCGTGAACCCAAGCACGCCGAGGAATGCTCGCAGCGCGATCCGGCTGCCGACGATCGGGTCACGGCCGCCGCGGCCAAGCGATGGGGGATCGGGGCCATTCACGGCGACGCAGGCTCCCCGGACTGCGCCGGCGCGTCAAGCAACGGCCCATCGGCAATGTCGCCCTCCACCGGCACCGCCTGTCCATCGACGGAGATGGTCACGGGCACGGCCGTCGGCGCCGGGAAGCCCGCAGTCACCTGCTGCACGACGAGGAACGTGACGACCGCCGCGATCATCGCCCCGAGGATCGGCCCCACGAGCGACGCGATGGTCGCCTTCCATGCCGGCACCCCGACGCCGAAGGTGAGCGCGACGATCGTGGAGACCAGGCACCACACCCAGACGACCCATCCCGCGCAGTACGGTCCCAGGCACGGCACGGCGGCGATGAGCAACGGACCCGACGTGTACGCGTGCACGGTCCAGATGGCACGCCAGCGCGCCGGCTCGCCGAGGACGCGCAGCGCAAGCGTCGCGGTGCCGGCGGTCGCGGCGACGGCGGCGACGATCCCGATGACGATCCCGACCGTCACGGCAAGCCACGCTGCAGCGTCCCAGCCGAGCGCTGCAAGGCCCGCGGGACCCCACAGCGTCCGGGAGGACGAACTGAAGAGCAGTTGCTGCCACACCCAGATCGCGGCGACCGTCATGGACGTCGGAAGCACGACCCACGCCGACACCCGCACCAGGTACCAGAAGGCAGGCCATGATTCGGCGCCGAAGGCTGCGGCGAGCCCGATCGACTTCGGGTGCACCGCCCCGTCGAGCGAGGTTCGCCAGAACCGCTTGAATCTCCCGCCCGCGGCACGGTCCTCCCAGGCGACGATGAACCGCTCCGTTGCGTCGTCCGCCACGCCGGGCGCAGGCCGCAGCACCATGGAATCGAGCTCGCAGGCGCCGCCGCAGCGCACGCACGAGAACGACCTCGGCACGGGCAGGCCGTGCACGTCGTTGCCGAAGTACTGCTGCATGCACGCCGGGCAGCAGAACTCGACGGCGTTCGGGCGGAACTCGAACTCGCTCGGCCGGAACGCGCGCCCGCACTCCGGGCAGGTGCGGCCGGGCTGGTTGAACAGCGAGTACCCGCAGCCCTTGCAGCGCAGCGATCAGTCCTCGGGGGCGCCCGCGGCGATGCGCCGGCGGAACTCGGCCTCGAGCCGCTTCGACGCCGGGCCCATGCAGCCGGCGCCGATGGTGCGGTCGCCGATCGCGCTCACGCCGATGATCTCGGCGGCGGTCCCCGTGAGGAAGACCTCCTCGGCCGCGTAGAGGTCCTCGAGGCGCATCGGGCGGACCTCGACGCCCATGCCGACCGCCGGGGCGAGCTCGTCGATCACGAACTGGCGCGTGATGCCGTGCAGGATGCCGGCGGACGTCGGCGGCGTGGAGATTCGCGTACCGGTGATCGCGAAGATGTTGTCGCCGGTGCACTCGCTCACCTCGCCGTCGAGGTTCAGCATGATCGCCTCCAGGACGCCGGCATCGATCGCCTCGCACTTGGCGAGGATGTTGTTCAGGTAGTTCAGGCTCTTGATGGCCGGATCGAGGCACTCCACCGGGATGCGCGGGCGCTTCGCGACGATGACCTTCATCCCGCTCCGGTAGAGCTCGGGCGGGTAGAGCTGGATGCTGTCCGCGATCACCACCACCCCGGGGCGCGGGCAGGAGAAGGGGTTCAGGCCAAGCGACCCGACGCCCCGCGTCACCACCAGCCGGATGTAGCAGTCCGGCATGCCGCAGGCGGCCACGGTGTCGCGCACCGCCTGCGCGAGCTCGGCCCGCGCGTACGGGATCTTCAGGCGGATGCTCGCGGCGCTCGCCTCGAGGCGCTTCAGGTGGGAGTCCAGCTTGAACACGCGGCCCGCATAGGCACGCAGGCCCTCGAACACGCCGTCCCCGTAGAGCAGGCCGTGGTCGTAGACGGAGACCCGCGCCTCCGACGGGTCGACGAGCGTGCCGTCCATCCAGATCTTGCGGGTGCGTGCGTGGCCCGGGGTGCCCGGGGCGGAGACGGCGGCCGAGGTCATGCACGGAGTGTAGCCCCCGCCTGCGGCGCGCCCGTTCAGGCGCCGTGCGACTTGCGGTGCCGCGCCGAAGGGATGCCCAGCTGCTCGCGGTACTTCACCACGGTGCGCCGGGCGATCGAGATGCCCCGTTCCTTGATGCGCGCCGCGATCGCCTCGTCGGAGAGCGGCGCGCCGCGGTCCTCGGCATCGACCACCTCACGCACCATCTGGCGGATCGCGTCCCAGCCGGCGGACGATCCGTCGGCCGTCTCGACGCCGCCGGTGAAGAACCGGCGCAGCTCGACCATGCCCCGCGGCGTCTGCATCCACTTGCCGCTCACCGCGCGGCTCACGGTGCCGGTGCTCAGGCCGAGCGCGCCCGCCACCTCGGACATCTCCAGCCGCCGCAACGACTCGGGGCCGTCGTCGAACCACGCGCGCTGCCGCGACAGCACCTCGTCCACCACGCGCAGCAGCGTGTTGCGCCGGTTGTGGATCGCCTCGATCAGCCACTCCGCCGAGCGGACGTTTCCGGCCACGAACGTGCGCGCGGCCGAGTCGGTCGACGGGTCCTTCGCCATGCGCACGTACGTGGGACTCACCCGAAGCACCGGCAGCTGCCCGTCGGCGAGCGCAGCCACGTAGCGGTCGCGGTCGGCGTCGTACTCCACAACCACGTCGGGCATCACCGGGCGCGCGTCCTCGGGCGCCACGTCGCGGCCGGGCGCGAGCCTCAGCCGCCGCAGCACGTCGCGCGCCGCGGCGATCCGCGCCATCGGCAGGTGGGCGCGCTGCTCGATGCGCGGCAGGCGGTTCTCGAGGAAGTCGGTCCAGTGGTCGGCCAGGATGGTGCGCGCGTCCTCGAGCGCCTGCGGGTCCGCGCGCACCGCGCCGTCGCGCCCGTCGAGGGCGGCGTCCACCTGCAGCAGCAGGCTCTCGCGCACGTCTCGGGCGGCGATGCCCGGCGGCTCCAGCTCCGACTGCACGGCGCGCAGCGCGCGGGCGAGCAGCACGTCGTCCCAGGCGGCGCCGGCGGACGCGCGCAGCTCGTCGAAGGAGGCGTGCAGCAGGCCGTCGGCGTCGAGCGCCTCGACGATCGCGGCACCCGGCGCACGCAGCGATGCGTCGACGTCGGCCAGCCGCCAGTCGTGGAGCAGGCGCTCGGCGAGGTTCTCGCCGCGGTCGGGCGCGTTGGCCATCGCGTCCATCTTGGCGTCGCGCTCGCCGTCGCCGCGCCGCGCCCGGGGCGGTCCGTCCCCGTCGAGCATCTCTCCGTAGGAACGCTCGAGCTCACGCAGCCGCTCGAACCCCGCGGCGGACCCGTCGTCGGCGTCGGCGCCGCCGATCGGCCGCTCGTGCTCGGGGCGGGCCAGGTCGAGCTCGACGCCTTGGTCCGTGGCCTCGAGCGCGACGTTGCGCTCGAGCTCGGCGGCGATCCGCTCCTGCAGCTCGGCGACCGGCATCTGCAGCACCTCCATCGACTGGATGAGCCGGGGCACCATCCGGAGCTGCTGGCCCGTGCGGAGCTTCTGCGAGGCCTCGAAGCGCATGTCAGAGCTCCTGCCTGCAGGCGATGGCGTCGGCGAGCACCGCCTTGCTCGCGTACTCGATCTGCCCGCCGGCGGGCAGCCCGCGCGCCAGGCGCGTCACGCGAACCCCGCGGCGGGCCATCTCGGCCGCCACCTGGAGCCCGGTGCTCTCGCCCTCCATGTCGGGGTTCATGCCGAGGATCACCTCGCGCACCGGCACGCCGCGCGCGTTGCGCGCCGGCTCGTCGACGCGGCGCAGCAGGTCGCGCACCGTCAGGCTCTCGGCCCCCACGCCGTCGAGCGGGTCGATGCGGCCCATCAGCACGTGGTAGGTGCCGCGGTACATCCCGGTCTGCTCGAGGCTGATCAGGTCCTTGGGCTGCTCGACCACCAGCACCGTGCTCGCGTCGCGCGACTCGCTGCGGCAGATCGGGCACGGGTCCGCGTCGGTGAGGTTCCAGCAGATCGAGCAGTGGCGCACCCGGCGCTTGACGTCCGCGATCGCCTGGGACAGCCGCATCGCCTCGTCCCCGTCGCTCTTCAGGACGAAGAACGCCAGCCGCTCCGCGCTCCGGCGGCCGATGCCCGGCAGGCGCCCGAACTCCTCGATGAGCCGGGTCACGCACTCGGGGTAGGCGGGACTCGTGCGCTCGGCGGCCACGGTCAGAGCTGCGACAGGAGCTGCGGGGGGATCGGGAGCCCCATCTCGCGGGCCGCGTCGGCCACGCGCACGGCCGCCTCGCGCCGCGCATGGCCGATCGCGTCGTTCACGGCCTCGGTGACCGCCTGCTGCACCTCGGCGCGGCCGGCGTCGCTCGATGCCGCGGCAGCGAACTTCGGGTCGACGTCCACAGAGAGCAGCTCGACGCGCGCGTTCATCAGGGCACGCACCCGGCGGCACGAGGAATGCCCCGCGCACTGGATGCGACCGAGCTCATCCTTGGTCTGGACGAACTTCTCCTGGATCCGCGGCAGGTCCTTCAGGAGCCCGGCCACGCCGGCGGCGGCCTTCAGCTTGTCGAACATCAGCGGTCTCCTGGGTCGGCGGGGTCGAGGTCGGAGGCGGGGTCCGGAAGGTCCGCGCCGTCGGCGGATTCGGCCGCGTCGGCCGGCGGAACCGCACCGACGGGAAGCGTACCCGCGGCCTCGATGCGCACGATGCGCGCGTCGAAGAGGTCGGCGAGCTGCTGCACGAAGGGATGCGTCGCCGCAGCCCGGTCGTCCTCGGCGCGCGCGGGCGCCGCGGCCGGTGCGGCATCCGATGCCGCCGCGGGCGCGGGTTCCTCGCGCGATGGAGGACGGGACGTCGGTGCCTCCTCCGGCGCACGCAGGCGCGCGGGTGCGACGAGCGTCACCGTCGGGCGCGGCGGCGGCAACGACGGCGACTGGGCCGCAGCCGAGACGACGCCCTCGACGCGCACGCGCACCGGCCGCCCGGCCGCGCGCGATGCGATGGCCGCGAGCATGTCCTGCAGCGCGGTGCCGGCGGCACCGCCGGGCCGCGCGCGGCGCACCGTGAGCGAGCCGTCGGCGAGGGACACCGGCACGAACGACTCCACCACGGCGTGCTCGCGCGGCGAGTCGCCGGCGGACTGCTCGATCGCGGACCACAGGGCCCCGACGTCGGGCTGCGGCGCGTCCGCCCGCGGGGCGGAGGGCGCCGCGGCCGTCAGGCGGGGCGCATCGCTTTTTTTGCAGGGGGCTCCGTGGGCACCGGCCCGGCAGCCGCCTCGGACGCCGGCGCGAAGCGTGCGGCGAGCGCCATGCGCACCACCGCAGCGTCGAAGAGCGTTCGCGGCGAGCCGCTCTGCTTGGCGGCACGCAGCACCCCGTCGCAGAC
>VEQS01000193.1 GCA_018883105.1 Phycisphaerales bacterium
AAATCGGTGACAGGGGTTCCTGGCACCGATTTCGGTCTTTCTCAACCTGGGGCCGTACCGGCATCGACCGGACAGGCAACGCACGGCGTGGCGCGTCGTGGAGCATGCAGGCCACGTTAAACAGCATGCACACTCACAACTGCCAACACGCAGTACGCTCTCGCCGCCTAATTAGGCAGCGCAGCGAGTCCCCCCACGCCTGACTAAGGGGGCCGCTGTCAAACATCAGGCTGGGTCCGACGGGCTGACATGCCCCGGAGGACCGAGAACTCGCATGTCTTGGAACGGAGCGCCCCGCTGCGGGGATACGCCCGGACGACAATCGTTCCGCAGACACACTCGTAGAGGCGCCGTGCGGACTGTTTCGGCACAGGGGTTCGACTCCCCTCGGCTCCATTTGCATGCAATCGGCGGGGATTCCCCTGGGTTCCCCGCCGGGTGCGGGCCCCGCCTGCGTATCCGTCCTCGGACGTGCCCGCGGCCCCGATGACCACCCCTCCGCACAGCATCCGCTCCGCGCCGCCCTCGAGCGATGAGGCGTCGGTCCGCGAGTGGGGCGCGATCTACGCCTACATCCGCCAGAGCGGCCGCCGCCCTGAGGAGGCC
The DNA here is from genome assembly GCA_018883105.1 of Phycisphaerales bacterium. GTDB lineage: Bacteria > Planctomycetota > Phycisphaerae > Phycisphaerales > SM1A02 > UBA966. The sequence goes on from VEQS01000193.1 coordinate 607, forward strand.
CGCGACCTGACCCAGGGATTCATCGCCGACGTCCTGCTCGGGCGCGACCTGCGCTCCAAGCTCGACGAGCGCCGCGGTGCGTTCCGCACGCTGCTGCTCAGTTCGGTGCGCAACTACCTCGCCGACCGCTACCGCCACGACCACGCGGCACGGCGGCATCCCTCCGGCGACCGCCGCCACGTCGGCGGGGACGCGATCGAGTCCGGCATCGTGGACCCGGCGAGCGTCGACCCCGAACGCGCATTCGCGCGCGCCTGGATCTCGCGCCTCGTGCGCGAGGCCGCGGATGCCGTCCGCGAGGAGGCGCTTGCCGGCGGCCGCGAGATGGCGTGGGATGCCTTCGAGTCGCGCGTCCTGCGCCCGATGCTCGAGGGGGCCGAGCCGCCGCCCTACGAGACGCTCATGAAGCGCTGGGGCCTCGACGCCCCCGGCGACGTCGCCAACGCCATCGTCTCGATGCGTCGGGCGTTCGCCCGCCGCTTCGCCGCCCTGGTCGGCGACACGGTGGACTCGACCCCTGCCTCGGCGCGCGCGGAACTGCGCGCGCTCCTCGGACTGATGGAAGGACGTGCCCCATGACCGGACCCGCGAACGGACCCGCGCCGCACCGCCCCGACGCCGCCTACGGCGACCTGCCCCTGCGCGACACGCTCGCCTGGGTGCTGCAGTCCCTCGAGCAGCCCGCGTCCGCCGCCGGCGACTGGATCGCCTACGAGGTGGACCCGGTGCGCGCGACGACCGCCGCCCTGCTCTGCGACCCGGCCACGCCGGTCTCGCGCCTGCGCCGCGCGCGCATCCTCTACGCCGCGCTTCGCGCCGACGGCGACACTGCCGCCGAGCGCACGCTCGGCAGCCGGCTCGCGGTCGCCTGCGCGGCGGCCGCCTACCTCTTCCACGGCGAGCGGCTCACGAACCACGACGATGCCGCGCTGCTGGCGTCGTTCCGGAGCACGGCCTCGGCCGATGGGCTCGACCCGAAGGTGCGCGAGATGGTGAACGCGGCCGAGCGTCGCCTGGCGCACGAGATGGGCTGAGCGCCCGCGCGCGCCCGGCAGGACCTCAGGACGCCGGCACGGCGGCGGGCACGGCCCCGGGCGTCGTGCGCGTCGCCGCAGGCACCAGCGTGCCGTCGATGCCGGTGGCCGGCATGGCCGACGGGTCGCGCGCCTCGAACTGGTCCCAGCGGATGCGCGCGCCGCCGGCGAGCGTGCCGGTGGCGAAGGAGGCGTCGATCAGCGCGATCTCGTACGCGGCCAGCGCGTTCACCTCGCGGGTCTGCGCGTCGCCGAGGCGCGCGGCGGCGTCCTGCACCTCGATGCTGGTGCGCAGGCCCACCTCGAACTGCCGGCGCTCGGCCTGGTAGGTGCGCGCGGCGAAGATCGTCGCCAGGCGCGCGGCCAGGATCCGCTGCCACGCGGTGTCCAGGTTGTCGACCGCGTTCAGCACCTCCTGCCGGATCGACTGGGCGCGCGCGTCCTTCGTGGCCAGGCGCTGCACGCGCTGCAGGATGGCGCGGCGGAACTGGCTCAGGCGCAGCTCGTTGGTGATCGGGATCTCGGCGCGGGCGCCGACCTGGAACTGGTCGTCGTTTCCGAGGTTCGAGACCGAGTTGCCGAAGCCGTCGCCCTGGCCGGTGAGCTGGTAGTTGAAGTCGAAGCTGAAGAGCGGCAGCGCCGCATTGCGCGTCACCTCGACGTTGGTGGCGTCGATGGCCAGCTGCAGCTCGAGCTCGAGCATCTCCATCCGGTCGCGCACCGCCTGGTCGGCCAGCGCGAACGCGTCGAGCTGCAGGCCCACCGGGTTGGGCTGGGTCGCGGGCACGATGGCGGTGCCGTCGGACATCTGCATGTTCGGGTCGTTGATGATGCGCTTCAGGTCGCGCTGGCGGTTGCGCACCGCCGCGTCCGCCAGGATCACGTTCTCGAGCGTCGTGCCGACGCCGCTCTCGGCACGCATCAGCTCGACCTCGGGGGCGTCGCCCGCGCTCACGCGCACCTTGGCGCGCGCCAGCTGCAGGAGCGCCAGCTCGTACTGCTGCTTGCGCACCTCGAGTTCGCGCCAGGCGCGGTAGTGGTTCCAGTACGCACGGTCCGCGGTGGCCAGGATGCGCAGCGCCTCGAGCTTGGTGCGCGAGTCGACGATCTGTCCCTGCAGCCTGGCCGCGCGGATCGACGCGGTGAACACGTCGACTCCGGCGTTGCGCAGGAGCGGCTGGCTGACCGAGAAGTTCATGATCGCCTGGTCGGCGCCGGGGTCCCCGGGCAGCGTCTGCGCGGAGTCGGTGAACTCGGGGGTGAAGCTCAGCGAGCCGCCGGTCGCGAGCGGCATGTTGAGGCCGAGCGAGTACTGGTCGTCGAACAGCCCCTCGTTGTTCTGCAGCTGGGTCAGCAGGTTGTTGCCGTTGCGGCGGTACTCGGCGAAGAAGGTGGAGTCGAACTTGGCCTCCTCCTGCGTGATCGAGGTCTTGGCGATGTCCGGCGCCACCAGCTGGACGCGCAGGTCCAGGTTGTTGGCGAGCGTCAGCGCGCGGATCTCGGCGATGGTCATCGTGCGCGACCGCTCGTAGGCGGTCGAGCGGAAGCCTCCCGCGGTGGCGCCCTCGATCGCCTGCTCGAGCGGCACCGGCGGCCCGTACTGCACCGAGGCGAGGTCCGCGGGCGCGAGCTCGCGCAGCGCCTCCTCCGGCACGGTGTACGGGGTCTGCTGGTCGCGGAAGAGCGACTCCTGGCAGCCCGAGAGCAGGGCCATGGGCAGCGCGCACCGGACGATGATGGAGCGGAATGCGGCCACCGTCATTCGTGCCTCAGGGCCTCGATCGGGTCGAGGCGGGACGCCTTGATGGCGGGGAACATGCCGAAGGCCACGCCGACCCCGGCGCTGAACACCAGCGACACCGCGACCGCCCAGAGCGGCACGTCGGCCTGCTCGAGGTTCGCCCCCGGGATGAAGGTCAGTCCCAGCGCCAGCGCCTTGCCGACCACCAGCCCGACCATGCCGCCGAGCACCGTGAGCGTCACCGCCTCGAGCAGGAACTGGAGGAGGATCGCCGTCGACGTCGCGCCGACCGCCTTGCGCAGGCCGATCTCGCGGGTGCGCTCGCTCACCGACACCAGCATGATGTTCATGATGCCGATCCCGCCCACCAGCAGCGAGATGCCGACGATGCCGCCGGCGATCGCGGTCACGCCCGCGGCCATGCTCTTGAACTGGTTGATGTACTGGTCGATGGCGGCGACGCGGAACGTGTCCGGGTCGGTGCGCGTGAGGCCCCGCTGGCGGCGCATCACGTACTCGATCTCGGCCTTCGCCTCCTCGGCCACCTCGGGGCTCTTGGCGAGCGCCACGAACTGCATGAAGTACCAGCCGGTGAGCATCTTCTCCGCCACGCTGAAGGGGACGAACACCTCCGCCTGGCTCGAGTTCATGCCCATCATGCGCGCCTGCAGCGTCTCGACGACGCCGATCACCAGGAACCGTCGCCCGCCGAGCAGCACGTGCTCGCCGACGCCGCCGTTCCCGTCGCGGTCGAGCTTCAGCTCCTCGACCGCCGCCTCGTTCACCAGGGCCACCTGCCG
>VEQS01000194.1 GCA_018883105.1 Phycisphaerales bacterium
CAGGAACTCGACCTCGACCTGCGGGATGCCGGCCGGCATGGGCGGGATCCCGCGCAGGTCGAAGCGGGCGATCGACCGGCAGTCGCGCACCAGCTCGCGCTCGCCCTGCAGGACGTGGATCAGGACGTTCGCCTGCCCGTCGACCGAGGTGGAGAACATCTCCGTCGCGCGCGTGGGAATGCTGGCGTTTCGCATGACGAGCTTGGCAACCGCCCCGCCCACGGTCTCGATGCCGAGCGAGAGCGGTACCACGTCCACGAGCAGGAGGTCCCGGCGGGCGCCCTCCAGGACCGAGGCCTGCACCGCGGCGCCGATGGCCACGACCTCGTCGGGGTCGAGCGCCGCATACGGCTCGCGCCCGAAGAGCCCGGCCACCGCGGCGCGCACCGAGGGGATGCGCGTGCTGCCGCCGACGAGCACCACCCGGTCGATCTCGGGATTGCCCGCATCGCGCAGGGCGCGCCGGCAGGCCTCGAGGGTGCGCGCGACGAACGGCGCCGCGAGGCGCTCGAACTCGGCGCGCCCGAGCGTGCGTCGGTGGACGCGCCCGTCGCCGAGGTCGATCTCGAGGGTCGCCTCCTCCTGCGAGGAGAGCGCGATCTTCGCGCGCTCGGCGAAGGTGCGCATCGCCTGGCGCGCGGCGGGCGGGAACTCGAGCGCGGCGCCGAAGCGCCCGCGCAGCTCGCCGGCGAGGAGCGCGACGATCGCCTCGTCGAGGTCGTCGCCGCCGAGGCGGGTGTCGCCCGCCGTCGAGAGCACCTGGAAGAACTCGCCGTCGTCGGGCCCGCCCGGGACGAGCTGCAGCACCGAGACGTCGAAGGTGCCGCCGCCGAAGTCGTAGACGGCGATGGTTTCCATCGTGGTGCGGCGCTTCCGGGACGCCCCGATCCCGTAGGCGAGCGCCGCCGCGGTCGGCTCGTTCACGATGCGCACGGCCTCGAGGCCCGCGAGGCGCATCGCGTCGCGCGTGGCCTGGCGCTGCGCGTCGTCGAAGTAGGCCGGCACCGTGACCACGGCGCGGCGGACCTCGGTCCCCAGGCGCGCCTCGGCGATCGACCGGAGTTCCCGCAGCACGTGCGCGGCCACCTCCTGCGGCGTGACCACCGCGCCGCCCACGTCGAAGGCGGCCAGGCCGCGCGGCCCGGCGACCACGGGGTAGGACAGGCCCGCCGCGAGCGCCGCGGACTCCGCGTGGCCGCGGCCCATGAAGCGCTTGGCGCTGTGGACGGTGTCGACGGCGTGCAGCACCGCCTCGGCGCGCGCAACATGCCCGACGACGGGCGCCCCGCCCCGCACGAACCGCACCACCGACGGCAGGAGCGACCGCCCCGCATCGTCGGCCAGCACGCGCGGGCCCGACGCATCGCACGTCGCCACCAGCGAGTGCGTGGTGCCGAGGTCGATCCCGACGATCGGGTCTTGGGCGGCGTTCGCCATCCTCGGATGGTAGGTGGCGCGCCGCGTCAGCGGCCGGGCTGCGGGCCCGCCTCGGGCAGCCGCTGCATGAACGAGTCGAAGCGGCGGCTCGCCACCGTGCGCAGCAGGTCGGCGATGCGCTTCACCTCGGCGCTCTCGCCGGTGATGGTGAACGCACGCTCCTTGCCGCCCGCGCGCAGGATGATCTCGGCGATCGGGGTCTTCGCGCCCTCACGGCCCGGGTCGGCGGCGGTCATCCAGCCGGCCTCGTCGACGACCTGCCGGACCGTCCGCGCGTCGTCCGGAGACATCGCGCCCGACCAGTCGGTGCCGCGCCCGAAGGCGCGGACGCCGCCGCCGTAGTCGAGCCGGCCGTCCGGGTGCACGCGGAAGAACTCGTACTGCTGCGAGTCCGTGCGCGCCGTCCAGAGGTCGAGGCCCAGGCCGCCCGTCGGGCTGGCGGCGTCGTTCGGCACCGGCAGCGGCCCGGACGTGCAGGACACCGCGGCGAGGGGTGCCAGCGCCGCGGCGGCGCAGAGCGCAAGCGCACGCGACCGGCGCATGGTGGCCCGCCGCACGCTCACGGCCGCGCCCCCCGCGGCGAGCGCGCGCGGATCTCGCGGTAGACCGCGTACGGGTCGGGGCCGAAGTCGTATCGCTCGGGGAGCACCTCGTCCGGCCGCAGGTCGGGAAGCCACGCCAGGATCGCCAGCGTCCGCACCATGCGCGCGATCGCAGCGTCCATCGGCTCTTCGTCGATCGCCCGCCGGACGAAGGACCACGTGCGCCCGCCGGCGCGGATGGTGAGGATCGCCAGGCGCTCCCCGACCGCCGGCCGAAGCGTGTCCGGGTTGGCGGGTCCGTTGGCGCGCGACTCGTCGCCGAAGCCGAGGTCGCCGCACAGCGCCCACAGGTACTGCATCTGGTCGTCGTAGAGCCAGCGCGAGCGGCCGGGGCGCGTCGACACGTCGATGAAGGGGCTGAGGTCCGCGTGCAGCGAACCGTCCGGGAGCACGACGTACTTCGACTGCCGGTCCTGCACGGCAAGCATGGGCGGCGCCTTGCGCCCCAGGAGCACCGTCGCGTCGATCGAGAAGTCGGCGGGGAAGCGCTCGTCGGCGAGCGCCGGGCTCTCGGCGGGCGCGGGCTCCCCGTCCAGCGTGCCCACGCGGTCGTCGGGCGCCGGCCCCGGCGCGGTGCATGCGGCCAGCGCGAGGAGCGTGGCCGCCGCCGCGCGGCGCGCCGCACGCGCGAGGCGCGAACGCATCGGGAAACGCAGTCCGGCGAAGTCCGTCACTGGGAAGGCCCGATGCTACCCTTCGCCCTTCCGCATGCGCACGAGCGTCACCTGGCTGAACGACTACCTCGACCGCCCCGCGTCCGCCGAGGAGCAGGCGACGCTGCTGACCGCCGCGGGCCTGAACTTCGACGGCGGCGACGTCGCCGACAACGGCGAGCCGTGGCAGGAGATCGAGACCACCTCCAACCGCGGCGACTGCCTCTGCCACGTGGGCCTTGCCCGCGAACTGTGCGCCATGAGCGGGCGCCGGCTGAAGCCGCCCGCCGCCGCGCCACGCGCGACCGGAGGGCCTGCTGCGAAGGCGGTCGCCGTGCGCAACCACGACCCCGCCGCCTGCCCGCGCTACGTCGCCCGCGTCATCACCGGCGTCAAGGTGGGCCCGAGCCCGGAGTGGCTCCAGCGCCGGCTGCGCGCGATCGGACAGATCCCGCGCAACAACCTCGTCGACTGCACGAACTTCGTCCTCTTCGAGCTCGGCCACCCCACGCACGTCTTCGACCTCGGCACCCTGCGCGGGAAGGCGATCGAGATCCGCCGCGCGCGCAAAGACGAGCGCTTCCTGCCGATCGGCGAGGGCGCCCAGGAGCTGACCCTCGCCGGCGGCGAACTGGTGATCGCCGATGCCGAGCGGCCGGTCGCGATCGCCGGCGTCAAGGGCGGTGCCGCCACCGCCGTCACGGCCGGCACCACCGACGTCCTGCTCGAGATCGCCGCGTTCGACCCCGTGGCCGTGCGCGCCTCGAGCCGCGGCCTGCGGCTGTCGAGCGACTCGTCGTACCGCTTCGAGCGCGGCGTGCACCCGGCCGAGCTCGATGCCGCGGCCGACCGGCTGGCGGCGCTGGTGCTGGAGACCGCAGGAGGCACGCTGCTCGACGGCGCCGTCGAGGCCGGCGCTCCCCTGCCCCCGGCGCGCACCGTGCGCGTGCGCCCCGCGCGCGTGGCGTCGCTCCTCGGCACCCCGATCCCGGTCGAGGAGGTGGTGCGTGCCCTGGACACGCTCGGCTTCTCGCCGGTGCCGCGCGGCGACGCGATCGACTGCACGGTGCCGCCGCGGCGGATCGACGTCGAGCGCGAGATCGACCTCATCGAGGAGGTGTGCCGCATCCACGGCCTCGACCGCGTGCCGATGCGCGAGACGCTCGCGGTGCGCGTGGCGCCGGTGGAGCCGCAGGTCTCCGCGCCGCGCGCGTTGAAGTCGCTCCTCGTCGGCCTCGGATTCGTGGAAAGCGTGACGCACACCCTGGTGAGCGAGCGCAGCGCCGCGCCGTTCCTGCGGCCGGGGGAGCACGCGCTGCGCGTCGGCGACGAGCGAGCCGGCGGCACGCCGGTGCTGCGGCCGTCGGTGCTGGCGAGCCTGCTCGAGGTGCGCCGGCGCAACGCCGACGCCGGGATCGCCGGGCTGCGGCTCTTTGAGTTCGCGCGCCGCTTCGCGCTCCGCGCCGACGG
>VEQS01000038.1 GCA_018883105.1 Phycisphaerales bacterium
TCCCCGGGGCGGTCGAGACGGTGTGCCAGCCGGGTTCGAAGCAGGTGGCCGCGGGCTACGTGCTGTACGGCTCGAGCACCATCTTCGTCATCACCACCGGCCGCGGCGTGCACATGTTCGAGCTCGACTCGAGCATCGGCAGCTTCATGCTGGTGAAGCGCGACCTGCGCATGCCCGATCGCAGGAAGGTCTATTCGGTCAACGAGGCGAACGCCGACGGCTTCCCCGAGCAGTTCCGGCGCTACCTGCGCTGGGCGCACGCCAACGGCTACTCCAGCCGCTACATCGGCTCGATGGTGGCCGACGTGCACCGCACGCTGGTCAACGGCGGCGTGTTCCTCTACCCGCCCACCGCGAAGCACCCCAGCGGCAAGCTTCGCCTCCTCTACGAGGCGAACCCGATGAGCTTCCTGGTCGAGCAGGCCGGGGGCACCAGCGTGGCCGCCGACGGCCGCCGCACGATGGACATCGTGCCCCGCGAGCTGCACGAGCGCGTGCCGCTGGTCATGGGAAGCCGCGACGAGGTGGCCGCGGTGCTGGGCGCCTGACCGCCCTAGGCGCGGGGCGCCCGGATCTCGACCACGCGGAGCGAGCGGGTGTGCAGCGCCCGCTGCACGTCCTCGAGCGCGTCGCGGATCGACGCGAGCAACGCCCGCAGCGGCATGTTCCCGAGCCGGACCCACACGATGCACACGTCGCCGACCTTGCGGACGGCCAGCATCGCCATGTCCGCGTCCCGGCTCATGATGTCGAAGGCACCGCGGAGCGCGTAGTTCCACACCTCGATGTCGCGGGCGCCGCCGAGCCCTGCTTCGTTGACGTGCAAAGAGCCGGGGAACCGCTCCTGCAGCGCGGGGACGAGCCGGCCCGGCAGGTTCTGGTCGACGAGGAGCTTCACGCGGCACCCCCGCCGTGCCCAGCCCGCTCGCTCTCCGCCGCGCACGCGAGGCATGCCATGACGTCGTCCTGGCTCAGCGGGGGGTACTCGCGGACGATCTCCTCCGGGGTCATCCCGGCGGATAGCCAGTCGAGCACGTCGCCGACCGCGATCCGCGTCCCACGGACGCAGGCCTTGCCGAAGCGGACGCCCGGATCGACGGAGATTCGCTCGCGCCAGTCCATGGCCGGATGCTAGCCACGGCAGCGCGTCTGCCGAGAAATGCCGCCATTTCTCGGCAGACAACCACCGCCCCGCTCACTCGAACCGGCCGCGGTCGGCGATCCGGAAGTCGTAGAGCGAGGCGAGCTGCTTCGCGTCCAGGCGCTCGATGGCGTTGAGCTTCTCGACCAGCGGCTTCGGGTCGTCCATCGCGAGCTTCCCGAGGCGGTCGAACTTGTTCGCGAGGATGCCCTTCAGGTCCGCGGTCGTGTTGCGCGCGTGGCCCGACGGGTACATCACGAACCCGCTGTCGAGGCTGCGCCCGTCGGTGGTGGTGATCACCAGGCTCGTCGGGATGCCGTCGGGGTAGTTGCGGTCGTACTCGGGGCCGCCGTGCGCGAACTCCATCTTCGCCATGAGCGCGCGGGTCGCGGGGTTGGCGATCGCCTCGGCGGAGTAGTCGTGCGGGTCGAGGAAGAGGGCCTTCCACGCCTCGTCGTTGCCCTCGGCGATGCGGCCGGTGCCCTTGGCCCTGGCCATCTCCTGCGCCTTCCGCAGCAGCGTGCCCACGATGTAGACCATCGAGTGGTCGGCGCTCTGGCGCGTCTTCGGGTCGCGCTTGGCGGGGTCGCCGATGATGCCGAAGGCCGGCTCGTAGGCCACGATGCGGATCGACTTCACGATGCCCGGGTTCTCGAGGATCTCCGGGTGCTTGCGCATCAGGTCGATGATGCCCTGCAGCGCGCCCGCGGACTGGTGCTCGTAGAGCCCGAGCTTGAAGTGCATGCCCATCACGGCGAAGTCGTCGCCCTGCATCGACATCACCAGCGGGAACGGGCTGTCGCCCTGCGTCTTCTGGAACTGCCGGAACATGCTCTCCGGGTTGCGGAAGATGTCCTTGGGGCCGATGAAGCCGCGCATCGAGCGCATCATGCTCAGGACGGCCGCCTCGGTGCTGATCGCGGCGCTCGCGCCCTTCGAGTCGGAGAGCTGCTTGCCCGCGCGGATCGCGCGCCACGGGATGTAGTGGGCGACCACCATGCCGATGGCGCTCTCGATCTGCTCGGGGGTGGCGCCGGTCATGGCGCCCCAGGTGGCGGCGCTCGCGATGGCGCCGTGCACCACGTGGTCGATCTTGTAGGTCTTCAGGCTGAAGACCTCGGCGAGGCGGCCGCGGATCTCGTCGGAGAGGATCATGCCGCGCAGGGCGTAGGCGCCGTCACGGCCCTTCAGCTGAGCGGCGGCGATGGCCACGGGGTAGAAGTCGTTGTGCCCGAACTCGCCGGCGGTGAAGCCGAGCTCCTTGCGGTAGCCGAAGTTGGTGCCGTTGGAGTCCCACTCGCGCACCGCCGAGCTGTTGGCCACGATCGCCTTCTCGGGGGCGACCTTCACGGTGCTGCCGAAGAAGGGCACGCCGTCGTCGCGGGGGTACTCGAGCGCCTCCTGGCGCAGGAGGACGGGCGCGTTGGTGCCGAGCGCGATGGCGCTGATGCCGCACAGCACGCTGTCGGTGTGGAACAGCTTGGTGCGGTCCTCCACGGCGGCGGACGGGCGGCCGTCGCGCATGAAGTCGCAGGCGAAGCGCCCGATCTCGAGCGCCTGGTTCACGTTTGGCTTGAGTTCGACGGACATGGGGGCGGAAAGGATATCCGCCCCGGCTGCCTGCCGAGGCGCTCAGGACACGATGGCGTCGAGCAGCTCGACCACGCCCTTGCCCTCGGTGGCGATGGTCTCGAGGATCGGCCGCCCGGCGGCGACGTCGAGCAGTTCGCGCACCAGCTTCGCCTCGCCTGCGTGGTCGGCCTTGTTGGCGACGAAGAGGTCGGCGATCTCCAGGATGCCTGCCTTGTCCATCTGCACGGCGTCGCCCATGCCCGGCACCACCACGACCGCGGTACGGTCGACGTGCTGGCGGATGGCGACGTCGTTCTGGCCGGCGCCCACGGTCTCGATGATCAGGAGGTCGAAGCCGGCTGCGCCGATCAGGCCGACGATCTGCGGCAGGCTCCGGTAGTCCTCGCCGACGATCGCAAGCGACCGGTAGAAGACCTTGTCGTCGACGGCGTTGAAGTCGACGCGCAGGCGGTCGCCGAGGAGGGCGCCGCCCGTGATCGGGCTCATCGGGTCGAAGGCCACCACCGCGATCCGCTGGCCGCGGCGCACGGCCTCGTTCGCCATCGCGGCCACCAGCGTGCTCTTGCCCGCACCCGGCGATCCGGTGATGCCGACGACGCGCGCCGGGCGGCGCGAGGGCGTGCCCGCGGGCAGCGTGCCGGCGTGCGCCATCGAGATCTGCCGGGCAAGCAGCGCCTCGCGCGGCCCCGAGGCGAGCGGCGCGTACGGCTTCACGCTCGCGCGCACGCTGTCGATGATGTCGTCCATCCCCGTGCCGGTGTGGTAGACGCGTGCGACGCCCGCGTCGAGCAGCGCCTGCACGTCCGACTGCGGGATGATCCCGCCCACGTTCACCGGGATGTCGCCGCGGCCGACGGCCTTCAGCTCCCCGAGGAGCCGCGGCACCAGCACCAGGTGCGAGTTCGACATCATGGACGCGGCCACGCAGTCGACGTCCTCGTCGCGCGCGCCGATCGCCAGGCTCCGCGGCGTCTGCCACAGCCCGCTGTAGACGACGTGGATGCCCGCATCGCGCATGACGCGCGCGATCAGCTTCACGCCGCGGTCATGGCCGTCGAGGCCCATCTTGCCGAGCATCACGCGCGGACGGTGCGGCAGGTCCGCGCAGCGGTCCTGCTTCGGGATCGCGGTCGTTGGCTCGGTGGTGGAACGCATCGGTCAGCCCGCCGTTCCGCCGCCCGCGGACGGGTCGGCCTTCGCGGGCTCGCCCGCCTTGGCCGCCTCTGCCTCCGCCTCCGCGCGCACGCGGTCAAGGTCGCGCGCCTCGGGGCTCCACTTCTCGGGGTAGCGCTCGGAGGCGATCGCGCCGACGATCAGGTGCATGTCGCGGTGCTTGTAGTCGTCGAGCACGAGCTTGCGCCCGTCGGTCAGGACGACCGTGGCCAGGGACTTCGACATCCACTTGTCCATGTCGATGTCGGCGATGTCCGTGCGGCCGAAGCGGCCCTCCGGGGCCACCAGCGTTCCGTCGTCCTCGAGCGAGTAGCGCCGGCGCGCGGTGGCGATCCACTGCCACAGGAACCATGGCACGCCCATCACGCCGCAGCCCACCATGTACATCCAGAGCTGGACCGGGCGGTCGTATGCGGCCGGCGGCGTGGGCCGGCCCTTGTCGACCACGGCCTTCGCCTGCGTGTAGGCGGCGACTTCCTCCGCCGAGAGCGGCTGCGCGCCGCCGGGGGCGGCCTGCGAGGCCTGCGCCTTCGCCTCGAAGTCCTCGACCTGCTTCGCGGCTGCGTCGTAGGCGCCGACGGCGGCTTCCTTGCCTGGGATGGTGACCCAGTAGTCGTAGGCGCCCCACAGCGCGAGCACCAGGCAGATGCCTGCGTACGCGATGTTCCACCACTTCTGGCGGGGCTGGATGGACGTATGGACCGCCATCGGGCGAAGTGTAGCGGTCAGCCCTTCGGCTCCGCCGGTGCCGGCGCCGGTGCCGGCGCCGTCGCGGGCAAGGGTGCAGGTGCTGGCGAGGGTGCGGCGGTCGCGGGGGCGGCCGGCTCGGCCGGCTTCGTCTCCCGTTCCGGTGCGGGCGGCGGCACTGGGTCTCCGGCCACCACCCCCGTCGTTCCCTCGGCGATGTCCCAGATTCGCACGGCCTTCCAGCCGTCGCGCCAGCGCTCGACCAGTGCCAGGTGCCGCGGATCGTCCACGTACGCGCGGTAGTCGGCGCCGTTTCGGAAGCCCACGTAGATGCCCACGTCGTAGTCGCGAAGCACGGTCGTGCGGTCGGTGGCGAGCGGCACGCCGCAGGAGTAGGACGCCACCGATTCCAGGGCCGGCAGGGCGCGGTCGCAGTCGGCCACCAGTTCCGCCGCGCGCGTCGGATCCTTCAGCTGGATGAGGACCACGTGCGTGATCGGCGCGGTGTCGAGCTTGGCCTTGCGGGAAAGCGACGCCTCCTCCGGGGTGGCGGCGCATCCGGCGAGGAGTGCGGCCGCCGCGACGGCGCATGCCGCCCGCGCAAGCCTGCTCCCCCGCACCCATCCTCGTTCACGCTCGGGAACCATCGATGCAGTGTACGGCTCGCCCGGGAAAGAAAGACCCCGCCGCGGGGGTGGGCATGCCGCGGCGGGGGAGGGACCTGGCGCACGCGAGGTGCGGCCGATCCGTGGAAAGTGACGCGAGGGGGCGAGTCCGCGGGCGGGTGGGTCTCCCTTCCGGGTCGTCCCGCTGCGGGCAGCCTGCCGAGGCAGGTGCAGCAGCGTTCCGATGGGGGGCATCCGTTCCCAGGAGAGGGGGCCGAAGTGCGCGCTGTCCGTGCTCATCCAGCCTGCAAGGAGGGTCCATCCACTCGCTGACCGCGCACGCCCTGGGCGCTCGCCCCCATCGCGTCGGTTGTCGCGACGCGCGCGGGTCGGAGTCCGCGCGCATCGCATGTTCCTGTGGTTCGTCGGCTCGTGGCCTCCGCCGTCCCGCGCCCGCGGCCGTGCGCCGCGCGGGACCCAGTCGTTCGGTCCCCGCCGCACGTCGCCCCATCCTTGGGGCAGGCCGTGCGGCGGGTGGTTCGTCGGGCGCGCCGCGCCCGCATTCGGTGGCTCAGGAGCAGCCCATCGAGGTGCCGCAGTTCAGGCACCGGTAGCACGTGCCGTTGCGGACGGTGATCTCACCGCAGGTGCTGCACGGCGGCGCGTCGCCCATGAGCTGCGCGTTGGACTGCTTGAGCGCGCTGCCCTCCGCGTGCACCTCGGCGACCACCACGGTCTCGGTGACCGTCGCCGCGATCCGCGCCCCAGCCGAACCGTCGATGATCGACGCGGCCGGGATGTCGGTCACGGCACGCGACGCAAGCGACGGGCTCGCGTCCGCCCTCGCCCATCCGGCGGCGGCGCGGTCGCTTCCCGACGGAGCGTCCGTCCGGTCGGCGTGCGGCAGTGCGCTTGCTCGTGCGGGCCATTCAGCCTCCTTGCTGTGGGTGATGGCGGGGGCGCTTCCTGCGCCCGCCGATCCGGCGTGGGTGTCCGCGGGCTTCGACCGGCGCGGGGCGTTCTGCTCCCGGTAGCCGTCGATGAACTGCATGCCCAGCCAGCGGAAGATGTAGTCCACCAGGCTCTTGGCGAAGGGGATGTCCGTGTTGGTGGTCATCCCCATCGGCTCGAAGCGCTGGTGCGCGAACTTGTTGACGATGCTCTCCACCGGCACGCCGTACTGGAACGCCAGGCTCACCGCGGTGCCGAGCGAATCCATCAGGCCGCCGATCGTCGAGCCTTCCTTCGCCATCGTGATGAAGAGCTCGCCGGGCTTGCCGTCCTCGTAGAGGCCGACGATCAGGTAGCCCTCGTGGCCCGCCACGTTGAACTTGTGGGTGATCGACTCGCGGGTGTCGGGCAGGCGGCGGCGCATCGGGCGCTCCACCACGCGCTCCACCACGCGCTCGATCTCCACCACGCGCTCCACCTCGACCACGCGCTCGGCGACCACGGCCTCCTTCAGGCCCTCGGTGTCCTCCTCGTCGCGGTCCTCGGAGGCATCGCTCTTGGTGCTGAGCGGCTGGCTCAGCTTGCAGCCGTCGCGGTACAGGGCGTTCGCCTTCAGGCCCAGCTCCCAGCTCAGCCGGTAGCAGCGGCCGATGTCCTCGACCGACGCCTCGTTGGGCAGGTTGATGGTCTTGCTGATGGCGCCCGAGATGAAGGGCTGCGCGGCGGCCATCATGCGGATGTGCCCCTCCGGCGCGATGAAGCGCTGGCCGAGCGTGCCGCAGCGGTTGGCGCAGTCGAAGACCGCCAGGTGGCGCTCCTTGAGGTGCGGGGCGCCCTCCACGGTCTGCGTGCCGCAGATGCGCACGTTGAGCGCGTCGATCTGCTTGCGGCTCATGCCCAGCGCCCGCAGGCCGTTGAACTTCATGTCGGCGCGCGCCTTGGCAACGTCGATGCCCAGGGACGCCATCAGGCGCTCCGGCATCTTCCACGCCGAGAAGGCGAAGGAGATCTCGAACACCGTGGGCAGGCTGTTCTCGATCGCCACCACCTCGTCGCCGGTGTAGCCGCACTCGATCAGGTGGTCGCGCAGCGACGGGCCGTGCGACGGGAACGTGCCGTCCTCGGCGGGCATCGGCACGTCGAGGCTCAGCGTGCCCATCACGTGGGTCACGATGTCGTCGACCTGCACGGGCGAGTAGCCCAGGGCCACCAGCGCCGGGCGCAGCGACTGGTTGGCGATCTTGAAGTAGCCGCCGCCGGCGAGCTTCTTGAACTTGGTGAGCGCGAAGTCGGGCTCGACGCCCGTGGTGTCGCAGTCCATCAGCAGGCCGATGGTGCCGGTGGGGGCGATCACGGTGACCTGCGCGTTCCGGTAGCCGTGCTTCTTGCCGAAGGCGAGCGCGTCGTCCCAGGCGGCCGTCGCGCGCGACAGCATGTCGGCGGCGTTGGCGATGTTCACCTGGCCGGCCTTGAAGACCCCGTGGTCGACCGGCACCGGCGCGATGCGCAGGGACTCGTACGTGCCCGCGTCGCGCGCCTCGCCGTGCGCGGCACGGCGGTGGTTGCGGATGACGCGGAGCATGTTCTCCTTGTTGGCCTTGTAGCCGTCGAAGGGCCCGTGCTCGGCGGCCAGCACCGCGCTCGCCGCGTAGGAGCGGCCGGTGAGGATCGCGGTGAGGGCGGCGCACACGGCGCGGCCGGCCTCGCTGTCGTAGGGGATGCCCGCCTGCATGAGCATGGCGCCGAGGTTGGCGTAGCCCAGGCCCAGCGTTCGGTACTTCCAGCTCAGCTCGGCGATCTCCTTGGAGGGGAAGCTCGCCATCAGCACGCTGATCTCGAGCACCACGGTCCACAGGCTGATCGCGTGCTCGTAGCCCTCGAGGTCGAAGGTGCGCGACTCGGGGTCGTAGAACTTGAGCAGGTTGATCGACGCCAGGTTGCAGGCCGTGTCGTCGAGGAACATGTACTCGCTGCACGGGTTGCTGGCGTTGATGCGCCCGCCCGCGGGGCAGGTGTGCCAGGCGTTGATGGTCGAGTCGTACTGCACGCCCGGGTCGGCGCAGTGCCACGCGGCCTCGTTGACCTGCTTCCACAGGTCGGCGGCGCGCAGGGTCTTCGCCACCTTGCCGTCGGTGCGGCGGGTGAGCGTCCACTCGCCGTCCTTCTCGACCGCGTCCATGAACTCGTCCGACAGGCGGACGGAGTTGTTGGAGTTCTGGCCGCTGACGGTGTAGTAGGCCTCGCCGTTGAAGTCGTAGTCCAGGCGCAGGCCCAGGCGCTCGGCGATCTCCTTCTGGCTGGCGGAGAGGTGCTTCATGCCCTCGACCAGCGCGGCGACCTTGATCTCCTCGCGCACCTTCCAGTTGACGAACGCCTCGATGTCCGGGTGGTCCACGTCCAGGCACACCATCTTGGCGGCGCGGCGGGTGGTGCCGCCCGACTTGATCGCGCCCGCGGCGCGGTCGCCGATCTTCAGGAAGCTCATGAGGCCCGAGCTGCGGCCGCCGCCCGAGAGCGGCTCGTCGTTGCCGCGCAGGTTCGAGAAGTTGGTGCCGGTGCCCGAGCCGTACTTGAAGAGCCGCGCCTCGCGCGTCCACAGGTCCATGATGCCGCCCTCGCCGACGAGGTCGTCGCGGACGCCCTGGATGAAGCAGGCGTGCGGCTGCGGGTGGCTGTAGGCGTCCTTGGCCAGCGTGACCTTGCCGGTCTCGTGGTCGGCGATCCAGTGGCCCTGCGCGGGGCCGCTGATGCCGTAGGCGTAGTTGAGGCCGGTGTTGAACCACTGCGGGCTGTTGGGCGCCGCCACCTGGTGGACCAGCATCCAGGCCATCTCGTCGTAGAACGCCTCGGCGTCCTTGCGGCTCGAGAAGTAGCCGTGCTTCTCGCCCCAGTGGCGCCAGCAGCCGGCGAGGCGGTGCACCACCTGGCGCACGCTGCGCTCGGGTCCGAGCACGGGCTTGCCGGCGGCGTCCTTCAGCGGGCGGCCGTCCTTGCCCAGCTGCGGCACGCCGGCCTTGCGGAAGTACTTGCTGACCACGATGTCGGTGGCGAGCTGGCTCCAGCCCGCGGGCACCTGCGCGTCATGCATCTCGAAGACGGTGCTGCCGTCGGAGTTGGAGATGCGGCTCGAGCGGGTGGTCCACTCGACGGTGCTGTAGACGTCCTTGCCTGCGGTGGTGAATCGGCGTGCGATGCGCATGTTCTTCTCGTCCTGTTCCTCTGCGTTCCGTGCGTCCGTGACTCGGTCTCGTTCGATGCTGCCGGCTCAGTGCCTGGCGTGCTCGGCGTGCGCCAGGCCGTCGACGCGCGGGAGCGTCAGGCCGGCCTGGTCCTGGTACTTGCCGCCCTTGTCCGCGTAGCTCACGGCGCACTCGCGCTCGGCGCGCAGGAAGATCATCTGCGCGATGCCCTCGTTGGCGTAGATCTTGGCGGGAAGGGGGGTGGTGTTGCTGATCTCGATGGTCACCTTGCCGCGCCACTCGGGCTCGAGCGGGGTGACGTTGACGATGATGCCGCAGCGGGCGTAGGTGCTCTTGCCCACGCAGATCGCCAGCACGTCGCGCGGCACGTCGATCGTCTCGACGGTCTCGGCGAGCGCGAACGAGTTCGGCGGGATCACGATGTGGTCGCGGCCGGTCTCGGCGGTGTCGATGGTGATGAAGAGGTCGCTGGTGAACGCCTTCGGGTCGACGATGGCGGTGCCGCCGCTCGTGGCGTTGGTGAAGACCTTGAACTTGGTGCCGACGCGGACGTCGTAGCCGTAGCTCGAGACGCCGAAGGACACCGTCCCGGGGCGCTTCGCGTTGTCCGCGAAGGGAACGATCCGCACCGAGTCGCGGATCTGCGTGTCGCACAGGATGCTCATTGCCCGACCTCTTGAACCGGCCATCCTGGCCAGGGGAAGTGCTCACCGAACGACTGGACCCAAGGACGCGGCACCCGCGCCCCCACCACGACCCGGATCGACCCGATTCAGGTTGCCGGTTCGGCATCCGTACGGTACGATTCGGTTGCCCGAGCACCACCAACGCTTGGGCGTGGGGCGCATGGTACCCCTACAGGTTGTGGGTGCAAGCCTCAAGCATTCCGTTTTTATCGACTTTCACGCCGTGATTCGCAACCCCATCACGGACCACGGTTTAGCAATCGTGAAGGCCGCTCCGGCAATGTGGACAGAGTGTCGGAGGCTGTCTTCCTAGACTCGCGCCCGACGCGCACGGATGCCACCGCGATGCTGTTTCCCCCCGAAGAACCAATTCCCGAGGCGCCGTCCGCGCGCCGTGCGCCCGATGCCGCGTCCCTCCTCGACGGCCTGACCCCCGACCAGCGCGCGGCGGTCGAGCATGGCGACGGCCCGCTCCTCGTCCTCGCGGGCCCGGGCTCCGGAAAGACGCGCGTCATCACGCGCCGCATCGCGCACCTCGTCGCGCGCGGCGTCGCGCCCTGGCAGATCCTCGCGCTCACCTTCACCAACAAGGCCGCGGGCGAGATGAAGCTGCGCGTCGAGTCGATGCTGCCGCCGGAGGCGGCGGGCCGGCGCGGGCTGGTGGTGAGCACCTTCCACGCCTTCTGCGCCATGTTCCTGCGCCGCCACGCGCTCGAGTGCGGCGTCGACCCGGACTTCGTCATCTTCGATGCCGACGACCAGAAGCGCGCGATGAAGGTGGCGATCGCGGAGGCCGGGCTCGACGAGAAGAACTTCCAGCCCGCGGCCGTCCTCTCGAAGGTCAGCGCGGCGAAGAACCAGCTGCTCCTGCCCGATGACTTCCGCGAGTCCGCCGGCGACTACGCCTCGCGCCAGGTGGCGAAGGCCTACGAGGCCTACCAGGCGACGCTTGCGCGCAGCCGCGCGCTCGACTTCGACGACCTCCTGATGCGCGTGGCCACGTCGCTCGGCTCGGTCGACTCGCTCCGCGAGGCCGCCGCCGCGCGCTACCGCCACGTGCTGATCGACGAGTACCAGGACACCAACCGCGCGCAGTTCGCGATCGCCCGGCACATCGCCGGCGGGCACCGGAACATCTGCGTGGTGGGCGACCCCGACCAGTCGATCTACCGCTGGCGCGGCGCGGACATCCGCAACATCCTGGAGTTCGAGGAAGGCTTCCCCGGCGCGCGCACCGTGGCCCTGGGCGAGAACTTCCGCTCCACCGCGCACGTGGTGGCCGCGGCCGACGGGCTGATCCGCCACAACAAGCGCCGGCGCTCGAAGCCCCTCTACACCAACCAGGGCGACGGCGAGAAGGTGCGCGTGGTGCGCGCCTCCGACGAGCACGCCGAGGCGGCCAAGGTGGCCGAGGCGGTGCTCGAGGCGCAGCGCGACGGCGTGCCCTGGCGCGAGATGGCCGTCCTCTACCGGATGAACGCGCTCAGCCGCGTGGTGGAGGACGCGCTGCGCCGCAGCGACATCCCCTACCGCATCGTGCGCGGCACGGCGTTCTACGAGCGCAAGGAAGTGAAGGACCTGATCGCCTACCTGCGCCTGGTGGCGAACCCCGCCGACGACGTGGCGTGCGCGCGCATCGTGAACGTGCCCCCGCGCGGGATCGGCGACTCCTCGATGGCGCGCGTCGAGCGGATCGCCGGCGAGCGGAAGATCCCCGTGCTCGAGGCGCTGCGCCTGGCGCGCGAGGCCGGCGTCGCCGACCGCACGGCGCGCAAGGTGGACGAGTTCGCGGGCATGGTGGCGCGCTGGCGCGGGCTGCTCGACACGGGCGATCCCGACGCGCTCGCCGCCTTCGCCGAGATGGTGCTCGAGGAGGGCGGCCTGCGCGGCTTCGACGACGGCGCCGACGGCGACGAGGCCGAGCAGCGCCGGCGAAACCTGGACGAAGTGGTGAACGCCGCCGGCGAGTACCGGCTGCCCGACGACCCGGAGGGCCCGCCGCCCACGCTGCGGCGCGCGCTGCTCGGGTTCCTGCAGTCGGTGGCGCTCGTCGCCGATTCGGATGCCTTCGACCCCGAGGCCGGCGCCGTCACGCTGATGACCCTGCACGCGGCGAAGGGGCTCGAGTTCGAGTTCGTCTCGGTGATCGGCTGCGAGGAAGGGCTGCTGCCCCATGCCCGCGCGCGCGAGGGCACCGAGGACATCGAGGAGGAGCGCCGGCTCTGCTTCGTGGGCATGACCCGCGCCAAGCGGCGGCTCGTCCTGATGCACGCCGCGCACCGCGCCGTGCGCGGCATGCGCATGGCGGCGATGGAGAGCGCGTTCCTGCGCGAGCTGCCGGAGGCGAACGTCGAGCGGATCGGCCTGCCCACCGGCTGGGAGGTCGGCGAGGACGGCCCCGCCGACGGCGTCGACGAGCCCTACGTGGACGAGTTCGACGCCCCACGCGGCCGCGGCCTCGCCGCGCAGTTCCCCGCGGGCACCACCGTGCGCCACCCGCTCTTCGGCGTCGGCGTGGTGCAGGCCGTGATGATGGCCGGCAGCGTCACGCGCGCGCGGGTCGCGTTCCGGACCGTCGGGGTGAAGACCCTGGTGCTCGAGTACGCGAAGCTGCAGCGGGCGTGACGGCGTGGCGGAACCGGCCGGACATCATTGAGCGCGGGAATTTCGGCGTGATTTCCCGGGGCGGTCGGCCAGCACCGTAGCGTGGCTGTCGCCTCCCGGGAAACGGCTGCGTCGGAGGCTCGGCGTGAATCCAGCGGCTTTGGACTTGACATAAATGTCATGGATGGCAAAGATGTCTCCATGATCGGGGTGCTCCTGATGGCTTCCATCCCCGCCTTCGGGCCCGACGGCCTGCTGCCGCCCGGCGACCATGCGGTCACGTTCGAGCAGCTGCGCGCGTCGATCCTCGTGCTCGGCCCGACCGAGCCGCGCGACGCCCCGAACTGGGACGCGGCGTGGCGGCTCCGGCTCGTCGACAACCTCGAGATCCTGGCATCGCAGCTGTGGTCGGTGGGGATCGAGGAGGTCTTCGCCGACGGGTCGTTCGCCGAGGACAAGGACCACCCCAACGACATCGACGGGTACTTCGTGTGCGACCTCGGGCGCCTGCGCACGGGTGAGCTTCAGCGATCGCTCAACGCGCTCGATCCGCATCGCTGCTGGGATTGGTCACCCGGGTCGCGGAGGCGGTGCCGCGGCGAAGCCAAGCTCCAGCTGCCGATGTGGCACGCCTACCGGGTCGAGCTCTATCCGCATGTGCCCGGCCTCGGCATGGGCTGCGGGATCCGCGACCGGTGGGGGCACGAGCTCGAGTTCCCGTCCGCCTTCCGGAGGTCGCGCCGCGACGGCGCGCCCCGGGGGATCGTCCGGCTCCTGCGGGAGGCATCCGAATGATCCGAAACGACGCCGAGCACCGGGAGGCGGTCGAGCGGCTTGCCGCGGAGCAGGGGCGCATCCGCGCGCAGCGCCGTCGGCTCCGGGACGCGGGACTGTCGGCCGCCGAGCGCAAGCGCGTGATGGACCCGATCGTTTCCTTCCACCTGCAGCTTGCGGAGGAGGTCGAGGCCTACGAGCGGCTTCGGCGGCGGGAGTTCCCTGACCTCGACGACCTGCGCGGCGTCGGTCCCATGCTCATCGCGGTGCGCATCGCGCAGGGCGTCAGCCAGCGCGAGCTCGCCAAGCGGCTCGGGGTGCACGAGTCGCAGGTCTCCCGCGACGAGCGCAACGAGTACTTCGGGATCACGCTGGAGCGCGCCGCCCGCGTGCTGGACGCGCTGGGGGCTCGCCTGCACTCGCGCGTGCGGCTGGCGGCGGCGCCTTCGGCGCGCGGCTGACCGCCGCGCGCCCCAGGATCGGCTTCAGGTAGCGCCCCGTGTGCGAGGCGGCGGACTTCGCCACGTCCTCGGGCGTGCCGCTCGCCACCACGGTGCCGCCGCGCTCGCCGCCCTCGGGGCCGAGGTCGACGATCCAGTCGGCGCACTTGATGACGTCGAGGTTGTGCTCGATCACCACCAGCGTGTGGCCGGCGTCGGCCAGGCGCTGCAGCACCGAGAGCAGCCGCTCGACGTCGGCGAAGTGCAGGCCCGTGGTCGGCTCGTCCAGCACGTAGAGGGTCTGCGTGCTCGACATGTTCCCGAGCTCGGTGGCCAGCTTGATGCGCTGCGCCTCGCCGCCCGAGAGCGTGGTGCTCGCCTGCCCGAGCTGCATGTACCCGAGGCCCACGTCGCGCAGGCACTCCAGCATGCCGCGCACGCGCGGGTGCGCGTCGAAGTGCACGACCGCGTCGTCCACGGTCATGTCGAGCACCTCGGCGATGGTCTTGCCCTTGAAGCGGATGTCGAGCGTCTCGCGCGCGTAGCGCGAGCCCTTGCACGCCTCGCACGCGACGAAGACGTCGGGCAGGAAGTGCATCTCGATCTTCACCATGCCCTGGCCCTGGCATGCCTCGCAGCGGCCGCCCTTGACGTTGAAGCTGAAGCGGCCGGGCTCGTAGCCGCGGATCTTCGCCTCGGGGACCTTGGCGAAGTGCTTGCGGATCTCGTCGAAGATCCCGGTGTAGGTGGCGGGGTTCGAGCGCGGCGTGCGGCCGATCGGGCTCTGGTCCACCTCGACCACGCGCTCGATGCCGGCAAGCCCGTTGACGCGGTCATGCGCGCCGGGCGCGGCCTTCGCGCCGTGCACGTGCCGCTGCGCCGCCTTCAGAAGGATGTCGGTGACCAGCGTGCTCTTGCCGCTTCCCGAGACCCCGGTCACGCACACGAACCCGCCGAGCGGGAACGCGACGTCCACGCCCTTCAGGTTGTTCTCGCGCGCACCCTTCACGACGATCGCCCGGTCGGCGCGCAGCGGGCGGCGCTTCGTGGGCACCGCGATGCCGCGGCGGCCCGAGAGGTAGGCGCCGGTCAGGCTGTCGGGGGCGGCGGCCACCTCGTCCACCGAGCCCTGCGCGACGATCCGCCCGCCGTGGCGGCCCGGGCCCGGGCCGACGTCGACGAGGTGGTCGGCGGCGCGGATCACGTCCTCGTCATGCTCGACCACCAGCACGGTGTTCCCGATGTCCGCGAGGCGCCGCAGCGTCGCAAGCAGCCGGTCGTTGTCGCGCTGGTGCAGGCCGATCGTCGGCTCGTCCAGCACGTAGGCCACGCCCACCAGGCCGCTTCCCACCTGCGTGGCCAGGCGGATGCGCTGCGCCTCGCCGCCGGAGAGCGTGCCGCTCGCGCGGTCGAGGGTGAGGTAGCCAAGGCCCACGCTTGCCAGGAACCCCAGGCGCGCGTCGATCTCCTTGAGGATCGGCTGCGCCACCTGCGCCTGCATCGCGCCCAGCGTGAGCGAGCCGAAGAACCCGACCGCGCGCTCGATGCTCATCGCGGTGACGTCCGAGATCCCCGTCTCCAGGGTGCCGCTTCGCAGCTTCACCGCAAGCGACGCCGGCCGCAGGCGCTTGCCCGCGCACGCGGGGCAGGGCGACGCGCTCATGTAGGCAAGCAGCCGTTCCTTGACGAACTCGCTCTCGCTCTCCTCGAAGCGGCGCTTCAGGTTGGGCAGCACGCCCTCGAACTTCGCGCCGAGCGCCTCGCGCTCGGACGCGGGGATGCCCTGCATCAGGTAGGTGCGGACCTTCGCGGGCAGCTCGTCGAACGGCACCGACGGCTTCAGCTTGAAGAAGCCGGCAAACTGCCGGATCGCCCGCGCGTAGTACATGTTCATCCGCGGGCCGTTGCGCCGCCAGGGCTCGATGGCCTCGGTGAAGGGCACCGTCGGGTCGGGCACCACGAGGTCGGGGTCGAACTCCTGCACGTGCCCCAGGCCCGCGCAGGTGGGGCACGCGCCGTGCGGGCTGTTGAAGCTGAAGAGCCGCGGCTCGAGCTCCTCGAGCGCGCACTCGGGGTGCTCGGCGCAGCTGAAGCGCTCGCTGTAGCGGTGCTCGGCCCACGTGCCGCCCTCGGATTCCTGCAGGACGAGCAGGTTCCCCTCGCCGAGCTTCAGCGCGGTCTCCACGCTCTCGGCGATCCGCTGGCGGTCCTCGGCGCGCGCGACCACGCGGTCCACCACGGCCTCGATGTCGTGCGTCTCGTAGCGGCCGAGGCCGAGCGGGTTCTCGCCGCCGGCCTTGAGCGCCTCGCGCACGTCGACCACCGTGCCGTCGACGCGCGCGCGCACCAGGCCCTGCTTGGCGAAGGCCTCGAGCACCTCCTTGTGGAAGCCCTTCTTGCCGCGCACCACGGGCGCGCAGAGCATGAGCCGCGCGCCGTCGTGGGCAAGCAGCGCGTCCACGATCTGCGTGGGCGCGGTGGCGCGGATCGGCTTGCCGCAGGTGCGGCCCTTCTCGTCGCGGTGCCAGCAGGTGGGCGTGCCGCAGCGGGCGAAGAGGAGGCGCAGGTAGTCGTAGATCTCGGTGGTGGTGGCCACCGTCGAGCGCGGCGTGTGGCCGCCGCCGCGCTGCTCGATCGCGATCGTCGGGGGCAGGCCCTCGATCGACTCGACGTCGGGCTTCTGCATCTGGTCGAGGAACTGCCGCGCGTAGGCGGACAGGCTCTCCATGTACTTGCGCTGGCCCTCGGCGAAGATGGTGTCGAAGGCAAGCGAGCTCTTGCCGCTGCCGGAGACCCCCGTCATCACCACCAGGCGGTCGCGCGGGATGTCGATGTCGACGCCCTTCAGGTTGTGCTCGCGGGCGCCGCGGACGCGGATCGAGCGAGTGTCCGGGGCAGGGGGTTCGGCCTTCGCGCGCGCCATGGGCAGTCCGCAAATATAGGCCGCGCCGCGGGTTGCGCAGGGGGTGGCCGCGCGGGCGAGGCGCGGGGCCGCGAAATCTGCGTCCAAACCGCCGCGGGGGCCGAATTCGAAGGGGAAGCCAGTGTCGCCGCCCACCGTCCAGTCCCCTGCCCAGAAGCGCGCCATCGAGCGCGCGCAGCAGTCGGCGGACTCGGCGCGACCGGGCGCTGCCGGCCCCGCGGAACTCGCGTGGCTGCGCCGCGCATCGCGTCACGTCGTGATGCGCGCGCGTCCGCGGCCGGTCGTGTGACCCCCGCGAAGAACTTTCGCCGGAAATCAGGGTTCGCGTCCGGCGAGGGCTACGGTACGGTGCATGTCGATGAAGACCACCGTCGAACTGCCGGACGAGCTGATCGCGCGCATGCACGCGCTCGCGGCACGTCGTCACACCTCGATCAAGCGCCTCTTCGAGGCTGCGGTGCGGCAGTTCCTTGGCGATCGGCCGGATGCCGGGGACGCTCCGTTCCGGCTTGAGGACCGATCCGTGGGCGGCCGCGGGCTGGTCCCCGAGCTCCGCGGCACCTCGTGGGACGCCATCATCGGCCGCGCCTACAAGGGGCGCGGCGGGTGATCGCCGTCGATTCGAACGTGCTGGTCGCGGCGCACCGACATGACGCGCCGGGCCACGGGGCGGCCAGCGCTGCCGTGCGCGCACTTGCCGAAGATCGTTCTCCCTGGGCCATCCCCGCGCCGTGCATCCACGAGTTCCTCGCGGTCGTGACCCATCCGTCGATCTTCGACCCGCCGTCGACGATGGACGACGCGCTTGCGCAGGTCGAGGCATGGCGGGCATCGCCGTCGGTCGAGCTGATCTCGGAGTCCGGCCGGCACTGGGAGTCGCTGGCATCCGTGCTCGGGCATTCCCGGGCGGTTGGGCCGCGCGTTCACGATGCGCGCATCGCGGCGATCTGCATCGACCATGGCGCGCGAACGATCCTGTCGGCAGACCGCGACTTCGTCCGCTTCCCCGGCATTGAGGCACGGAACCCGATGGCGCGCTGATGCGCGCTCGGATTCACTGCTCCTCAGCCCTTGTGCCCAAGTGCGGGGGGGGGGGGGGGGG
>VEQS01000195.1 GCA_018883105.1 Phycisphaerales bacterium
GATGTAGACGTCGTTGGGGCCCTCGACCATGGGCCCGACCTCGCGGCTCGTCTTGCCGCAGAAGCTGCAGGTGGTGACCTTCTTGCCGCGGAAGCCGCCTGCTCCTCCGCCGCCGTCGCCGGCACCGCCGCCGTTGCCGCCCGGCCCGCCGCCCGAGGATCCGCCGCCTGTGCCGCCGCCCGGGCCGAAGCCGTCGACGAAGCCGTCGCGACCGGTGCGCCGGGGCCCGCCGCTGGCTGCCGTCGGTTCGGGGCGGCGGGGGGGCATGCTGGGCTGCGGCTCTGTCACGAAGGTCTCCAGGTGATTTCCGGGGGATCGGTCCCCGGCGATGGTCCCGAGTCTATCGACGCCTCGGTGCGTCCTCTCCAGCAAGATGCCATCCAGCCGCGCTGGGGCCTCATTCGCGGCCGCATGGCGCCTGCACAGGCCGAACGATGGCCTTATCGGCGGGCGTTCCCGGAACCGCCCCAGTCGGTGCCGCCCCGGCGCTGGCGCTCGCGCTCGGCGTTCCGGCGGGTGCGCTGGATCATGGCATCTCGGGCGGTGTCGAACTCGCGCTTGGAGATCTCGCCGCGGTCGAGCATGCGCCGCAGGTCATCGAGCGTGAACGGCTGCTGCGGCCCCGTGTCCGGCGACTTGGCGTTTCGGCGCGCCCACATGATCGCCACGCCGCCCACGATGACGAGGACGAAGAGGACGACGATGCCGATCCAGAACCAGAGGTCGGTCGCCTGCGCCGACATGTCCGGTCAGCCTGCCGACTTCGCGGCCGCCTTCTGGCGCTCCGCGACGAGCGCATTCCATTCCTCGGCCTTGATGTCCGTCACCTTGGCCTTGGCGAGCACGCGGTCGAGCACCTTGGCCTCGCGGATGGAGAGCGCGAGCTCGTTCAGGCGGCCCGACTGCTGCAGCTCGGCGCGCATCTGGTCCGGGCGCATGCCGCGCGAGCGGGCCATCTGGGCGACCTGGCCGTTGACCTCGCCCTCGCCGACCTCGATGCCGAGGTCCTGCGCGAGCTTCGCCAGGATGAAGAACACCTTGAGGCGGCGGCGCGTGTCCGCCTCGCTGGCGCCGCGGATCTCCGCGAGCCGGCGCTCGACCTGCTCGCTCTCGAGCCCCTGCGAGAGGAACTGCATCCGCGCCATCTCGAGGTTGCGCGCCACCTGCGCGCCGGACATCTTCTCGGGGAGCTCGAAGCTCACCTTGCCCTCGAGCCACTCGGCGGCCTGCTCGCGCATCGCGGAGCGCTGCTCCTGGTCGCGGCGGCTCTCGAGCGTCATGCGCACCTGCTGGCGCAGGTTCTCGATGCTGCCGAGGCCGAGCGTGGTGGCCACGGATTCCGGCGTCGACGGCTCGATGCGCTCGGCCTGCGACGGCGTGAACTCGACCGTGATGTCGGCGTTGCGCAGCTCCTCGCGCTCGTGGGCGGCGGGGCCCTTCGTCGACAGGACGATGGCGTCGCCCACCTTGCGGCCCTCGAGCTTCGGCCCGAGGTCGTCGAACATGAGTCCGAGCACCTGTCCCTTGCCGGCGTCCTCGGCGTCGGGGACCACCACCATGCACTCGTCGGCCTCGAAGTACGGGTCCTTCGCGGCGCCCTTCACGCGCACGACGGCGCGGCCGACCATGCGGTCGAGGGGCTGGAAGGGGCCGTCGATGCGGCCCGGGGTGCCGAAGCGGAAGCCGAGCGCGCGTACCTCGGCGTCGACGAGCTTCTCGGGGATGTCGGTGACGGGTCGGCGCACCTCGACGTCCTCGAGGGCCGGCAGCGTGATGTCGGGCACGATCTCGACGTCGAGCGTGACGGCGAGCGGGGTGCCGCGCTTGACCTCGGGCTCACCCGCCTTCTCGTCGACCTCGGGGTCGGAGATCGGCTGCAGCTTGTGGTCCTGGAGCGCCTTGCCGTACGCCTCCGACAGCAGCTTGCGCCGCAGGTCCTCGACGATGGCCGCGCCGAAGCGCTTCTCGATCAGCGCGATCGGCGCCGTGCCGCGGCGGAAGCCGGGCACCTGCGCCTCGGCGCGCGCCGAGGAGTAGGCATCCTTCAGGCCCGCGTCGACGACGCTGGCCGGGATGGTGATGCGGAGGCGCTTGCGGGCGGGCCCGACGTGCTCGACGACGACGGTGGTCTCGGTGGACATGGCGATGGCGTTCCTGCGGTCCCGAAGGGGGAAAGCGGCGCAGTATACGCCCCCCGCCGCGTCACTTCATGAGGAGCATCTCGGCGTACGTGGGCATGGGCCACAGGTCCGCCGGGGTGACCCGCTCGAGCGCGTCGCAGGCGGCGCGGACCCGGTTCATGGCCGGGACCACGTGGTCGCGCAGGAAGCGCATCTCGGCGACGTCGTCCTTGTGGTGCTTGGCGGCCAGGGTCTCCAGCTCGCGCACGGAGGCCCGCAGCTCGTCGACCATGCCCACGTAGGACTTCAGCTCCGCCTGCGTGTCGGCGCAGTCGACGTCCGCGGCGAGCGTGGTGCTCACGGCAGACGCCAGCTCCTCCTGGGCGCGCAGCGCGGCGGGAAGCACCTGGGTGCGCACCATCTGCACCAGCGTGCGCCCCTCGATGGCAAGGACCGTGTTGTAGTGCTCGACCAGCACGTCGTGCCGGGCCTCCAGCTCGCGCGGGCTCAGGACGCCGTACTTCGAGAAGAGGTCCTTCGCCGACTTCGAGGCGAAGACGCCCAGGCAGTCCGCGGTGCTCGGCAGGTTCGGCAGGCCACGGCGCGCGGCTTCCTTGTGCCAGGCCTCGCTGTAGCCGTCGCCATCGAAGCACACGCGGCGGTGCTTCCTCAGGATGTCCTTGAGGACCGCCTTCACGGCGGACTCGAGCTTCGCCTCGCTCGGGTTCTTGCCGGCCTTCCTCTCCAGCTCGCTCGCCACGAAGTCGAGGCTCTCGGCGACGATCGTGTTGAGGACCGTGTTCGGCCAGGCGACGCTCGCGGTGGAGCCGACGGCGCGGAACTCGAACTTGTTGCCGGTGAAGGCGAACGGCGAGGTGCGGTTGCGGTCGCTCGCATGGCGCGGGATCTGGGGCAGGGTGCTGGCGCCGAGGTCGAGGGCGCCGCCCGACTTGGTCTTCTTGGGCGCGCCGCTCTCGACCTGGTCGAGGATGTCGCTCAGCATGTCGCCGAGGAAGATGCTCATGATCGCCGGCGGGGCCTCGTTGGCGCCGAGGCGGTGGTCGTTGGCCGGGCTGGCGATCGAGGCCCGCAGCAGGTCCGCGCGCATGTCCACGGCGCGGATCACCGCCGCCAGGAACACCAGGAACTGCATGTTGTTGTGGGTCTCGTCGCGCGGGTCGAGCAGGTTGACGCCGGTGTCGGTGGCCATCGACCAGTTGTTGTGCTTGCCGCTGCCGTTGATCCCCGCGAATGGCTTCTCGTGGAGCAGGCACTCGAAGCCGTGCGAGCGGGCCACCGCGCGGAGCACCTGCATCGTGACCATCTGATGGTCGACGGCGATGTTCGCGTTCTCGAATGTGGGGGCGATCTCGTACTGGCTGGGGGCGACCTCGTTGTGGCGGGTCTTCACCGGGACACCGAGCTCGAAGAGGCGTGCCTCCACCTCGGCCATGAATGCCAGCACGCGGTCCGGGACCGTGCCGAAGTAGTGGTCGTCGAGCTGGTGGCCCTTCGGCGCGTTGGCGCCCACCATGGTGCGCCCGGTGAGGGCGAGGTCCATGCGCTGCTCGTGCTGCTCGCGCTCGACCAGGAAGTACTCCTGCTCGCAGCCGAGGGTGGCGTGCACCTGCTTGACGCCGGCGTCGCTGCCGAAGAGCTTCAGGATGCGCATCGCCTGCTTCGACATCGCCTGGATGGAGCGCAGGTGCGGCGTCTTCTTGTCGAGCGCCTCGCCGGTCCAGCTGACGAAGGCGGTGGGGATGCAGAGCGTGACGATCCCCGACGCGCTCTTCATGAGGAACGCGGGGCTCGTGCAGTCCCAGGCGGTGTAGCCGCGGGCCTCGTAGGTGTCGCGGATGCCGCCGGAGGGGAAGCTGGAGGCGTCGGGCTCGCCGACGATCAGCTGGTTGCCGGAGAACTTCTCGATGGCGCTGCCGTCGGCCATCGGGCTCAGGAAGGCGTCGTGCTTCTCCGCGCTGATCCCGGTGAGCGGCTGGAACCAGTGGCAGTAGTGCGT
>VEQS01000039.1 GCA_018883105.1 Phycisphaerales bacterium
GAGATCCTGGACGTGCCGATGTGGGGGCCGCTGGTCGCGATGGACGCGACGGGGCGCGCCTACGCCACGCTCCCGGAGATCCTGGCCCAGCCTGCGTCCTCGCGCGGCACCGCGAGCGTGTTCTTCCCGAAGTTCGTCCAGCAGTCGCCCATGACGGGCCTGCAGCTGCCGGACTTCGGCCCCGACCAGGTGGGCTTCAACCGCCTGCGCCTCGAGCCCGCGCAGTTCGACACCGTCGCCAACGCCAACAACCGCCCGAACATGCTCTCGGGCGTGCAGGTGCTGCCGCCGGTGTTCGACGCCGCCGACCCCGCCACGGCGAACCTTCCGCGCCAGAACGGCTCCGGATTCAACAGCCGGCTGCCCGGGGGCGTGGTGCTGCTCGACGCCTTCACGGTGGATGACCGGGGTGCGCAGCCCTTCGACGCCTTCTCGACCACGGCCCCGCCGGACGGCGTCATCGACTTCGCCGAGCGTGCCGCGGCGGAGAACCGTCGCCTGCGCCTGGCGCGCAACTTCGAGGGCAAGCTGACGCCGGGCCTCATCAACATCAACACCGCGCCGGTCGAGGTCATGCGCGCCATGCCGCACATGACGCGCCTGGTGTACGACGACGACTTCCCGATCGCGCGCACCTCGCAGTCATCGCCGGCGACGCAGTTCACGCCCACCTCGGCGCTCGGCCTTCGACGCACGCTGCGCGACCCGCTTGCGCCGCCCCTCTGGCAGCAGGGCCCGTTCGACTTCCTCGCGGCCGAGGGCGCGACCCCGAACCCGGCGCTCCCCGGCTCGATCGCCTTCGACAGCGGCATCGCCGCCCCGCGCGTGCGCCTGCCCGAGGCGATCGACCTGTGGCGCTCCAAGCTGAACGTGCGCTTTCGCCCGGACGGCACGGCTGAACAGCAATTCCAGGGCATGCCGTCCTACTACACGCGTGGCTCGGACCTGGCGCTCGCCCTGAACCACCGCGAGTGGGCGCCGGGCATGCGCGCCGAGCGCGGCTTCGACACGCTGGGCGAGCTGGCGCTGCTGACGCGTGGCGCGGAGTTCGCGCCCGGCGCCGCCATCGACAGCGACGGCAACGGCATCCCGGACGTGCAGGAGATCGCCACCAACCGCGCCCAGGACCTGAACCGCAACGGCATCCCCGACGGCGTCGATGCCGGCGCCGCGGTCGGCGACAGCTGGAACCGCGCGCTCTCGTGGTCGTCGAAGTTCGCCGGGCTCGACCCCTTCCGCACCCGCTGGACCGTGCCCGCCTCGGGCGCCGGCATGCTGGCACCCGTCGATCCGAACGTGCCGACCCCCGGCAGCGTCGGCGCGGGCACGCTCGCCTACCGCACCGAGGGCATCCCCGCCGCGCTCCCGAACGGCACACCGCAGCGGTTCCCGCTCACCGGCCGCACGGCGATCGACAAGCACCTGCTCACCGTGTCGCGCGACAACCGCAGCACCGGCGCCGTCATCGAGACCGACGACCCGGCCACCACCAACGTCGTCGAGGCCGAGCAGTACCGCTACGACCAGACCGCCACCGACGCCCTGGAGCGGAACTCGCTCCTCAAGGGCATCTCGAACATCGCCACCGTGCGCAGCGACGTCTTCACGGTGTGGGTGCGCATCCGGACCATCCGGCAGGACCCGCTCACGGGCCGCTGGCCGGGCATGGACCCCGAGTACATCGTGGACGACTCCCGCTACATGATGACCGTCGACCGCTCGTCGGTGGACCGGCCGGGCGAGTCGCCGCGGATCCTGAGCTTCGTGAAGGTCCCGAACTGACGTCCGTCAGTCCCGACCTCGACCGCGGCCCAGGATCTGGATGGTGACGCGGTCGCGCATCTGCGCCACGTCGTCCGGTGCGATGCGTGCGTTCAGGACGTAGCCGGCCGGGTAGGGCAGCGAGTGGCAGCCCTGCATGGGGAGCGCCCATCCGTAGCAGAGCGGGATCGACTCGTTCAGCCCGTCCCAGGTGCCGAAGTTCTTCCACGGCCGCTCGACGTTCAGGCCGCCGCGGATGCTGCCGACCAGGTCCACCGGGCTGAACGGCACCCATCCCGCGCCGGGGAGCCAGAGCTCCGCCCAGCAGGTGAGCCGCGCGCGGCTGTTGGTGCCCGAGGAGTTCATCACCTCGGCTGCCCCCAGCACGGCGCGCGCGGGGATGCCCGCGGTGCGCAGCACCGTGACGCACGCCGCCACCAGGTCCGGGCCCGAACCGGTGCGCGCGCTCATCGCCGCGTGCGCACCGTTGAAGACGAGCCCGCGCGGAAAGCCGTTCTCGACGCGCACGCCGTCCTCGTCGAGCCCTCGAAAGGTGGTGCAGGTCGCGCGCACCAGCTCCTTCGCCGCGATCCACGGCGTGACCGAGCGCAGCTTGCCGCCGGTGGAGCGGTCGACGAAGGCCTTCATGTCCGGGTGCCCGACCTCGAAGCCGGGTGCCGCCTGCAGGGACTCCTGTGCCTCGACGGGCCACTCGGCGGGCCAGGTGATGGCGGCGGCCGCGCGCTCGTCGACGACCGACGACCAGCACTGCACCTTCCACGACACCTTCCACTTGATGCCCTGCACGCCGGCGGGCGGCATCTGGATGCCAACCGCCGACATGCCCTGGGACAGCCCCTGTCGCATCTGGAGCGATGCGACCGGCACTGCCACGCGCCGGCCGTCCACCCACGTCTCGGCGCGGATGCTCTGGGCATCCATCGCGCTGTAGGTCGATTGCAGCACGAGCGGCATCCACGCCACCACGCCGCCGAAGTTGAGCGGCGCGCCCCTGGCGCCAGGTGTCTGCGGCGCCCAGATGTCGGCCTCGAAGGCGATCTCCCAGATGCGGGGCTCGACGCGCCGGGCCGGGAGTTCGGGCGGGCGCCCGGAGATGGTCGAGAAGGTGGCCGGACCCGATGCGGGGGGTGCGGGGGTCGCCGGCGCGGCGCCCGGCGGCGGTGCCGAGGGAGCCTGCACCAGCGTCGCGGCGGCCAGCATGGCGGCGGAGATCGCGGCGATCACGCGATCACGATACGCGTGCGCGCCACGGGCGGCTCCATGCGTGCCGAAAGGCACCGCGGGCCCGGCGACGGTGCCGGGCCCGCGGGGAAGGTTCAGCGTGCCTGCGAAATCAGCCGCCGGAGCAGGGGCCCCACGCGCCGAGCATGATGCCGAGGTCGTTGCCGTCGACGGCACCGTCCTGGTTGAAGTCGGCGGTGCTGGCGCCCGGACCCCACGCACTGAGGAGCTGGCCGAGGTCGTTGCCGTCCGTCGCACCGTCGGCGTTCAGGTCGGTCTGGCACCCGCCGCCGCAGTTGCCGGTGCAGTCGGCGGCCGCCGAGGCGCAGATCGCGTCCCACCGCACCTGGCAGCAGAACGGGTCGGCCACGCACACCTGCGTGCAGCAGCAGCTGTCCGCGCAGTAGGGGTTGTCGTGCGCGACCGAGCAGTCTCCCGAGCCCGCGTCGCCGCAGGTGTAGGTCGTCGGGTCGACGTTGTCGGCGCCCGGGGTGTCGCGCGAGCCGGTGGTGGTCGATGCCACGCCGATGGCCCAGGCGCCCGCCGAGGTCTTGAAGCCGTGGATCGGGCCGAGGTAGCTGGTCACGATCGTGTTGTTCGTGACGGGGTTCGACAGGAGCACGATGTTGTCGAAGCGGTTGTTGCTCGAGGTGCTGGTCGCACCGGTCACCGTGCAGCGCAGGTATGCATCCATCGCGCCGTTCAAGGCGTTCAGCGGGGCCAGGGTCTTGGCCGCGAAGGACGTGGTGAAGGTCGTCACCGCGTCGATGTCGGTCCACGAACTGCCGTCGGTGCTCCATGCCCAGGCATGGTTGGTGAAGCCGGTCGTGGCACCCGAGGTGCGGGTGGCGTAGCTGACGTTCAGGCCGCTGATGCCGACCATCGAGAACTTCAGCGTGAATGACTTGCCGTTGCCGGGCGTGCCCGTGCCGCCGGCCTGCAGCGCCAGCGACGAGGTGGGCGTGGTGGCGGGGTCAAGGCCGTTTCCGCCGGTCCCGGTGCCCGTGGCGTTGACGTTGGTGCCGGTGAAGGCGTTCAGCTCCGTCGCCTGCGCCCAGTTGCTCGAACCGTTGGTGCCGTCGAGGAACATGGTGCCGGTGCCGGCGTTCGAGCGGAACAGCTTCGGCGTGTTCGGCTGCGCCGCGGCGGCGGTGCCGGCGTTGGTGTTGGTGGTGGTCTGGAAGTCCCAGCCCGCGACGACCGTGCCCGAGGTGGCGGGCACGACCTGGCGGGTGATGTACGGACCGCAGAAGGTGGTCGCGTACCACCACTCCTGGCCGCTGCCCGGCGCGTTGCCGCTCGACTCCTTGAGCACCACGCTGTCGATGATCGCCGTCCACGGGGTGACGTCGAGGATGCCGTCGTCGTTGGTGTCGAGGTCCTGGCCGTCGGCCCCCTGGTTCGGGGCGCGGGTCTGGAACGTGTCGGTGCCGGTGTAGCCGGTCACCAGCAGGTAGGTCTGGTTGTCGGGCGACTCGATCTGCGTGTCCGCAGCGAGGCCCGAGGCCTGGTAGCCCCACGGCCGGTCGGTTGCACCCGCGGGGATCGCGAAGGGGAACGCACCGGAGGTGTCCGCCGAATTGGCCGGGTTCTGCCCAGGGTTGCGCAGCACGAGGTAGCCGTTCGGTCCGATGACATCCGTCGGGGCGAAGCGGTAGAGCCACTCCACGACGCCGGACCGCGTCGGCGGGGCGCCGGTGCCGCTCGTGGTCGAGGTGCCGTCACCGATGATCACGATCGCGAAACCTCCGAGCGACTGCCCGGGCGGGCCCTTGAGCTCGATGTACTCCGCGTTGCCCGATCCCGTGCGGATCTCGGTGATGTCGATGATGCCGGCGTGCGCGCCGAGCGTGAACGAGGCGACGGCGAGCGTGCCCATCGAGGCGAAGAAGCGCATCTTGATAATCTCCTTGGATCCGATCCGATCGGGCGGCCCGCCTTGCACAGCGCGAGGGCCGACGACGAGTCTAGCCCGATGGGTCAAAAACGCCGCACGGAGGCCCTTGGTTCGATGATCCCGAGGCTTTCCGGACGTTCAGAATTGGTTCGTGCATTGGGGTGGGAGATTCCCGCGCTGCTGTCCGTGGTGGCGGCGGTGGGGTGCTGGACGGCGTGGCTGCAGGCGCGCCCCGGGGTGGTGCCGGGCGCGGCGCGTGGCGAGGCAGTCGATCCGGCGGTGCTCCGCGGGGACCTCGTGACGGTCGTCGGTGACGGCACGCCCCGGGTGGTCGGGACGCCCGGTGCCGCGGCCGGCCGCGAGCGGATCGCGGGCATCCTGTCGTCGCTCGGCCTCGCGGTCGAGCGCCAGCGCACGCACATCGAACGCCGCGCGGGCGCAGTCGACGTGGAGAACCTGGTCGCGATGATCGACGGCTCGGGGACGGACGGGGCGCCCGCGATCGCCGTGGTGGCGCACTCCGACTCGGTGGTGGGTTCGCCCGGCGCCTCCGACGATGGTGCAGGCGTCGCCGCGCTCTGCGCCGTGGCACGGGCGCTTGTCGCGCGGCCACCGGTGCACGACGTGCTGCTCCTGGTGACCGACGGCGAGGAACGCGGCCTGCTCGGGGCGCAGGCGTTCATGGCGCAGCATCCGGCGGCGGCGTCGCTGCGCGCGGTGGTCAACCTCGATGCACGCGGCGCCGCAGGGCCAGCGGCGATCTTCGAGCTCGGACCGCAGTCGGCGTGGCTGTCGAACCTGATCGACGGATCCGTCCCGGCGCCGCGGACGCAGTCGCTTGCGGCGGCGATCTACGAGCGGATGCCGAACGGCACGGATTTCACCGTGTTCGTGAAGGCAGGGCTGAGCGGCTTCAACGTGGCATTCATCGGCGACGTCGCCGCGTACCACCGCCCGGAGGACACCGTGGAGCGGCAGTCGCCGTGGACGCGCGCGCACCTGGCCGGGACGGCGCTCGCCCTGGTGCGGGGGCTCGACGCGCGGTGGCCGGAGGGCGGGGTGATCCCCGCGGGTCGTGCGGTGTTCGGCGACGTGCTCGGCCTGTGGGTGCTGCGTTGGCCGGAGGCGGGGACGACGTGGATCGTCGGCATCGCGGCCCTGGTGCTTGGCGCAGGCAGCCTGCGGGCGCGGAGGCAATCGACACCGCCCTCGCTGCTTGCCGGCGTGTCCCGGTCGCTCCTCGCGTGCCTGCTCGTGGTGGTGGCATCGTGCGCGATCGGATGGCTCGCGGCGGCCGTGGCCTCTGCGAACGGCATCGACCTGGCCCGTGCGCCCGGGCGGGCGTGGGGGATCGCGCTCCTCGGGTGGTTGGCGGCATCGCTGCTCGCCGCCGGTGGCGGAGCATGGCTCGGACGCCGCGCGGTGCCGTGGGATGCGGTCATCGGCGCATGGGCCGTGTGGCTCGCCCCCACCGCGGCTGCCGCCTGGGTGCTGCCATCGGTGAGCATGCTGCTGGTCGTGCCGCTCGCCGCGGCGGCGACCGCATGCATCGCGGCGCGTCTGTGGCCGGCCCGGGGCGCGGGCGTGGTGGCGGTGGCCGGTGCCGGTGCGGCGGTCGCGGCGTGGATTCCGGTCGAGCCCCTGGCGTTCGACGCGCTGGGGCTCTCGATCGGCGCATTCAACGGCCTGCGCGCCGGGCTGGTGTGCATGCTGGCGGTGCCGGTGGTGGCGGTCGCCGTTCGCCGCGCCGGATGACGGTCAGGTGCCCCAGTCCCCGAGCAGCGCGCCGAGGTCGTCGGCGTTCACGGTGCCGTCGCGGTTGATGTCCGCCGGCCCCGAGCCGCCCCACGCGGCCAGCATGTGCCCGAGGTCGTTGCCGTCGACCGCACCGTCGCCGTCGAGGTCGCCGATGCGGAAGGGCGTGGTCGACAGTTCGAGCCGCCAGTCGATGGTCTGCGCTGCGGCCGAGTCGGAGCCGGCGAGCGCCACGCCGAAGTCGACTTCGATGAGGTAGGTACCGGCCGAGAGGCGATTCCCGCAGATGCACCCGGAGCCTGCGACGAACGTCGGCGGCACGGAGCCCGGCGAGGAGATCCGGAAGTAGCGCTCCGCGTCGAGCGTCAGTTCGAGCGGCGCGCTCGCACCGGTGGTGTTGCCGTCGATGCAGCGGAAGCGGCTGGTGGCCCCGGCGTTCGCCGGCTGCGTCGCCTCGAGCGAACCTTCGAGGCGCACCTCGCAGGAGTCCGACCATCCGGAAGTCACCGACGCCGCGACGAAGCCGCCCGCGCGTGCGGCACCGACCTGCGCCTGGCCCTGGACGAAGGCATGCACCGGTCCGACCGAGCCCGGGCCCTGCGAGCTCGACTGCTGCCCGGAGAGCGTGACCTGGCCATCCTGGTACAGCCCGCCGGCGGTGAAGCGGGCGGGCGTGATGCCGGCCGGCGTCCAGTCCGCACGCATGCGCAGGGTGCCGACCTGGTTGCTCCAGCCGGCCACGCGCACGAGCACCGGACGCGTGTCCGCGACGAGCCGGAGCCCGGCGATCCGGGACTGGTAGGTCGGGCCGGCCGGGTTGCAGTCGTCGTCGTCGCAGGCGATCTGCTCGATGGCGCCGGATGCGGGGTCGAGCCGGTAGAGCACCACCGAGGTGTCGAAGTTCGACTCGCAGAGATCGAGCGTCAGGAGCCCATCCGGCTGCGGCGGGTCGAAGCGGTACCAGACGTCCTTGCGGGGCGCGGACCACCCCAGGAACTGGCAACCGTCCGCCGAGGGCAGGGGGTCGGTCGACGGCGTCGCCAGCGCGGTCAGCGCGGTGACGGTCTCGGCGGGTCGGATGCGGGTGGCATTGGCGCGATCGTCATTCGACACCTGCGCATGGCACAGCCCGGCCGCGCCCAGCGCACCCAGGACCGCGAAACCGCCGACAATGCCACGACCCTGTCCCTGAACCATGGATGCTGCCATCGTGACCCGGGAATCGGCCGCGGCAAGGGCCTGATCCAGGAATTCCGCTCGGTGATCCAAAGAAAACAGCCCTGGCAGTGGTGCCAGGGCTGGATCAACGCGACCGGCTGGGCTCGAACCAGCAACCTTCGGTTTCGTAGACCGATGCTCTATCCAGTTGAGCTACGGTCGCGTGCCCACTGGGACGCCGGATTCAGCGCCCGAGGGAGGAGAGATTGTACTCCAACTGGGCCTGCGCCGGGGGAGCCGTTCCGGCCGCACCCTGCGACTCCGACTTGAGCTGGTTCACCGCGAACGGCAGCAGGATGCAGCCCATGGCGAAGACCAGGGCACTGAGCCGCGGCCAGGGCGAGTGCACGCCGGCCACGCCCTGCGTGCGCGGGGTCGGGTCCTGCACGAAGGGCAGGGCCACGAGGCGCAGGTAGTAGAAGGCCGCAATGCCGCTGTTGAGCGCCATGATCACGAGCAGCGCGCGCTGGCTGCCTTCGGCGCTGGCGACCAGGAGGTCGAGCTTGCCCCAGAACCCGAGGAGCGGCGGGATGCCGGTCAGGCTCAGGGCGCCGATCGCCAGCGCAAGCGCCATCGCCGGCGCGCGCACGCGCAGGCCCGCGAGGTCGTCGATCGAGTCGACCTCCTGGCCGTTTCGCTCGATGGCGGCGAGCGCGCCGAAGGTGGCCAGGTTCGCGACGCCGTAGGTGAGGAGGTAGAGCAGCGTGGCGTCGATGCCGATCGTCGGGCCGGCCAGGATGCCGACCAGCATGTAGCCCGAGTTGGCGATCGAGCTGTAGGCGAGCATGCGCTTGGCCGAGCGCTGCAGCAGCGCGCCGATGTTGCCGAGCGTCATGGTCAGCACCGCGATCATCCAGAGCACCGCCGCGATCACCTGCGGGATGGCGCTCTCGCCGCCGGCGCTCCAGCCCACGGTGCCCAGGAGGAGCACCAGCGTGACGAATCCCTGCACCTTGGGGACGAAGCTGATGAACGCGGCCACGGGGCTCGACGCGCCCTCATAGACGTCCGGGGCGTAGAAGTGCATGGGCACGGCGGCCAGCTTGAAGCAGATGCCGATCACCGCAAGCAGCGTTCCGACGACCGCCATCGCACCGATGCCGCCGGTCTGGGCCTGCAGCATGAATGCCTCGCGCATGGGGGCCAGCTCGAGCGTGCCCGTCGCGCCGTAGAGCAGCGCGAAGCCGAACAGCATGGTGGCCGTGCTCATGGCGCCGAGGAAGAAGTACTTGATCGCCGCCTCCATGCTGCGGTCGGCGGTGCGGCCGATCGCCACCAGCACGTAGGTCGGGAGCGAGCACAGCTCGAACGCGAGGAACAGCCAGATCAGGTCCGTGGCGTGGCAGATGAGCATGCCGCCGCACAGCGAGAGCAGGAGGAACGCGTGGAACTCGCCCTGGATCACCCGCACGGGGTCGAACGCCGCGATGCCGGAGGCCACCTGGCGCTCGGCGAGCCGGTCGATGCTGCCGACGGTCGAGAGGACGTGCCCCAGGCCCACCACGCAGAGCAGGGCGATCACGTACTTGCCGAGCATGGGCATCGGCAGGTCCGCGGCCGCGGCAGCCTCGGGAGTCCACGTCCGCAGCATGGTGATGAAGGTGGCGACGAGGGCGGCGGCCGAGATCCACGGCACCATCGCGCGCACCGCGCGCGCCCGCGAGATGCCCATGATGGCGCAGAGCACCGCGCCGCAGAAGAGGACGATCTCGGGCGCGATCAGCGAGAACTTGGGGCCCAGCGCGGCGGCGGCGAGGACGGGCGTCATGGCGGTCACGGCATGCCTCCGGTCGTGGCGGTCGCATCGGTGCCCGCGGTCGGGGCCAGGGCGGCCGCGGAGGCGGCGCCGTCACGCTGCGAGCGCTCGATGAGCGCGGTGTAGGGGGCGACCACGTCGCGCGCCACCGGCTTGATGGCGTCCAGGATCGGCTGCGGCCAGAGGCCGATCACCACGCATCCCGCCGCGAGCGGCAGCATGCTGAGCACCTCGCGGCCGTTCAGGTCGCGGATCTCGGTGCCATGGTGGCCGTGATGGCCGTGGTTGCCTGCGTGGTGGTCGTTGCCGTGCTGCGCGGGCTCGCGCAGCGGCCCGAACACGAACTTCTGCAGCATGCGCAGGACGTACAGGGCGCCCAGGATGAGCGCCAGGCCGGCGAGCACCGCATAGGCCGGGCCCAGGATTCCGGGGAAGCCCGTGCCGGTGCCGCGGTCGGCCGTGAAGATGCCGAGCAGGCAGAGGAACTCGCTCACGAAGCCGTTGAGGCCGGGCAGCGCGAGCGACGCCATCGCGAAGAGCACCATGAAGACGCTCCATACGGGCATCCGCTGCATCAGGCCTCCCACGAGCTCCATGTCCTTGGTGTGGTAGCGCTCGTACATGATGCCGATGCACATGAACATGCCGGCCGTCGAAAGGCCATGGTTCACCATGTAGAGGATGCCGCCCTCCATGCCCGCCACGTTGAAGGCAAACATGGCAAGGAGCGCCAGGCCCATGTGCGCGATGGAGCTGTAGGCCACCAGGCGCTTGACGTCGTTCTGCACCCAGCAGACCAGGCTCATCGCGATGATGCCCACCACGGCGAGCGCCGCGAAGGTGGAGGCGAGTGCCAGGCCGCCCTCGGGCGCCATCGGGAAGGCGAAGCGCAGCGCGCCGTACTGGCCGATCTTGATCACGATGCCCGCCAGCACCACGCTGCCCGCGGTCGGCGCCTCGCCGTGGGCGAGCGGCAGCCAGGAGTGCACCGGGACGAACGGCACCTTGACCGCGAACCCGCCCATGATGGCGAGGAACACCCACCACTGGACGTCGGCCGGGAGCGACTGGCCGTACGCCGTGAGCTTCGCGATCGAGAAGGTGAGCGGGGTGCCGGTGTCCGCCGCGTGCGCGGCGCCCAGGTAGATGAACCCGACCAGCGACACGACGCTGCCGACGAAGCTGAACACCCAGAGCCGGATGGACGCGTTGCGCCGGTCCTGGCCGCCCCAGATGGCGACGATCAGGAAGAGCGGCACGAGCGCGAACTCGTAGCCGATGTAGAAGAGGATCAGGTCGCGCGCCAGGAAGGCGAGCATGACCGCCGCCTCCATGAACAGGAACTGCGCGTAGAAGCCGCCCTGGCGCTGGGTGATGCTCGAGAAGCTCACGAGCATCGAGCACGGCATCAGGAGCGCCGTCAGCAGGATGAGCAGGAGGCCCACCGCGTCGGTGCCGAGGAGGAAATCGACCCCGAAGGCATTGAAGAGCTTCCAGCCCTCGGCATTCGGCCAGTACTGCCCATCCGTCCAGTGCGGGAACTGCACCGCGAAGGCCACTGCGACGGCAAGCGTCGCCAGCGACGCCGCCATGCCCAGGGCCTTGGCCGCGCGATCGCCGCCGGCGAGGCAGAGGAGTCCGCCGGCGAGCGGCAGGACGATGAGGAGGACCGCAAGCGTCACGACGCACCTCCCGAGAGCCAGATCCAGACCACCCACGCGACGATCAGCCCGATGCCGCCGGCCATCGTGAGGGCATATCCCTGCACGCTGCCGGTGTAGAGGGGCTGGAAGATGCGCCCGAAGAACCCGGGGATGCGCCCGACGGCCGTGACGATCACGCCGTCCATCACGAACCGGTCGACGAAGGCCAGGAGCTGCGCGCCGATCCAGGCCGGCACGCCGATCATGGCCGCGTAGAGCTGGTCGACGTACCAGCCGTGCTCGCTGCCGAGGGCCAGCCACTTGAGGCCGGGGGTGGCGAGCATCGAGGCGCGCAGCCGGTCACCCAGGCCGCGGTTGGCCGCATGCAGCACCCAGGCGAGGCCGATGCCGAGGACCACCACGCCCGTCGCCAGCACGAAGAGCGTGCCGTGCGCGTCGCGTCCGAGGATCTCGGCATGCTCGGGGCCGGCGGTGGCGCGGTTCCACGCGGTCGAGTTGAGCACGAATCGCTGGATCCAGTTGTAGCCCGCGGACTTCTCGAGGTAGCTCGGCAGTCCCGCGAGGATCGAGCCGATGGCGATCACCGCCAGGACGAGCGAGATGCGGAAGCCCGGCGCGTGCGGGTGGAACCCGTGCCCGTGGCCGCCATGCCCACCATGCCCGCCATGACCACCATGGTGCACGTGCGCATCGTGCCCGTGCGACCCGTGGTGGTCGTCGCCGTGCCCGTGCTGGTCGGGGCCGGGCTCGATGTGCACCGGTCCGAGGGCCAGGCGGAACCACACGCGGAAGGCGTAGTAGGCGGTGATGCCGGCGGTGAGGAGGCCGAGCCAGCCCATCCAGCGCACCTGGTCCACGGGGCTGGTGAGCGCCTGGTACAGGATGATGTCCTTGGAGAGCGCGGCGGCGCTGAAGGGCGCGGTGGCGAGGTACAGGCACCCAAGCAGCATGCACACCATGGTCAGCCGGAAGCCCGGCACCTTCATCAGGCCGCCGAGCTTGCGGAAGTCGACCTGGCCGGCCATGCCGTGCATGACGGCGCCGGCGGTGAGGAAGAGGAGGGCCTTGAACCACGCATGGGTGAACACGTAGTAGACGCCGCCGAAGGCGGTGCCCACGCCGAGGCCCATCACCATGTAGCCGAGCGAGCTGATCGTCGAGTACGCGAAGACGCGCTTGTAGTCGAACTGCCCGCACGCGATCGTCGCACCGAGGAACGCCGTGATGCAGCCGATCCAGCCGACGGTGAGGAGCGCCGGCTCGGCCCACTCCGAGCCGATCGCCTGCTGCGTGTAGAAGGGCGCCATGCGCGCGAGCAGGTAGATGCCCGCGGTGACCATGGTCGCCGCGTGGATGAGGGCCGACACGGGCGTCGGGCCCCACATGGCGTCCGGAAGCCAGGTGAAGAGCGGGCCCTGCGCGCTCTTGCCGCACACGGCCATCAGGAGCAGGAAGGGGATCGCGGCCTTTGACCACGAGCCCTGCGCCGAGAGCGGGTCGGCCGACGCGACGGCCTGGAAGAGGCCGTCGTAGCTCACCGTGCCGTAGTTGGTCCAGATCAGGAAGATCGCGAGCGCCAGGCCCAGGTCGCCCACGCGGTTCATGATGAACGCCTTCTTGGCCGCCGCAGTGGCCCCGGGCTGCGTGGCGTAGTAGCCGATCAGCATGTAGGAGCAGAGGCCCACGCCCTCCCACCCCAGGTACAGGCCCACCAGGTTGTCGCTCATCACCAGGATGAGCATGCTGGCGACGAACAGGCTGACCGCGAAGAAGAACCGCGCGTAGCCGGCCTTGACGTCCGACTCCATGTACTCGCTTGCGTAGAGCGCGATGAGCGTGGCGAGCACCGTGACGAAGAGCATCCAGAGCAGCGTGATGCCGTCGATGTACAGCCCGAAGCCCACCGAGAAGGCCTGGAGCGGCCCGTCGCCCCAGGCGACGGTGATCCAGTCGGCGAGCGGCACGGCGAGCGGCGCGTGCGTGCCGAAGAGCGTGGGACTCCACTGGAAGTAGAGCGACACGGCGAGCGCCGCCGCGGTCGCGAAGGCGCCGACGGTGAACGCCGCGGGCCAGCGGCCCTTTACCTTGAGCAGGGCGAAGAGGCCGCAGAGGGCCACCGACGCAAGCGGCGCCAGCAGCATCCACTTGAGCCACGCGTACCCGGCGTCCACGCTGGCCTTGGCGAATTGCAGGGCGCCGACGTCGGCGTAGCCGGCCGCCTGGGCCGCGTGGCCGCCGTCGGCGTGCGCGCCGTCGCCGAGCGCGAGGGCGAGCGTCGAGAGGAGGGCCGGTTGCATGGTCATTCCTTGAGCTCCGCCCAGGCCTCGTTGCTGAGCGTCTCCTTGCGGCGGTAGAGGAGCACCACCAGGCCGAGGGCGAGCGCCGCCTCGGCCGCGGCGACCGTCAGGATGAAGATCACCATCAGCTGGCCGGAGAGGTCCATCCACAGCCGGCCGAAGGCGACGAACGCGAGCGCCGCCGCCTGGAACATGAGTTCCGTGGAGAGGAACATCAGGATCATGTTGCGCCGGGTGAGGAACCCGACGAGCCCGATTCCGAAGAGGATCACCGAGAGGCAGAGCGTCAGCTGCAGCGTCGCGGGCAGGGCGGGGGCGAGCGGGGCGTCGGCGAGGATCGCGGGAAGCATGGTCACGCTGCGCCTCCGCGTCCGGCCTGCAGCTCGTCGCCGATCCTCGGCAGCCCGGCGGCCGCGCGGCGCTCGTCCTCGGCCATCTCCATCTGGCGGCGGGCAAGCACCACTGCGCCGAAGAGCGCCATCAGCAGGATGACGCCCGCAAGCTCGAGGCTCACCGGGAACTCCGCCACCAGCGCGTGGCCGAGCGCCTGCGAGTTGACGGGCGCATGATCGCCGCCGAGTTCAACGGGCTTCACGGTGTCCTCGACGCGCACC
The DNA here is from genome assembly GCA_018883105.1 of Phycisphaerales bacterium. Lineage (GTDB taxonomy): Bacteria > Planctomycetota > Phycisphaerae > Phycisphaerales > SM1A02 > UBA966. The sequence goes on from VEQS01000039.1 coordinate 14,205, forward strand.
CAGGCGGTGGCGCGTTCGCCGCCGGGGGCGATTTCCAGGCGCTTTCCGCCCGGGCCCACGCCAAGCTGCGCGTTGTTCCACGCGTCCTTCGCCGACGGGTCGTCGGCGGCCGCGCCGACCTCCTTGGCCTGCGCAAGGAGCAGCCCGGGCATGTCGTCGAGCCGCTGCCAGGCACGCGTGTTGGCGCGAGAGGTCATGGCCGGCGATGCCTCCCACTCGGTGCCGCGGTCGCGGCCGAAGAGCGCGTCCGACGTCGCCGCCAGGACCACGAACGCAAGGAGGAGCGCCGCCACCGGCTCGCGCGGCGTGCGGTCGTACCAGGCGGATTCCTCGCCACGCGTGGCGTGGTCGCCCGACTGCTGCGCGAGCATCAGCACGAAGAGGTAGGTGATGAGGATGGCGCCCGCGTAGACGATGAGGAGCGCGAAGGCCATGAACTCCGCTTCCAGGAGCAGGAAGTTCACGGCCACCGCCAGGATCACCAGCACGAAGTAGAGCGCGGCGTAGACGGGCCGCGGGTGGGTCACCATGCGTGCCGCGCCGGCGACGGCCACGAATGCCAGCAGCACGTGGATCCAGAAGACCGGGCCGGGCGACGGCAGGCCCTCGGGGGCCGGTGCCGACCGGGCCACCGCGTTGAGCATGAGGCCAACGGCCGCGAGGCCGCTGACCGTGAGGGCAGCCCGGAAGGCGGCGGGGCGCTGTTCCATCATCAGGTACAGCACCACGGCACCGAGGGCAGCAGCGGCGTAGAACAGGGTGGCGTTCATCGGGAGGGGGCCAGGGAGGAGGCGGATAATAGGAGCGGACCCGGGGGTTGGCAACCGCCCGTGGGACTCGTTGGCTCGGCTAGCCTCGCGCCATGACCGATCGCGTCCGCCGCACCCTGCCGAATGCCATCACGGTGGCCCGGCTGGCCATGGCGACCGCGTTCTTCGTGATCGTCGGCGCATGCCTGACCCCGCACGGGGGGCCCGAACGGCAGGTCTGGGGGAACATCGCCTTCTCGCTCTTCATCGCCGCCGCCCTGAGCGACGTCCTGGACGGTCACCTGGCACGGAAGTGGGGCGTGGTCACGGACTTCGGTCGCGTGATGGACCCCTTCGTCGACAAGGTGCTGGTGCTTGGGGCCTTCATCTACCTGGCGAGCCCCAAGTTCGCCGAGCCGACCTGGAGCGCGTCCTGGGGCATTGCGGCGCCGGAGTCCTCGATCGAGTGCGCCACCGGCGTGGCCAGCTGGATGGTGGTCGTGGTCCTCGGCCGCGAGCTGTTCGTGACCAGCCTGCGCGGGGTGCTTGAGGCCCGGGGGGTGGCATTTCCCGCCGACTGGGCGGGCAAGGCCAAGATGTTCGTCCAGAGCGCAGGCATCCCGACGGCCCTCTTCATCGCGGTGAACCCGGGGTGCCTGGCCAGCCCGACGTGGCGCCTGGCGCAGGCGATCGCGGTCTGGACCATGACCGCGGTCACGGCGTGGAGCGCCGTGCCATACGTGGTGCGCGGCGCGGCGATGCTGCGGGCCATTTCGAAGTCAGGGCGCTGAACGCGCCGATCACTCCCGAGCGATGGCCCTCGGAGAACCGAAGATCGATCCCTCGGAGGCGCGCGTCCGGCTGGCGTCGATGCCTGGGTTCGGCCGCTGGTCGCTCACCGTGGGCGGGCTGGGGTTTGCGCGGTTTGCGCCAGGGACGTGGGGATCGCTGCCGCCGTGCGTCGCGGTGCTCGCCCTCTGCGCGGTCGTCCCGATGGGGTCGGCCTGGGTGATCCAGGCGGCCCTTGGTGCGATGCTCGTCTGGGCCGTGCTCGGCTGCGAGGTGTGGGGCGCGCGCGCCGAGGACGCACTCGGCGTGAAGGATCCTTCGTGCGTGGTGCTCGACGAGGTGGCCGGCATGTGCATCGCGATGATCGGGCTGCGCTGGCCGCTGCGCGACGAGTACGCGGACATCCGCTGGCTGACCACCGCGTTGATGGGGGTGGCGATGGCCTTCGTCCTGTTCCGCGCGCTCGACGTCCTGAAGCCGCCCCCGTGCCGGGCGCTGCAGTCGATGCGCGGCGGCCGCGGCATCCTGCTCGACGACGTGTTCGCCGGGATCTACGCGAACGTCGTGATGCACCTCGTCGGGCCGCTCGCCGGCTGACGCGGCGCGGCGCCGGCTCACCCTTCGTGCGCGACGAGGTCGGCGTACGTCTCGCGGCGGCGCACCAGGCTGAAGCGGTCGCCATCCACCAGCACCTCGGCCGGCAGCGGCGAGCTGTTGTAGCGGCTGGCCATCGACATGCCGTAGGCGCCGGCGGTGAAGACGGCAAGCAGGTCGCCGCGCTCCAGCACGGGCAGGGCGCGGTCGAGCGCCAGGTAGTCGCCGGTCTCGCAGAGCGGCCCCACCACGTCGCACGGCTCGAGTCCCGCCACGCCCGGATCGGCCGCGCGACGCGTCGGCACGGAACCCGCGCGCGGCTCGGCGGGCCAGATGAAGTGGAACGCGTCGTAGTGGCTCGGGCGAAGCAGCGCGTTCATGCCGGCATCGCAGATGGCGAAGCGCTTGTCGCCCGACCGCTTCACGTACTGCACGCGCGTCAGGAGGATGCCGGCATTGGCTGCGATCGACCGGCCGGGCTCCAGCACGACGCGCAGGCCGTCCCGCACCGCGGGCTCGAGGAGCGGCACGATCGCCGCCGCGTAGTCCGCCGCCGCGGGGCTGCGGCCGGTCTCGTAGTCGGCGGCGAATCCGCCCCCCGCGTCGAGCACGGAGACCTCGAAGCCCTCCCGCTGCAGGTCCGCGCGCAGCGCCAGGGCGCGGCGCACGGCCTCGACGTACGGGGCGGTGTCGTAGACGGGCGAGCCGATGTGCAGGTGCAGGCCCACGAGGCGCGCGTGCGCGTCGTGGCCGTACGTCCGGAAGAAGGCGCGTGCTCGCTCGATGTCGACGCCGAACTTCGTCTCCTTGGTTCCCGTCGTGGTGTGGCGGTGGGTCTTCGGGTCGACGTCCGGGTTGATGCGCAGGGCGCAGCGGCATTCGGTCCCGCGAGCGCGCGCGATCCGCGCGATGTTCTCGAATTCCTGCTCGCTCTCGACGTTCAGGAGGTGGATGCCGGCATCGAGCGCCGCGGCGATCTCGTCGTCGCGCTTGCCGACGCCCGCGTACACGATGCGCTCCGGCGGGCAGCCTGCCGCGAGCGCCCGGTGCAGCTCGCCGCCGGAGACCACGTCCATTCCCGCACCGAGGTCCACGAGCGCGCGCAGCACGGCCAGGTTCCCGCAGCTCTTCACCGAGTAGCAGATCAGGGGATCGACCGCCGCGAACGCGTCACGAACCCGCGTCAGGTGCTCGGCGAGGGTTCCGCGGCTGTAGACGTAGGTCGGCGTGCCGACGTCCGCGGCGATGTCGCCGACGGGGACGCCTTCGCACCGGAGCGTGCCGCCTTCGTATGCGAAGAGGTCCATGGGGCGCGCGAGTGTAGGCCAGCGTCGGCGCCGGTCCACGACTGCCAGAAGGTGCCGAGGGCAGCGAGCGCACCGAGCGCGACGAGCCACGCGCGTGCGTCGTCGGGCATGGGCTCGATGCCGCGCGTTGCCATGAGCGCCAGCGCTCCGCCGAGGAG